>JAEZIJ010000193.1 GCA_023436715.1 Acidobacteriota bacterium
CGACCGGGGGGGGGGGGGGACGGCCCGCCCCCTACAGGATGCGTCTCGTAGGGGCGACGCATGCGTCGCCCGTGCGCGGCTCACGGGTAACGCTGACTTTCAACGGAGCGGTCCTGGCAACCTCAAATAACGTCAGCGAAGTTCTTTTTGAGCTTGTAGAACCAGGCGTGGCCGGCAAGGAAGAGGATGCCCGACAGCACCCAAAGTTTCCATACCGGACCAAACGAGGGTGCGTGGGCGCCGAGGAAAATATCCCGGTAGCCCGTGACCAGGACGAACATGGGGTTCTTCGAGAGGATGAAAAGCGCTTCGCGCGGCAGGGATTCCGTCGGATAACAGATCGGCGTCAGGAAAAACCAGAGCGTGAGGAGAAAGCCGTTGATCTGTCCGAGGTCACGCACGTAAACTCCGAGCGCGGCCAGAAACCAGCACACTCCGGCGGTGAAGAGCAGTTGCGGAATCAGCAGGACCGGCAGCCAAAGCACAGTGGCGGGCAAACCGCCGCGGGCAATCAGCAGCCCGATGACGAACACACCGAGTGCGAACACCTGAGTGACCATCCCGGCGGCGACGAGGTTTACCGGCAGCGTCTCAAGTGGAAAAACGAGCTTCTTCACGAAGTTTCTGTATTCGAGGATGATGAACGGCGCGCGCCCTGCCGCTTCGCTGAAAGCCAGCCACGGCAGCATTCCGCAGAGAAAATACAGAACGAACCCGGCGCGCGAGGGATCGCCCTGGAACCTCGCACGCAGCACGATGCCGAAGACGAAGAAGTACGTCGCCATCAGCAGCAGCGGGTTGAGCACGGTCCAGAAAACGCCCCCGAACGACCCCCGGTAGCGGCCGAGAATGTCGCGCCGGACCATGGAACGAATCAGGTTGCGATTGCGCCAGATGAGGGCTGGCGGGTACCGGAATGCGCGCTCGAACGCGCGGGCGGCCTTGCGCACCCGCAAGCCGGAAAGCGTTGTCCGCGCGCGGTGGAGCACACGCGCGCCGCCCTGTTCCACCACCGCATCGATCAGCACAAAAGGCTGTCCTTCCGCGTAATGCCACGAGACGCCCTCGCGCATCGAAGAGACAAACACACGGTAGCGGCCGGGTTCGGACGGAAGCTCGATTTCGACTTCGGCGTCGATCGAATCGCCGGGCGGCAGAGCGCGGGCAAGCGGCGCCCGGATGCCCTCCGTTACCAGCGTGTCCGTTTCCGGATCGAAAACCTGGTAGCTGACGGCGTAGCCGTCCTCCGGTCTCCAGGTTCCGGATGAGAAGTTCTCCACGCGAATGCCGGCGGCGACCGCGCTCATTCGCCTCCACTGTACAGCCACTCGGGGTATCGGTTCCGGACCGGCAGGTTCTTGCTGCCGACAGCGTAGATGCCGTCATCGCGCAAATCGGTGGGCGCCTGATAGCGCTCGAGCAGGCGGCGCACCCAGGCCAACTCGGGCCGGGGCTGGTCGAGGAACGGCCCGGTCTCGAGGTGTACGGTCTCGAAACCGGAGTCCGCCAGCAGCATGCGGATTTCCACAGGCGTGTACTCACGGCTATGCCGTGGGTCGATTTTGCCATCGGCCGCGGGCCTGATGTACTGCGGAAAAAACCCGGGATGGTAGCCCTGAAGAATCGCGTTGATTGCGCGGAGGGATGCGGCGTTCGGAGTCGTGAGCACAAGGTGGCCGCCGGGGCGGAGAATCCGGTTGATCTCCGCCATCATGTGCATCGGGTCTTCGAACAGGTGCTCGATGAGTTCGCAGCAGAGCACGGTGGCGAAGTAGCCGTCGGGGTAGGGGAATGCGTCTATTTCGGCGTCGAACAGATCGATGTCGCACTCAAACCGTTCACCATCGATTGATGTCGCCTCACGGTGCTCGACCACGCCGGCCTCGCCGTAATAGCAGCCGCGCACTTCGCCATAACCGAGCCGGTTCTTCAGCGCGGGCGTGATTTGCAGGTACGACCCCATTTCGAGAATACGGTCTTCCGGGCCGCCGGGCGGCGTAATCTCGAGCGTCTTCGTGAGGCGCGTCAAGTGCATATCGACGTACGACCGATACACAGGGTCGGGCGGCGCCCACTCGAGGATGTCTTCGGACTTGGGTTGTGGGGCGCGGGGTGTGGGTTGTGGGACGGCTGCGGCGGGCTGTGGAGCGGGCTCGGGTTCGGTCCAGGGAGATCCCTCGACGATGGCGTCCAGGAAGGCTGCGTATTTGTGCGCGACGAGGTCCCAACTGCATTCGCGTTCCACCCAGCAGCGCGCGCGTGTGCCCAACTCGCGCGCCACTTCGGGGCGGGAAACAAGCAGGTTGAGGTACTCAAATATCTGGTCTTCCTCGGTGCGGTCCACCGCGACTTTGAGGCAGATGTCGTCTGGATAATCCCGGAAGGAGCCGATGTCCGAGACGAGCACGGGCCGGCCGAGACCGAACGCGCGCAGCAGGCTGCCCGAACTCTCACCGACCGTGGGATAGCGCAGGTTCAGCACGACTTCACATGCGGAGATGTAGCCCGTGAAGTCCTCGATCTCCAGGAAGCCCAGCACGCGGACGCTTCCCTGGAGTCCGAGAGTCCGGATCAGCGAGTGGACGGGAAAATCGGGGTGCGGCTCGCCGCCGAGGACGAGTTTTGCGCGCGGCTCGAATCGGAGCAGGCGGCGGAAAGCGCGCAAGGATTCGGCGATGCGCTTGTAGGGCTTGAGGAAGCCGAAAATGCCCACCAGCGGCGTGGTTTCGTCAAGCCCGAGGCGTTCGCGATACGCCCAGCGGTCGGCCTGAGGCATCCATGCGCCGTGCGGAATGCGCGCGAGCGGACCGGCGAATCCGGCCGCACGCACGCGATCCACCATGCAGGAGCTATGGACGATGGTGCCCGAGGCGTTCTCGAGTACACGCCGGATCATGGGCACGCCTTCGTAATCCGGGCCGACCTCGAGCGCGCGCACGCGGCGGGCGTGGACCAGGGCGCCGGCGCCGGCATCGTATTCCACCTCGCGAAGGTAGGTGTCCCATTCGCCGCGAGAAATCGTGATATCGGCGAGCAGGTAATGCAGGTTGGCCTCGTGCATCACGACCACACCGGGGTGCCGCAGCGCGGCGCGATAGACAAACTCGTGGAAAGGGTTATTCCCGAGTTGATACAAGGTCAGATCGAACTTGGCGGGATCGAACGCGGCGGGCGCTTTGTCGAAGATTTCCAGATCGACCAGCCGTGAGAGCGGTTCGGCGAGCGCGGCGGAGTAATCCGCTATGCCGCTTTTCGATGGTGGCATGGGCGAGAAGAAGGCCACCCGCATAGCTAACGAACCAGTTCCAGGGAGAAAGTGCCCAGCGTGAAGGGAACGCGGATCATAACAGGGGTGCGTACGGCATCCCGGGCGAAAAACATCTCGAACTTGGTTTCCGATGCCGGGCCTTTGAGAGACGCGCGGAGGAGGTCGGCGTCCATTGAGCGAGCGTTTACGCGGACCTTCTGCTTGCCTCCGCTTTCGAGCGTGAGCTGATAGGGGGCTCCGAAGAAGACAGTCTGCGAGGCGGGCACGCGGCCCTGGGCAAGTTCGCGCCGCAGGTGGTAGAGAAAAGTGAGCGCGTCTTTCGCGCACCCGGGCGCGGAGATCTCCGACTTTCCGGCGCCTTTTCCCAGGGTCTGGCGCGTTGCCGTGCCCTTTTGCGGATTGAAGGTCTCCTTTTCGCCGGCCTTGCGCTTGCCGTGCGTGTACGTCTTGACGAATTCAACGGAGCAGAAATCGTCCGCCGCGACGGATTGATAGGAGTCGCTGACGATGAAACCGAGGACGGCGGCGTCGAGCGAAAGTGCGAATCGCCAGCGGCCGCCGGAGCGCGTCGAGCTCAGTTGCGCCTGGCCCAGATTGAGGCCCTTTGGCCAGTTCACCGAGTACACGAGCGATTCGTCGCTAAACGGCGCCTCAGGCTGACGCTCGGCCGGTGCGGCGCACAGGCCGCGCCCACTAATCAGTACACTTGCCAGAACCAATAGTGAGTACTTCATGAATTTGAGACCGAGGCGGAAGTCATGCGCGCCCGCCTGACAACCGACCGGCTGCGCGCGACAGAGTAGTATACATCCAGTGTCTTTTCCGCGGCTCTGCGCCAACTGAATTGCGAGGAGCGCTGCGATCCGAGCCGCTCCATCCGCGAGCGAAGATCCGGAATGCGCGCGAGGTCCAGCATTGCGCGGGTGATCTCTGCGGTATCGTGCGGATTGAACAGAATGGCCGCCGAGTCGGCTACCTCGTGAACGGCGGACGTATTCGAGCACGCCACTGCCCGGCCGCACGCCATCGCTTCTAATACCGGCAGTCCGAAGCCCTCGTAGAAGGACGGGAACACGAAGAACTCGCAGGCGTTGTATAGCTGCAGCAGGGCGTCATCGGAAACGAAGCCTGTGAAGTGGATCCTCCCGGCGAGGCCCGATCTTTCAGCCGTGCGCCGGACGTCGGAACCATGCCAGTTCTCCTGACCGGCCAGGACCAGGTGATGCGGGAGCTGCGGGCACGCGCGAATCATCTCACCGAAGGCACGGATGAGGCCAGCCTGGTTTTTCCTCGGCTGGAGGTCGCCTACGTTCAGGATGAACGGCGCCGCGATCTTCAAGTGCGCCCGGACCCATGCCGATGCGGTTTCGCGCGGCAGCGGCCGGTAGATCGCCGCGGCGGCGTTCGGAACAACCGCGATCTTGTCTTCACTGAGCTGGTAAGCGCGAGAGATCGCGGATCGTGAAAACTCGCTCACCGTGATGATGCGGGTTGCCCGCCGGATCGTGCGGCGCACTGTGAGGCGCAACTGTGCGGCGCGCGCCGCCGCGAAGTATTCCGGGTGTTCGAGAAAACTTACATCGTGAACGCTGACGACGACCGGAACCGGGCAGAACAGCGGCGCGGTGTACTGAACGTGGAGCAGGTCCGGGAGGTCTTTCCGAAGCACCCGTGAGAGATCGTAGCCGAGGCGGGCAAACGGATTGCGCGACACGCGGCGCCATGCGAAGCGGGCCGGCACCATGCCGGCCGCCTGCTCCTGAGACACGTACGCGATGAACTCCGCGGACGAATCCGCTGCGGCGAACGCGTGCAGCAGGCTTCGGATATAGACCTCATTACCGGTCAAATGGCAACCGATCGCATGAGCGTCGACGGAAAAGCGCATTCGGTTCTTCCCACTATAGCGACAGGGCGCGGGGCGGGGCTAAATACCTATTCTCGCAAGTTCCTGCCAACCCTGCTCGCGTGTGAAGCAGTTTTCGTACAGCGCACGGCCGGCGCAGCCCAGACGGCGGCGCTCGCCGGGAGAGGCCAGCAGCCGGGAAACGGCTTCGGCGAACTCTTCGGGCGAATCAGCGATGGCTATCTGTTGACCGTCGCAAACCGGCAGTCCTTCGGCTCCCAGTGAGGTTGAAACCACCGCGCGCGCGGCCGCCCAGGCCTCCAGTATTTTTACACGCGTACCGCTGCCCGCGAGCAGGGGCACCACCACGACGCGGGCGGCGGCGAGCGCTTCCACGGCGTTCTCCACCGGACCGGCGATCTCGATGCGCGGATCGCCGGAGACCATACGCGCGATTGCCTGCGGGTTCTTGCCCACCAGTCTCCAGACGAGGCCGGGCCAGCGGTCGGCGAGCGCCGGCCAGATTCGGTCCCGGAAAAAGCGCACGCCCGAGATGTTCGGTCCGTAACCGAAATTGCCTGAGAAAACCAACGTATGTTCCTCGGGAACATCGGGCTGGGGGGCAAAGGGAATCGTGTTCGGGTATACGTGTGCTTTCGTTTCGGGTGAAATCTCGCGGGTGATGCGGGTATCGGTCTCTGAGGTGGCCAGCACCAGCGAGAATCTGGGAAGCCAGCGGCGCTCCAACGCGCGGGAGGCGCGTTCGAAGCGTCGCATCGCGGCCGATACGGGCCATGGCGCAACCTGAGCCGAGCGGCCGTAGAAGACCGATTCCACGTTGTGGAGGTCGAGCACGATTTTGGCGGTGTGCGGTTGAATCTGCTCGCAGTACGGAGCGCACCAGAAGTGCTCGATCACGGCAAGGTCGTACCGCCGGCCCCGCAGAATGGCTGCGAGCGGCGCGGCGAACCCGGCGAAGCGATCATTGAGTGGAGGCTTGTGGCCCAGGTAGCGAGCCGCGTTTCTCCCGGCACGGGCTATCAAGCTTCGGGAATGGTAGGGCAGGTCGATGACATCGATGCGCTCGGCTACGCCGGGCCGGAACGCCGGGCGCGGGTCGGGTGCGCCGTGTTCGCGGAAGACAATTGCGTGTACCGCGTAGCGCGAAGCCAGGTATTCGAGCAACGCGGCCGACCGGAGCGCGCCGCCGCCGGCCGCCGGATACGGCGCCTCGGGACTCAGAAACAGGGCATTCATCCCTTACGGCCGCTTCACCACCGGGTAGTTCACGTCAGTTTGAGCGACGAGTTTTCCGTCGACGTAAAGCCGGAGCGGAGCCGTCCGCCAGCCGGTGTAGCCGAGAGGGATCGTCGCGATCCCGCCGAAGGTCGCAATCTCGGGATGGTTCTGGCTGTCGATGACGAAATGCCCACTCGAAGGAAGCGTTCCGGAAGCGACGTAGAACCCCAGGCCCGCATCACCCGGCTCGTTTAGGTACTGAAGCTGCCTGAGTGCGATATACATCCTGGCATCCATCAGGTCCGGCCGCATGATCGAATCGCGGACCGGATCGCAGATGAGCCCGGTTTTGTCGTCTCGGCACGAAGGGTAGTGGAGCAGTGTGCCGGGAACCCCGGAGAAATTTCCAACGCGGACGAGTGCTGTTGGTACGGTAGCGGTCGCAGTCCATGTGCCGTTCGCCGGATCGATTTTCACCTGGCTGCTGCCCGCCTCGCCCACCGCCTGGATAGTAAACGGGCTCGCGTCCGGTGCGATGTCTAACTCCACTGAGAAACGGGCAACCTGCGGCATGAGCGAAAAGGCGTAGGCCGTCGAGACGGGGAAGAGAGCCGGAAAAATGCCGCCGATCGTTCCGGTCACGTCCGTCGCGTTCCGGCCGGTTGGTACCCCGATCTGCGTGATGTTGCTCTGGGCGAGGCCGCTCCGCAGGAACAGGCGGTCGCTCGACAGCGCGTCCGGCACCTGGACGTTGAGCTGGTAAACGCCGGCGAGTCCCGGCGCAAGCCCGGCAAAGCGGACCGTCGCTTTCCGTTCGCCGATGTATACACTCGGCATCCGCGACGCCGGGATGCGATTGAGGGGTTCCACACTGGCCCCGCCGCCGTTGCCCTGCGCGGGCGGGTCGGTCTGCCCCAAGCCGGCGGCGTAAACGACCACCACGTCTTTGGCCGCCACCTGATTTACGAGCTGAAAATTCGGCGTGAAGGCGAGTGGCTGTCCCTTCCCCGTCATGTCTGCTGTGTAGATGGCCGGTGCCGTGGATTTCAAAAAGACCGAATGCGCGGGACTCGTTCCTCCCGCGGTCGTCGTGACGGTAACGGTGACTGCCTTGAGATCCGCCCGCGCCTCGGCATCCGAGAACTCGATTTCGAGCGGCACGAGAGCGTTAATCTGCGCCGGGGAGACGAAAAGGAGCGGGGCGGATTTGCCGTTAACCGACACCGAAACGCCCGCGAGGCTCTCCGGGAGTGGAACCGTGCCGGCCGTCGCGGTCTCACCCGCCAGGCCCGTCCCGTAAATGCTCATCCAGGAGCCCGGCGCAAGCGTGGCATCGCCTGAAGTGGCGTTTACTACCGCCGCAATTGACGGCGGCGGAGCGCTGCCGGCGCTCAGCAGCGCGAAACCGAGAATCGATGCACTCAACGTCAAAGCGCGGGAGAACATTACGACAGCATACTCTAGCATCTTGCCCGCCGCCTGGCTTCCACGTACACTTCGCGCGTGAGCCGGGCAGTGCGATCCCAGGAAAACTCCCGCGCGCGGGCCAGGGACGCGGCCTGCAACCTGGCGAGCCGTTCCGGAGCGGTCGCGATGGCGGCGAGGGCATGCGCCCATGCGCGGCCGTCGCGCGCATCCACTTGAAGAGCGGCGCCGGCGGCCACTTCCGAAATGGCGGGGTCGCGCGAGGTGATCACCGCGGCGCCGCATTGCATCGCTTCGAGCACAGGCAGTCCGAAACCCTCGTAGAGCGATGGATACACGAAGGCGAGCGCCCCGGAATAGAGTTCGCTCAGTTCCCGCTCATCGACTTCACCTCGGATGACAAGTCCGGGTTCGGGCGCAGGCAAGGGGAAATCCTCGCGGCGGCGGCCGGCCAAAACCAGGTCCACCGGCGCTTCACGGCGCGCAGCGCGCCAGGCCTCGATCAGCATCGGGATGTTCTTGCGAGGCTCCAGCGTTCCGAGGTAGAGAAAGTACGGGCGCGGCGGTCTGGTTTGGACACGATGCAGGTGCTGTGGGGCCCCCTCCGGAATGGCCACGATTCGCTGCCCGGAGATGCGGAAGTGATCCATCGCCTGCTTTCGTATAGCCTCGCTCGGCGTCAGAACGAGGGTCGCCAGGCCGAGCCCGATGAGAAACGGTGTGCGCTGCCGGACTCGGTCCGCGCCACTGTGCCACGCGGAATCCAGCCAGGGGGAGAGATCGTGTAGAGTGAGGACGGACGGCCGCACGGGGAGATACGGCACCTCGAAGTTGGTCCCGTGAAAGACGTCGATTCGCTGGCGCCCCAGTTCGCGGTTCAGCCCCCACAACCACCAGCGCCTTTCGAGAAAGTTGCGCGTGGGGAACCGCTTACTGGAAACCAGGACGTAATCGTCTTCGGGGAACCCGGCGGCCAGCGCGCGGCTCAACTCGGAAACGTAGCGGTGCAATCCGCCGCTTGAGAGCGTGAGGGGCGTTGCATCCAGAGCCACTCGCATTGCGGGAGGTCAGGCGCTCACCGGGTTTCTTCGCGGGTTCCGTAGTTCAGAGCGTAATAATTCTGATACTCGCCGGACTTCACGCGCTCGACCCAGCACGCATTCTGCTGATACCAGGCAACCGTGCGGCTGAGTCCCTCTTCAAAACCGACCTCGGGAGCCCAGCCCGTCTCGCACATCGTTTTCTCGCTGGAGAGCGCGTAACGGCGGTCATGGCCCGGCCGGTCCGTGACAAAGCGGATGAGATCGGTTGAGCGGCCCGTCGCCCGGAGAATCTTCTGTACGACGTCCAGGTTCGGAAGCGAACGATTGCCGCCTATGTTGTAGATTTCTCCTTCGCGCCCTTTTTGGAGCAGCGCGAAGATCGCGCGGCAGTGGTCCTCGACGTATAACCAGTCCCTCACCTGCATACCATCGCCGTAAACCGGCAGTGCTTTGCCCTCAATCGCGTTAGAAATCATCAACGGGATCAGCTTTTCGGGAAACTGATACGGGCCGTAGTTGTTCGAAGCGCGCGTCACGAGCACGGGCATGCGATAGGTGGTGAAGTAGGAGAGCGCGAGCAGGTCCGAGCCCGCTTTGGACGCCGAATACGGGCTGCTCGGGCGCAACGGAGAGCTTTCATCCGCGACTAGCGGCTCCGGAACGCTGCCATAAACCTCGTCCGTCGATACATGAAGGAACCGCGGCACGCGCCGCTCCCTGGCCGCTTCGAGCAGCGTGAACGTGCCGCGCAGGTTCGTATCGAAAACGGGCTGCGGCGAGAGGATGCTGCGGTCCACGTGCGATTCGGCTGCGAAATGGACGATAGCGTCGGCCGGCCATTCGTCCAACACATGATTCAGGAGAGCGGGGTCGCAGATATCGCCGCGCACAAAATGGTAACGCTCATCGCCCGCGACGGAATCGAGGTTCTCCAGGTTTCCCGCGTAGGTGAGCTTATCGTAGTTCAGAACGCTGACGGAGGAATCTGCACCCAGAACCAGCCGGATGAACGCCGAGCCGATGAAACCGGCTCCGCCCGTAACCAGAAGTCTCACTTATGCTGCGTCTCCCAATCGTAATTGATCCGCGGATCGTCGAATACGATGCGGCCTTCGTCGGATGGATCGTAGAACCGGTCGGTGATGTAGACGAGGACGGCGGGGTCTCGCCCGATGATTTTGTAGCCGTGCCCAACGCCGGCGGGAATGAGAATCTGCCACGGGCGCAGCGCGCCGGCGTAGATCGTGTTCCGCGCGCCGAACGTAGGGGAGCCATCGCGCAAATCGACTAGCGCCACTTGAAACATCCCTGCCGCGGGCGTCCAGCAATCGCGCTGGCGCAGGTGATAGTGAAACGCCTTGATCGTGCCTGGATAGCTCAGCGCGGTGGAGACCTGCGTGCTTTCCGCGGGGAAGTCCGCAACCAGTTCGCGGCCCGAGCGCATCACTTCCAGAAAGTAGCCGCGGTCGTCAGGATAAAGCCCATACGGCCTGATGCGGACTCCATCGATCAAATCCGGCGATTCGGGCGACTGAATCACCTTGCCGATACCCTTCTGGCAACTCGGATATGCCAGTTGGAGCCCCTCGCCTTCAGCGATGCGCGTCATTGCCCCGCCGCTCCGGCCGTCGCACGCCGGGTTTGTGCTACGAGGTTGCCGGCGCGGAGCAGGGAATCGAACGTGCCTGCATCCGTCCACCAGCCTTCAAGGTAGGAGAATGCCATCGCGCCGTCGCGGATGTAGGCGTTGTTGACGTCCGTGATTTCGAGTTCGCCGCGCTGTGAAGGCACAAGCGTGCGGATCTTTTTGAACACGGTGGCGTCGTACATATAAATGCCCGTTACGGCGTAATTCGACTTGGGAACGGCTGGTTTTTCCTCGATCCCGATTATGCGGTCGCCTTCGATCTCGGCTACCCCAAAACGTTCCGCATCGTGTACTTCCTTCAGCAGAATGCGCGCACCGCCGGGCTGTCTGCCGAACGCCTCTGCGGCTTCGCGGATGCCGCCTTCGATTAAGTTGTCTCCGAGGATCACACAAATGGGATCGCCGTCCGCGAAATGCTCGGCCAGCGCGAGGGCTTCCGCAATGCCGCCCTCCCCCTCCTGGTACGAGTAATTAATGTGGGCCAACCCGAACTGCTTGCCGTTTCCGAGGAGGCGCAGGAAATCGCCTGCGTTCCTGCCCCCGGTGACGATCATGATGTCACGGATGCCCGCGTCCACCAGGGTCTGGATCGGGTAATAGACCATCGGCTTGTCATAAATCGGCAGCAGGTGCTTGTTGGTGATCTTGGTCAGAGGAGACAGTCTGCTCCCCGTTCCGCCCGCGAGGACGACACCTTTCATAATGCTTCATCATACAATCCATCTATGAAGCTATACCAGTGGGACAAGATTGAAAACGAGCAATTGAATTCCCTGTTAGAGCGCCAGGTGATTCACGCGAGCAACCTGACGGTGGCGCGGATTCACCTTGTCAAAGGAGCTGTCGTCCCCGAGCATTGCCACCTTAACGAGCAGATTACGATGCTGCAGTCCGGGCGATTGCGTTTTCTGGTGGGCGGGCGTGAGACCGAGCTGCACGCGGGGCAGACGCTCGTGATCGAGCCGAACGAGCCGCACCGGGTGGAAGCTCTCGAGGATAGCCTGGCGGTAGACCTGTTCTCGCCGGCCCGCGAGGGCTGGCGGGCCGGCGCCGCCGCCTATTTGCGCCAACCACCAAAATGAGGGAGTGCCGCATGGGTCTGCGGCCCACCAAGGGTGATGAAAGTGCCCACCGGGCAGGACCCCGCCCAGTGGGGCAGGGCCTCGCCCTGCGGCGGGCTCCCAGCCCGCCTGCGTGGCCGGCCTGAGAGGCCGGCGCAGCCCGAGGGGCTGCCCCACTCGCGATCGGAAGCTGCCGCGCGGTCTCGACCGATTTTCAACGGAGTTCTCATGGCCCTGCGGGCCGCCGATAGCCATGAAAGCCCTGTGGGGCCGGGGCTTCTGCCCCGCAGCCGGGCTTTGGCCCGGCGTAAACCAAACGCCGCGCGGAAGCGCGGCGGCAGCCCAGAAGGGCTGACCCCACCCATGAGCCGCTGACTTTCAACGGAGCGGTTTGGCGGATTCGCGGGGGCGCGCCTTACGCTTTGCCCAACACGTGTTTGGCCACGGTCAGCAACTGCATGTTGCTGGTGCCTTCGTAAATGCGGCCGATCTTGGCGTCGCGATAGAACTTTTCGATCGGGTAGTCGCGCGTGAACCCGACTCCGCCGAAAATCTCCAGCGCGCGGGAGGCGACGGTCTCTGCCACTTGCGAAGCGAAGTATTTGGCCATCGCGGCTTCCGCGGTGAAGGGCACCCCGGCGTCCCGCAGGCGCGCCGCATTATAGACGAGCAGCCGGGCGGCTTCGACGTCCGTAGCCATTCGCGCCAGGTCCATCTGAACGGCCTGGAAATCGGCGATCGGCTTGCCGAACTGCTTGCGCTCCTTCGCGTACGCCGCGGCCTGCTCCATCGCGCCCCGAGCCAACCCCACCATCTGCGCGCCAATGCCGATGCGGCCCTCGTTCAGAGTCTCAATGGCGACCTTGTACCCTTTCCCTACCTCGCCCACCACGTTTGACTTCGGGACTTGGCAATTATCCAGAATGAGTTCGCACGTGGAGGACGCGCGGATTCCGAGCTTGTCCTCCTTCTTTCCAACGGAAAAGCCGGGAAAATCGCGCTCAATGAGGAAGCAAGTGATGCCCCGGTACCCCGCCTCCGGGTTGACGTTCGCGAACACGAGGAAGACGCCGGCCTCGTAGCCGTTCGTGATCCACAGCTTGCGGCCGTTCAGCACGAAGCCGCCGCCCTGCTCGGTAGCCCGAGTCGCCAGCGCGAAAGCGTCCGATCCCGCGCCCGCTTCCGAGAGCGCGTAGGCGCCCACCGTGTCCTTCGTGAGGCGGGGCAGATACCGGCGCTTCTGGTCGTCGCTGGCCCAGCGCAGCAGCGCATTCAGCACCAGCGTGTTCTGGACATCGACTATGACCGCGGCCGACGCGTCCACCGCTGCCAGTTCTTCCACCACGAGCACAGCCTGGAAAAAATTGCCTCCCTGCCCGCCATGTTCTTCTGGAACTTCAATCCCCATCAGTCCCTGGTCGAAAAACTTCTTCAGCAGGTCTTTGCGGAACAATCCGGCTTCGTCCATCTCGCGGACGTGCGGACTGATTTCATCGCGCGCAAACTGCCGCACGGCCTGTTGGAACATTTTCTCTTCTTCGCCCAGGACCGTGAGCGGCCGCACCGGGCTTTCTGCCTGTTCAGTAGCGGTGGACATCTCGGAACCCTCCTGCAAGATATCCTACAGGATCAGAAAGGCGAAGGCCCCAGAAATTCGGGCTCCTTCCGGCGCCGCGTACTTGAGCGGGAGCCGAACCTGGCGGGCGCCTCCACCAAAGCGCGCTCGTATCCGCGGATGACGTAGAAGATCATCAGATCGAAGATGCGGTCCGCGGCAAGTTCGAGCTCCTCGGCGGCATAGACTTCAAGAGGGCCGGCCATACCCTGCCTGCGTCCGTACTCGATCATGCTGGACTTGAGGAGTTGAAGGGCGCGCACCACTTCATGAAGCGGAACACCCTCTTCGAATCGAGTCTTCCCGAGTTGCTCGTATGTTTCGGAAATCTCGCCCTCTGTGGCGGTCAGAACCGTTCCGAGGTGCAGCAGGATGGCGCGTGCTCTATCCCGGAGATCGGCTTCGGGGATTTTGGCCGTCTCTGTGAGGTTCCTATCCTGCCGGGTCCGCCGGATGGCGTCGGAAGCGATCTCTTCCCAGTTGAGTGAAAGCGTTTCGATCAGCTTCGGCAGTAGCATTTACCCCTATTATTGCCCCGAACAGCAACTCCGGCAGACAATGTGCGCTAGACTGTTCCTAACAGCTTCACAGGTCCACAGACTCAGGGGGGTTAAATGAAAGCTCTTGCTCGTGCCGGCGCTTGTGCTCTGTGTTTAGGACTGCTGATTCCGGCCGTGAACGCGGATACCATCACATTCCCATTCACCGGAACGGGATCGCAGTTCTCCACCAACTATGAGTTCCAAATTAACGGAAACGACTTCTTCTTCAGCATCGGGTCTGGGGAGGGGCCGTTCGACGTTGCGCTCTGCACTCCCGGAAGCCCGTGCCCGTTCC
The DNA here is from genome assembly GCA_023436715.1 of Acidobacteriota bacterium. Taxonomy (GTDB): domain Bacteria; phylum Acidobacteriota; class Terriglobia; order Bryobacterales; family Bryobacteraceae; genus Fen-330. Next base: position 13,983 of record JAEZIJ010000193.1, read on the forward strand.
AGGTGGGCTACAGGGTTGGAGCGCTGCCGCCCACGGAGATGATCCCGTCGACGGCTATCCTCGACGGGATCGAAACCCACGTGAACACCGGAACACTGACCTTTACCGGCACGCTGACTCCGCCCACGGCCCTGGGAGATTTTTCGACGACCGTTCCGGTCTCGTTTACCGGGAGCATTGTCGGGCGTAGTCCGGCGGCCAACGAGAACTTCCCGGCGTTGTTTACCGTGCTCCTGGACGGATCTGGAACCGCGGACCTTTCCGGGTTCGTGGACCAGTCCGAAGGGGCCATAGTCAACCAGGCGCAGTACACCTTTTCGGGCACCGCAACAGCGGAAACGGTTCCCGAACCGGCCACGGTAGCGCTCACCAGCGGCGGCCTTGGACTGCTCGGAATGCTTGTCCGCCGGCGCAGGGCCACGCAGGCTTAGCTCGGCACGGGCGGAGCGGGGCAGCGCACCTGCCCCGCTCAGAATGCCTCGCGCGTCTTCCCGCTGAATACCCCCTCAATCGGAGTCAGCCGGTACTTGTACGAGTAAGCCTGGTCGCCCGCGATGCGGTACGGCGACATGGGGTACGCGTTGGGGCTCCAGCTATCGATTCCGCCGGCGCCCATCTGCTTCCAGTCGAGATTCAGAAAGACCTCGGGGTGACGCTGCATCTGGAAGCTGTAAGCGGCCCGCTCCACGTCTTCCTTCGAGAAATGGCGGGCCGCGACGCTGAGCGTCGGCGCGCCTACGGCGAGCAGGCCGATGCCCTGCGCGTTGGTCAGCGCGACCCAGCGCACATCGGTCTTGTTGCCGTTCTCCTGCGGGCGCGAATACTCGAACCACTGCTTGTCCACGCTCGATTTGTACACGCCTATGCGCTCGAACTGCCGGTCAATGTGTGTTTCCACCGGTCCGCGGCCGTACCAACTGATGTTCTCCAGGCCCGGCGCCGCTACCAGTTCCGTGCCGAGGCGCGGCATCATCGGAAGCTTCTTCGTACCGGGCTGGTAAGTACACTCCACGATTACGTCTCCCGTGCCGTAGATCGTGTAGGTGATCGTGTAGCCGGCCTCCACGTCTGGAAGTCCTGCGTTCACGGTGATGCGCGCCGAGTGGTCGTCGATCGCCTGCACCTGAACATCTCGCACCTGCCATTCCGGCCCTGCATTACGCCAGAGTTCGATGTTCGCCGCGCTGTCTCGCGCCGCGGCGGATCTGAGGGCCTTCCATGCGCCGCGGTCGTTATCCGTCGGGGCGCGCCAGAAATCGGGCCGCGGTCCGCGCCACAGCAGATTGGTTCCCTTGTAGCGATACGAGGTCACGACCCCGGCTTTCTTGTCGAAGCTGAGGGAGAAATCGCGGCCCGTGAAGGTTGCCTCGCTGACATCATCCTTAACCTTGAGCGCCAGCTTTGCCGGCGAGAACCGGGGCGCCGCCGCGGAAGCCGGCAGGCGGAACTGCTCCCATGCGATCTCATGTCCAAGGGGAGCGTACGCGGTGGCGGCTTTCAGCACGAAGCTGAGATTCAGCCAGTACTCCACGCCTGGCTGCGTCTCAATCTTCGGCAACGCCAGCTTGAATTCCTTCTCCTGTCCCGGCGCGAGGTCCAACTCCGGGAGTTTGCCCGAAGCGATTGTCCGGCCCTCGGCCTTCACTTCCCAAAGGCCTTGCGCCGCGTCCTTCGCGTTCACGAAATCGAACCAGTTCTTTACCTTGATCGTGCCGGCGGCGAGGTCCACCGGTGTGGCGTGCAGGTTGCGGTAGACATATTTGATTGCCCAAAGGCCGGGGTGCGGTGTGCGGTCTCCCGAGACCAGCCCGTTGGCGCTAAAGTTGTTGTCATTCCGCACGCCGGATTTGTCCTCCCACCATCCGCCGTACGCCAGGAAGTTCGCCTTTGCCGTGTTCGTGCGATACTCGCCGGGCACCGGCACGCGCAGAGTCTGATCCACCCAGTCCCACACAAACGCTCCCTGCGCGTTTGTGCCCGAATAGAAGATGTCCCAATATTCTTTCAGCCCGCCGCTGCTGTTGCCCATGGTGTGCGAGTACTCGCAGAGAATCAGCGGCATTTCAGGCCGCTTTGCGGCGCGCTGAACGACCTGCGGCGGGGGAGGATACATGAAGGAGTTGATGTCCGAATTGGACCCGCCGTGCGCGGTGGAGCCCTCATAGTGGAACGGGCGCGAGGGGTCGCGCTGCTTCGTCCAGCGATACACGGCCTCGACGTTCGGCCCGTCCCCCGACTCATTTCCCAGTGACCAGACGATCACGGAAGGATGATTCTTATCGCGCTCCACCATGCGCTCGACGCGGTCCAGGTAGGCCGCCTTCCAGGACGGGTCGTTGCTCAGCCGGTTCCGCGTGTCGTTGCCGTAATGGTGGGCCTCGATGTTCGCCTCATCCATCACGTAGAGGCCGTAGCGATCGCACAAATCGTACCAGGCGGGCGTGTTGGGGTAATGCGCCGTCCGGACGGCATTGATGTTGAACTGCTTCATGAGACGGATGTCCTGAATCATCGAAGCAACGTCCACGTACTTCGCTGTGTCCGGGCTGTGCTCGTGGCGATTCACCCCTTTGATCAGCACCGCCTTGCCATTCACGAGCAGCCGCCCGCCCTTGATCTCCACCTTGCGGAAACCGACGTTGGCTGGAATCGTTTCGAGCACCGCGCCGGCTGCGTTCTTGAGCGTGAGCGTCAGCCGGTAGAGGTGCGGCGTTTCGGCCGACCACTTCTTCGGATTGGTCGCATTCAGTGTGAGTTCTACCGGTGTTTCCGCTTTCGCGCCGAGGTCGGCGGACGTGGTCTGCGGTTTTCCGACTGCGAGACCCGCGGCATCGCGCAGCGTCATCTCGAGCGTGACGCGCCCGGGTTTTTCCGTCAGGTTCGCCAGGCTTGCCTTGACGACCAGTTGGGCATCGCGGTACTCGGCATCGAGATTTGTGTTGACCTCAAAATCACGCACGTGCTGGGCCGCCGGCGACCAGAGGTAAACATCGCGGTAGATCCCGCTCATGCGCCACATATCCTGGTCCTCCAGGAACGCGCCGTCGCCGAAGCGGTAGACTTCCACAGCCAGTGTGTTGCTCCCCGGCTTGAGGTACGGTGTGATGTCGAATTCCGCGGGCGTGCGGCTGTCTTCGCTGTAGCCGATCTTCGTGCCGTTCACCCATGCGTAAAAGGCGGAATCGACGCCTTCGAAGTGCAGGTAAACGGGCCTTCCCTTCCATGCCGGAGGCGTGATGAACCGCGTGCGGTAGCTCCCAACGGGATTCCATTCGTAAGGCACGGTGGGCGGCTTCGAAGCATCCTGCGGCCACGGGTAAATGATGTTCGTGTAGAGCGGAATGTCGAAGCCGTGCATCTGCCAGCTCGACGGCACGGGAATCGTCCGCCAGCTCGAGTCATCGAAGCCAGGGCGGAAGAAGTCGAGCGGACGATCCGCCGGCCGCGAGGAGCCGTGGAACTTCCAGCTCCCGTTGAGCGATTGGAACCACGGCGATTTCGCCCGGTCGCCCGTGTTCGCCAGCTCGGAGGCCGGGTAGACCATCATCGTGGCGTGGGGCTTCCCGGTCCCCGTGTGAAGCACCGACACGTCGTCCCACTCCGGCTGCTGCGCGGCAGCCAGGGTGGCGGTCATCAGAACTGTCAGGATCGCAAGCCGCATTGGATTACCTCCGAAACTCTCCAAGAGGAAACGATATCGCATCTCGCGCTGTAACAGCGTGGTAGCATCTCACAGGAGTCACACATGCGCTTTTTATTGCCGATCATTCTAGCCATACCATCGTGGGCGGCCGCGCCGGCCACGGCAATCAAGCTCGACCAGGCGGGCTATCCGGCCAACGCGCCGAAAGCTGCGATGGTGGTCGCCCCACAGACGGCCCGCACCTTCGAACTCCGCCGCGAGGCGGACGGAAAGTCTGTATTCAAGGGCACGCTGAGCGAGGCAGCCGACGACTTTAACTCGGGCGACCGCGTCCAACTGGCCGATTTCAGCGCATTCCGCCGGAACGGCCGTTACTACATCGAGGTGCCGCAGGTCGGGCGAAGCTACGCCTTCGACATTAAGCCGGACGTGTACCGCCGCGCATACTATCTCGCGATGCGTTCTTTTTACGGGCAGCGCTGCGGGATCGCGGTCAACATGGGGCCGGAATTCCCTCAGTTCCGCTATCCCGAATGCCACCGCGAAGGAGCGTGGCACGCGTCCTCGGGCAAGCAGGGCCCGCACGCGAGCAAGTACGGCTGGCACGATGCTGGCGATTACGGGCGCTACATCGTGAACTCCGGGCTGAGCACCGGAACCCTGCTCTGGGCACAGGAAATGTTCGGAAAGCGGCTGGCCGGCATCAAGCTGGACATCCCCGAGACGGGTAACGGAACGCCCGATATCCTGAACGAGATCCGCTGGAATCTCGAATGGATGCTCTCCATGCAGGACGAAGACGGTGGCGTCTGGCACAAGCAGACCAGCGAAAAGTTTGCCGGCTTCGTTATGCCGGATAAGGACACGTTCACAAGTTACGTCGTCGGGTCGGGCGCGGAGCCGTACAAGACCTCCTGCTCAACGGGTGATTTCGCCGCGGTGATGGCTATCGCGCAACGCGCGTACGAGCCGTTTGACAAGGCGTTTTCGAAGCGCGCCGGAGACGCGGCTGCGAAAGCGTGGGGCTGGCTTGATACCCATCCGAACGTCCTCTACCGCAACCCGCAGGGCGTGTCCACGGGAGCCTACGGCGACGGCAGTTGCGCGGATGAAAGGCTCTGGGCTGCCGCCGAGCTTTGGCGTTCCACCGGCGGCGAGGCCTATCAGAGCTATTTCCTCGCCAATTACCAGCGCTACCTCAAACCGATGAACATCCCGTCGTGGCCGTCGGTCGGGTCGATGGGTCTGTGGACCTATGCGATGTCGCGGCGCACGGGCGCAAACGCCCAAGCGCTGGAGGATATCCGCAAGGCCACGCTCGAATTGGCGAACCAGGTGGCCGATCGCACTTCGGCGAACGCATACCGGATTGCCATGGAGCCCCGCGACTACATCTGGGGATCGAACAGCCAGGCCGCGAACTATTCACTCCTGCTGCTGGTCGCCAATGCGCTTGCGCCGGCCCCCCGCTACACCAGCGCGGCGCTCGACAACCTGCACTACCTGCTCGGCAGGAACACGTTCTCCGTCTCCTGGGTGACCTGGGTGGGCACGAACTGGTTCAAACACCCGCACCACCGTCCAAGCGGCGCCGACGGCGTCGAGGAGCCGTGGCCGGGGTTGCTCTCGGGAGGGCCGAACCGCGCTCGCCAGGACCCCGCCATGCGGAAGCTTCCCGCAAATCTGCCGCCGATGAAATCGTGGATCGACGACCAGGAATCCTACGCGAGCAACGAGATCGCGATCAACTGGAACGCACCGCTGGTGTTCGTGCTCGCGGGCGCGCTGCCGGAGTAAGTCGGGGCCGGGCACGCCCGGCCCGCTCCATTAATCGGATATCCTCGAAAGAGACTCCTGTTCTGATGCGACACGCGTTGATAATTGCCGGCGGGTCCGGTGTTCGCCTGTGGCCGATGAGCCGGCGCACGAGCCCCAAGCAATTGATTCCATTCATCGGCGGCCGAAGCCTGTTACAGCTTGCGGCGGACCGGGTGGGCCCTTTGACACTGCCCTCGAACCGTTATATCTGCGCACTCGAGGAGCATCGTGAGCGGGTGGCCACCGCACTGCCGGGCTGGTCCGGCGAGCAGTTTCTGGGCGAACCGGCCGGGCGCGACACGCTGACCGCGGTGGCGTTCAGCGCCGCCGTCATTGCGCGCAAAGATCCCGAAGCCGTGATCGCCGTTTTCCCCGCGGACCACGTGATCGAACCGGTCGAGCAGTTTCGCGAAATCGTCTCGAACGCCTACTCCGTCGTCGAGCGGCACCCTGACGTGCTCGCGACGTTCGGCATTGCGCCTTCGCAAGCGTCAACCGCTTACGGATACCTGGAACTCGGCGGCACAATCGAGCCTGGGGTCTCGACGGTCCGGCAGTTCCGTGAGAAACCGGACGACGCGACTGCCGCGAGTTACTTCTCTGCGGGCCCCTCGCGCTACCTCTGGAACAGCGGAATGTTCGTCTGGCGTGCCTCGACTCTGCTCGATTGCGTTCGCCGCTACGAGCCAGCCGTCTACGAAGGCGTCTCGCGCATCGCCGCGGCGTGGGATACCCCGGAGCGCGGCGCCGTGCTCGCCCGCACTTACCCGGAGCTCAAGAAACTCAGCGTGGATTATGGCGTGATGGAGCCGGCGTCGCGCGACAGTAGCGTGCGTGTAGCCGCGATTCCCATGCCGCTTCGCTGGCTCGATGTCGGATCGTGGCCGATGTTCGCGAAGACCTGCGCGGCCGACGAATACGGGAACGCGCTGGCCGCGGAACGGCACCTGCTTGCGCACACGTCCAATACCCTGGTTGCTTCGAGCGATCCCCGTCATGTCATCGCAACGATCGGCTGCGAGGACCTGATTATCGTGCACACCCCCGACGCGACCCTCGTGTGCCCCGCCGGCCGCGCGGAGCAGATCAAAGAGCTTCATCGAATGCTCGGCGAGAAGTTCGGAGGAGAGTACCTGTGAAGCCCACCCGGCTGACGGCATCGCTGCGCGAGAAGATCTGGGGTGCGACGGCCTTAGGCCCCTGGTTTCCCGACAGCCGGGAGAAAATCGGCGAGGTGTGGTTCGTCTCCGACGGCAAGCCGCTGCCGATTCTGATCAAGTTCATTTTCACTTCCGGCCACCTTTCCGTACAGGTGCACCCGGACGACGAATACGCGCGAATTCACGAAGGCTCGCCAGGGAAAACCGAGATGTGGCACATCCTGCGCGCCGACCCGGGCGCGACGATCGCGGTGGGACTGCGTTCGGAAATTTCGAGCGAAAGGCTGCGGGAGGCCGCAATCTCGGGAGAAATCGAATCCTTGCTGAATTGGATTCGCGTATCCCCGGGAGACACCATATTCACGGCTCCGGGAACCATTCACGCCATCGGCGCGGGTGTCGCGTTGTGCGAGATCCAGCAGCAGTCGGATGTCACCTACCGGCTTTACGATTACGGGCGCCCGCGGGAGTTGCACCTCGACCGGGCGATTGCGGTCGCGCGCCCTGGTTTGCACCCTGGGAAGTCCGTGCCTGTGCGTTTGTCGGCCACCGAAGAACGGCTCGCCGCGTGCCCTCACTTTGTGACCGACCGCATTCAGGTGTGCGTCGGCTTGCGTTATCAGCCCGACCCGGCCCGCACGCACTTCCTCATTATTTTGGAGGGAGCAGGACGGCTTGCCGGGGAACCTTGTCGTGCAGGCGAAGCATGGCTGGTGCCGCCGGGCGCCGATCCGTTTGCAATCGAGCCGGAGAACGCCTTCTCCTTGTTGCGTACTTACGTGCCGTGAAAATCACCGTCCCACTGCTCAGCACAAGCGGAATCGCGCACTGAAATGGCGCAGGAACGGCGGCTCTGAAACGATCTCGAGACCTCGCAGACTGTCGCGGCGGTCGTTCACTTCCAGAATCGCTTCCACCACATAGTCGATGTGGCTTTGCGTGTAGACCCGCCTTGGTATCGCGAGCCTAAGCAACTCGTGTTTGGCCTTGTCTCCGAACATAACCGATCCGATCTCGACCGATCGGATCCCTGCGTGGCGGTAGAGTTCCACGGCCAGCGCCTGCCCGGGAAACCGGTGGCGCGGGATATGGGGCAGCATTCGGCCCGCATCGATGTAGATGGCGTGCCCGCCGGGCGGCTGCACGATGGGAACACCGCGCTCGGAGATGTGGCGCCCGAGGTAGTCGGTCGAGACGACCCGGTACCGCAAATAATCGGGATCGAGAACTTCCGAAAGACCCACGGCGATGGCATCAAGGTCGCGGCCTGCGAGTCCGCCATAGGTGGGAAATCCCTCGGTAAGGATCAGCAGGTCCTTTTCCTGCTCGGCCAGTCGGTCGTCATTGGTGCAGAGCAGGCCGCCGATGTTGGCGAACGCGTCCTTCTTGGCGGAGAAGGTGCAGCCGTCCGCAAATGAAAACATTCGTTGTGCGATCTGTTTCGGAGTCCAGCCGGCGTAGCCATCCTCACGCTGCTGGATGAACCAGGCATTCTCGGCAAAACGGCAGGCGTCGAGGTAGAGAGGGATGCCGTGGCGGGAAGCGACACGTTTCACGGCCTCGATGTTGGCGAGCGAAACCGGCTGGCCGCCGCCCGAGTTGTTCGTCAGCGTGAGCATGATGAGCGGCACGCGCTCCCGGCCTTCGACTTCGATGAGCCGTTCGAGCGCGTTCACGTCCATGTTGCCCTTGAACGGCAGCTTCGCCTGGGTGTCGGCGGCCTCGGGGCAAGGCAGGTCTACGGCGCGGGCGCCGTTGAACTCGACGTTGGCGCGGGTGGTGTCGAAGTGGGTGTTGTTCGGCACCACGTGGCCGGGAGCGCACATGACTTTGAACAGGATGCGCTCGGCCGCGCGCCCCTGGTGGGTGGGGATGACGTGCCGGAACCCGGTCAGGTCCTCCACCGCCCGCTTCAGCCGGAAAAAGCTCTCGCTGCCGGCGTAGGATTCGTCGCCGCGCATCATGGCCGCCCACTGCTCGGTGGACATGGCGCTGGTGCCCGAATCTGTGAGCAGGTCAATGAGGATGTTCCTGGCCTCGATGAGGAACAGGTTGTAGCCCGCCTGCTCGAGAAACCGCTCGCGCTCCTCGCGGGTGGTATGCCGGAGGGGTTCCACACTCTTGATGCGAAACGGTTCGATAATGGTTTTCACACCCGCGAGTGTAACGCAAGCCGCGATCCCTGTTCTCCGCCGGGTTTCGCTTGGGCTACACTGGTGTGGAGAGCCGGACCGGATTATATGCTGCCGGGATGGGCTCGCAAGGCAGGTTTTTCGTTGATTCGCGGCTTCCTGTCCGTTCTTCTCCTGGCAAACGCGTCACTGATCGCGGCACCCCAGGCTCCACTGGAGCAGGGACAACTCGATGCCAGCCAGACTCTGTTCACTGTCATGGCGGCCATCAACGCGGCCGGTTACGACGCTGAACTCGGCTCGCCATCCAACTCCCCCGTGCGCGACGCCGTGCGGAAGGCGATCGCGGCAAATCCGCCCGCCTGCCTCGACGATCTCAAGACCTTTTTCGCGACACACCGGCAGAAGGATCCCACCGCAGAACTGAGCCAGTACATCTCATTCGCACTTTCGGTGGACGAGCCGGACGCATTCCAGTTCCGATACCGCCTGAACGAATTGCCGCCCGACGTAGCGGCGCTGGACGGCTTCCAGAAGCTGCTCGCCACGTTCTACAAGGAAGCGAACGTCGGGCAGTTGTGGCGCAAGGTGCTGCCGGCATACGAGGACGCCATCGCGCGCTATCACGGGCCCGCCATGAAGGCGCTGCTCGAAGTGAACGCCTACGTCCGCTCTTCAACCAGCGCGGCAATGGGTTCGCGATTCCAGATCTATGTGGATCTGCTGGGCGCGCCGAACCAGATCCAGACGCGCAGCTACAAGAACGACTATTTCATCGTGGTGACGGCATCGCCTGAGATACAGGGCGACGACATACGCCACGGCTACCTGCACCACATTCTCGACCCGCTGGCGATCCGCTACTCCGTGGAACTGGAGAAGAGGAAGGGACTGCTCGATTTCGCCCAGCCGGCGCCGCTGCTGGCGGCGTACTACAAGAGCGATTTTCTGCTGCTCGCGACCGAGTGCCTGATCAAGGCGGTCGAGAGCCGGCTGGCGCCCGCCTCGAAGCGCGCAGCGCTCGTCGATGCGGCGTTCCGGGAGGGCTTTATTCTCACGCCGGCGTTCTCCGAGGGTCTGCCCGGTTACGAAAAGCAGGAGCAGTCGCTGAGGTTCTACTTCCCGGAATTAGTGAACGCCATTGACCTGAAGCGCGAGGATCAGCGGTTGCAAAAGGTCGAGTTCGCAACCGAGCGCGCGGAGCGCAAAGTCAAGGTCGTTCCGGCGGAGCAGCCTGTCGCGCTGACTGGTCCACAGAAGACGCTTGAAGAAGCCGAGCAACTGTACACAGGCCGGGACCTGGACAAGGCCAAGGCGGCGTATCTGCGGCTGCTCAAGGAAACCGATCGGAAGTCGCTGCACGGGCGCGCGTATTACGGGCTGGCGCGCATCGCCACGCTGCAGCGTGATCCCGAACTCGCGGAGCAGTTGTTTCAGAAGACGCTCGATTCCGAGCCTGACGCGCAGACCGCAGCCTGGGCTCACGTCTACCTCGGGCGGCTGGCCGATGCCGCGGCGGACCGTGAGCGTGCGAAGAAGCAATACCAGGCGGCCCTGGATATCCAAGGCGGGTCGGATGCGGCGCGCAGCGCCGCTCAGAAAGGCTTGAGTGCGGCTTTTGATAGGAAAAACCAGCAACCCTAGCCTGGAAAAGAATACAATCAGCAGAGGCACAGGGAAAGGAGTAGTCATTTCATGAATAAGCGTTTTTTGGTGCGAGGGTTATTGGCACTCGTTACCGCAGGGATCTTAGTTGCCGCGCCTCAGGCCCAGCAAGCGGCGCCTGCCGCCGGCGCGGCGCCGGTTGCAAAGCAGCCCAGGGTAAAGTCACAGGCCGAAGGCCAGGCGTTGCAGGCGATGTTCCAGGCGGCGGATCCCGACGCGCGACTCAAGGCCGCGGAGGAGTTCATCGCCAAATTTGCGGATTCGGAATTCAAGTCGTTCACATTGATGCTTGCAGCGGAGACCTACCGCCAGAAGAACGATTACGAGCACACGGTCATTTACGGCGAGCGCACGCTTGAAGCCGACCCTCAGAACTACATGGCGATGCTCCTGCTTGCATCGACCATATCGCAGCGCACACGCGAGTTCGACCTTGATCGCGAAGAGAAGCTCGGGCGCTCCGAGAAGTACGCCAAAGCGGCTCTGGAACTCCTGAAGACAGCACCGAAACCTCGTCCGGATGTAACCGACGAGCAATGGACACAGGCCAAGGCCGAATTCACGGCGCAGGGGCACGAAGCGATGGCTCTGGCCGCAATGGTGCGCAAGAACTATCCCGCGGCCATCGAGGAATTCAAGACTGCGCTCGCTTCCGTCGGCACGCCGGACCCGGCCACTCAGGTTCGACTCGGAGCAGCCTACAATCTCGCCGGCAAATACGACGATGCGATCACCGTGCTCTCGAAAGTAATGGAGACGCCTGAGGTTCACCCGCAAATCAGGCAGGTCGCGCAGGCCGAAAGGGCGCGCGCGATGCAGGCTAAAGGTGGAGCGGCCAAGCCGGCCGCGGCTCCCGCCCCGGCGACTCCCGCGGCCCCGGCTGCGCCAAAACCGTAATCCCGCTCGAATGCGCGCGGATCCTGAGGGTCTCGAGAAAACGGCCGGTTACGCTTTCAGTAACCGCGAACTCTTGATCCGCGCCCTCACGCACACTTCACACGCCTACGAGCAGAATCAGCAGCCGCTGAGCGACAACGAGCAGATGGAGTTCCTGGGCGATTCCGTGCTCGGATTCCTCATCTCCGAATCTCTGGTCACCCGCTATCCCAACTACCGCGAAGGCCGGCTCTCGATCATCAAGAACTACCTTGTCAGCGCGTCCCACCTCTACGATGTAGCGCAGAAGCTCGAACTCGGCGAGTACCTGCTGCTGGGCCGCGGTGAGGAACTGAGCGGAGGCCGCGTGAAGAAGGGCTTGCTGGCCGACGCGGTCGAGGCGCTGATCGCCGCCATTTACCTGGACGGCGGCATCGATGAAGCCCGCAAATTCGTCATCCGGCACATAGTCGGGCCGGGCGCGGCGATCGAGGAGAGCGTCGAGGCGCCGTTCACGAACTTCAAAGGTGCACTTCAAGAAACCGCCCGCACTCTGAACCTGCCCTCGCCTCGATACACCGTCGTCTCCGAGCACGGACCGGCGCACGCGCGTACGTTCACGGTTGAAGTGCGGATTCCGCCGGATCTGTTGGCGCAAGGCGAGGGCGACTCGAAGAAAAGCGCGGGGCAGAAGGCGGCGCAGATCATCCTCAAGCAACTGCTCGAACGCGCGGGTTAGTAGCGGTTCTGTCTGATCCTCAGGATAACCCGGCCGCCCGGGTGCGATAGTGCCCCAGCATCTGCCGGACCTTGGTCCGCAGCGCCTGCGGCGTGAACGGCTTCTGCATGAAATTCGGCTGCCTCGGTCCGATGCCGCAAGAACCGAAGTTCTCCTCGGAGTAGCCGGACATGTACAGCACCTTCAGATTTGGCCGCAACTCCTTGAGGCGGCTCACAAGCGCGCCGCAGCGCATCTCCGGTAGTACGATGTCGGTCACGAGGAGGTCGATCTGGCCCGCATGCTCTGCGGCGACCTGGAGGGCACGGGGAACCCCGCCGGCTTCGAGGATCGTGTAGCCCGGCCTCGAAAGCATCTGGCGGATCACCTCGCGAACCGCACTGTCGTCCTCGACCAGAAGAATGGTTGGCATAACCCAGATGCGGCCATCATATTTCTGGCGTGCTCGCGATGTCAAACCGCGGGCCGCGCTTCCGGCGGTTTTCCACAAGAGAATCTTCAGCGCGATTTCAACCACTTGGATATGATTCGCGGTGGAATTCCTGTGGATAAACCCGCACCGCGCGACCCTGTTTCGGGAAGCCGGGCATGCCCTACAAATCGTGCTACCACTTTTGGCTGCAACGGAGCGGTGCCGTGATCCGTCATCCAGGCATGGAACGGTACACAAAAGTTGTCCTGACGGTGATCGCTCTTTTGCTCGCGGTGATCGCGTTGCAGCCCGTCATACACCCAACCGTTACTTCGGCGCAGACGGGCGGCTATCCTTACCTCTACGTCGAACCGGGCACCACCAGCCTGCGGAAGCCCGACGGGACTCGGCGCGTGGAAGGGAAGGTGGTGATTGACATGAGGAACGGTGACATCTGGGGATTTCCGACAGCATCATCCGTGCCGTATCCAGTCGACACGACCGAAAAGGACCCGCCTATCTCGGCGCCCATGTACCTCGGCAGATTTGACTTCTCGAAGATCCCTCAGTGAGTGAACTATGACGATAGCTTCATCAGCACCAGGCCAGATACGATAAGCACGGCAGCGATGACCCGCGAAGCGTTAGCCGGTTCGCCAAGAATGGCGATACCTACGACAAACGCCCCCACCGCACCAATACCTGTCCAAATCGTGTATGCCGTTCCCAACGGCAGCGACTTCATCGAAGCGGAAAGAAGTACGAAGCTTGCGACCATCGTAACGATGGTAATGATTGCGGGGGTAAGCTTAGCGAAACCGCGAGATTGCTTCATTGAGTAGGCCCAAACTACTTCCAGAAAGCCAGCGAATACCAACAGAACCCAAGCCATATCGGATCTCCTTATCAAGAGAACTGGGCCGTCCCAGCGGTGTTTCCCAAGGCGGGCCGGGGTCGTCCCCGGAGTGAATTGAATAATTGGCGGAAGCTAGTGGGAGTCGAACCCACCCGTGACGCCTTGAGGGCCACACGCCGGATTTGAAGTCCGGGCCCAGCACCGGCCAAGATTAGCTTCCAACGGTGATTCTAGCCCAGTTCGGTGGTCCGCTGCGCCGCGGGGAGGCGCACGATGAACGTTGTGCCTCTGCCCGGCTCGCTCTGCACCTGAATCGTTCCGTGGTGCTTCGTAATGATGCCATACGCGATCGAGAGGCCGAGGCCGGTTCCCTCGCCGCTTCCCTTCGTTGTGAAGAACGGGTCGAAGATCCGGTCGATCACTTCCTGCGGGATGCCGCGGCCCGTGTCGGCGATGGCCGCTTCGACGGTTCCGAGCCGGCCGCGCCGGGTGGTAATCGTTATCGTGCCGCGTTCGCCCATGGCCTGCACGGCATTCATGAGGATGTTCATGAACACTTGCTGGAGCTGCGACTTGTCCGCCATCACGGGCGGGAGTTGCGGGTCCCAGTCCTTCACCAGCTCGATATTGAAGAACGCCGCCTGCTTGGAGATCAGAAAGAGCGTGTCCTGAAGGATTCTGTTCAGGTCCACGCGTTCCGTATTGATCGCGGACTGGCGCGAGAATTCGAGCAGCCCTTTCACGATGTCCCGGCAGCGCTGGCTCTGCTTCAGCACCTCTTCGAGGTTTTCGCGGTTGGGGTCGTCGGGTTTCGTATCTTCTAGCGTAAGCGCCGTCAGCGCAAGGATGCCCCCCAGGGGGTTGTTGATCTCGTGCGCGACGCCGGCGGCGAGCATGCCGAGCGAAGCCAGCCGCTCCGATTGCGCGACGCGCGCCTCAATCGCGACCAGTTCCTCGGTGCGCTGCTTAACCTTCTGCTCCATGGTGCGGCCCCATTCCTCGAGGTCGCCCTTCATCTGCCGCAGGCTCTTGAGCATCATGTTGAACGAATCGGCCAGCAGCGCAATCTCGCTCTTGCCTTGCGACTCGACTTCCTGGTCGAAGCGGCCCGCGGCGATGCTGCGTGTGGCGGCCGCCATCTTGGCAAGGGGCAGCGTGATCTGGCGGATTTCGTAGTACGTGATGCCGATGATGCAGATGAACCCGATGGTGGCGATGCCGAAGAACGAAAGGATGACGCGATTGCGCGTGGCTGTGTAGACGCGCTCGCGGATGCCGACGTAGAGCATCCCGACGGGTTTGCCTTCGAAGTTGCGGATCGGATCGTACGCGCTGATGTACCAATCGCGCATGATCGACGCGCGGCCACGCCATGTGCGGTCCTCTTCAATAACGGCGCGGCTCACTTCGGCGGGAGCGCGCGTGCCGAGCGCACGGCCGCCGCTCTCAGTCCGCAGCCTCGTGGAGATCCTGACGTCCCCCTGGAAGACGGTGACCGAGCCCACGTCCTGATCGTCGAACCGTTCGCCTTTGAAGATCAGCTCCCAGGCTCGGTCAACGATGGAGAAGTTGCGGTTCAAGAGCACGCCGCCGTACAGGGCCGCGCCTGGTTCTCCCGGCGCGCCGCGCACAGGAGCGGCCGCGATCAGCACCATGCCCGAGGTCTGTTCGCGGCCGTCATCTACGACGCGCAGACGCGCGCGCTCGGCCAGTTGCGGATCGGCGTTTCTCAGCATTGCCGCCGGGAGAATTTCGGTAGCCGCAGCGACGCGTCCGCCGAGCGCTGCCTTGATGACTCCAACCGGGCTAACGTCGTGCCCGTGCGCATCCGCCAGCGCGAGGAAGTCGAAGCCGTTCTCCTTGCGCAGGGCATCGAGCCTCGATACCAGCGCGGCGCGATCGGGCGTGGCGGCCAGGAAGCGCACGGTCAGCTTCAGCGTCTCGAGTTGGTGGTCGTAGATGGTGCGCGCGGTGGTGAGGTCGTGGTCAACGGAGCGCCGGGCCTGCGTCATGATGGTGGAACTGACGATGTAGGATCCCACGATCGACGTGATGAGGCCTCCGGCGCCCAACACGACCAGGTAGTTCGATATGAGTTTGGCTTTGAGCGAACGCCTTCGGAATGGCAGGCGGAGCCGCACGGCTAAGCTTCCCCTGGAGCTTCAGACCAGGCGGGCAGGCGCACGCGGAACGTGGAACCCGCTCCCTCTTCGCTTTCCACGCGAATGCTCCCGCCGAGCTCGGTCGCCACCTTGCGGCAGATCGCCAGACCCAGCCCTGAGCCGGTGTCCTTCGTCTCGGAGCCGACGCGGAAGAACTCATCGAACAGGCGCTCGCGGTACTGTTCCGGGATGCCGATGCCGGTGTCGCTGACGGCCAGTTCGACTTCCCCGTTGCCGTTTTCCACGGCGACCGTAACTCGCCCGCCGGGCTTGTTGTACTTGATGGCGTTGACGACCAGGTTGTCGGCCAGCACGCTCACACAGTTGGGGTCGCCGCTCACGGCGCAATCGGTTCCGGGCAGTCGGGATTCGAGCGTCACGCACTGCGCCGCCGCCATCTCGCCGTTTGCCGCGAGCGTCGCGGTCACGATCTCCTTCAGGTCCACGCGCACGCGCCGCTGAGCCAGGCACTGCCCCTCGATTTTCGCCAGCGTGAGCCAATCGTGGACAATGGCCTGCATCTCGGTGGTGCGCGCCAGGCAGCGGTCGATCCACTCGAGCCGCTGCGGAGCGGATCCGTCATCCACGTGCTTCAGCACACTAAGGTACTGGTGGATGGCGACGAGCGGCGTCTTCAACTGGTGGGAGACGAACGAGACGAAGCGCCGCTTCATCAACTCCCGCTCCATCTCGGCCTGTTTGGAGCGGAGCGCAAGAGTCCGCCGCTCGAGCCCGCGGCGAACGATGGCGCGCAGTTCCTCGGGCGAGAACGGCTTGGGCAGAAAATCGTACGCGCCCGACTTCATCGCTTCGACCGCCGTATCTATGCTGGCGTAACCGGTGATGACGACGATCACGATGTCGGGATTGATCTCGCGGACGCGCGGGATCACTTCCATGCCGCTGATGCCCGGCATTTTTAGATCCACCACGACGAGGGCGGGCTTCAGACGGGCCACGCCTTCGAGCCCTTGCGCGCCGTTATCGAACGTCTCGACCTCAAAGCCGAGCTTGGCCAGAATCTTCCGGCAGGACAGCCGCATCGCATGGTCGTCGTCGATCACGACGACGGTTTCGCGTGCGCCGTCTTCGCTCATTGCACTCTGACGGCCCGCCTGACGGTGTCGAGGAAGCGCGGGATATCGAGCGGCTTGGTGATGTAATAGTCTGGCCGGATCATCCCGACCTCGCCCGCCATGGCAAACAACTCATCAGGCGACTGTTCGATGGATGACGCCATGATAATCGGAACGTCGCGGAAACGTTCGTACTCGTCGCGGAACTTGATCGCGTGGGTGACGCCGTACCCTTCGCAACAGCACTTCATCATCACATCCAGGATGATGGCGTCCGGCGGTTCCTCGGCCAACCGGCGCAGCCCCTCGTCACCCGACGCCGCCTCGATTACGGAGTAGCCTTCCTTCTCGAGAAGGCATCGGACCGATGCCCGGTAATCCTGATCGTCGTCGATCACCAGCAATTTGGACATTGCGGATCGCCTCGATGAGATTATAAGGTAGTTTTGTCCGTTATGTCAGGGGCTAAAGCCCCTTGATGATGGCGCTTTACGGCACGGCTGAAGCCGTGCCCTGATACGGTTCGTGATGTACACGGGCCTGCGGTTTCGTGCCGCGGCCTCGGAGCCGTTCGCGCGTGCGTGACCCGTGTTCGGCCCGACGGTGGGACAGGCCTCCTGGCCTGCCCGGACAGGCCAGGAG
>JAEZIJ010000196.1 GCA_023436715.1 Acidobacteriota bacterium
GCCGTGCCCTGATACAAAGCCGCGGTAAGGTTCCTGGCATACGACGACGCCGAGCATCTGGATTCGCTGAAGCCGTGCCCTGATACAAAGCCGCGGCAAGGTTCCTGGCACACGATGACGCCGAGCACCTGGATTCGCCGAAGCCGTGCCGTGATACAAGGCCGCGGCAAGATCACTCGTACCGCAGCGCGTCGGACGGGTCGAGCCGCGACGCGCGCATCGCCGGCGCGACGCCGCTGAGCACTCCTACGAGCACCAGGATGCCGGTGGCAATGGCCACCGTCGCGGGTGAGAGTGCGAGGTGGATGTCTCCTTTTCCCGAGGTGTCCTTGAACAGCGGGCCGAGCATGGGGAGCGTGCCGCTCCACGCCGTGATCACCGCCGCCAGTCCGATGCCTACCAGGCCGCCGGCCAGAGTGAGAACCAGCGCCTCGGAGAGGAACTGAGCGCGGATGTGCCAGCGCCGGGCGCCGAGCGCGCGCCGCAATCCGATTTCCCGAACCCGCTCGTCCACCGAAACCAGCATGATGTTCATCACGCCTATGCCCCCTATCCCGAGTGTCAGTGCTCCGATGAACACGAGCAGTACCTGCAAGCCGATCGTGATGCCGTCAATGATCGGACGGAACTCCTCGCGTCCGAACATCTGTATAGCGCGCTTGTCGGTTGGCGAGAAGCGCTGGCGTTTGCCGACGATCTCGCGCACCTGCCGCTCGGCGTCGGCTTCGAACCGCGGCGCTATCGGCGAGAAGACCAGCACGTTGGCATAGCGTGCATCCCAGATTACGCCGGCCGTGCTGTACGGGATCCAGCAGGAGTCGTCATCAGTGGTGAAGTAATTGCTCATCTGGATCTTGCGGCCCATCGCGCCGGCCACTGTGAAGCGCACGCCGCCGATCAGCACCGTTTCGCCCGTCGCCGGGCGCCCGCTGAAGAGTTGCTGGCGAAGGTGGCCGCCCAGAAAAACCACGCGCCTGCGCTCGAGGAAATCCTCGGCCGACAGCCAGCGGCCCTCCGCGGGCACTTCGTTGCGGATCTCGCCATACTCCGGATAGACGCCGCGGATCGCTGTGTTGGCCATGCGGTCGCCGTAGGAGATGCCGAGCCAGCGCACGGTCTCCAGGCTCACGTCCCGGATGAGCGAACCCTCCGCGCGCACTAGGTCCATGTCTTCTTTTTCGAACCGGACCTGGCGCCCGGCGCGCTCGCCGCCCGCCTGCTCGCTGGTTTGTCCCGGCCAGCAGACGACGGCGCTCTTGCCGAAGGCATCGAAGGCCTGAACCAGCACGCCCCGAAATCCGTTGCCGTACGCAATCAGGACGGTGACGGCGACGATTCCCCACACGATCCCGAGCATCGTGAGAAAGCTCCGTAGCGGGTTGCGTCTCACGGCATCCCACGCTTGTCTGAGAATCTCCGCGAGCATCGTCGTTAGCCTCCGGCTTCGTATCGAAGCGCCTCGATGGGGTCGACGGAGGCGGCGCGGCGGGCAGGGTAAAGCGCCGACAGTACGGCGACCATGCCGAGCAGCGCAAACGCCGCAAGCCCCGATTCCCAGGACGCGATCAGCCCCGCAAAGAACGGCGGCATCGGGAACGAATTCACGGCGGCGCACAGGCCGTAAGCGACTGCCATGCCCGTGCCGCCGCTAAGGAAAACGATAATGACGGTCTCGATGAAGAACTGCGAGAGGATCGCCCGGCCGGTAGCGCCGACCGCCTTGCGCACGCCGATCTCACGCGTACGCTCGCGCACGGCAACCAGCATGACGTTCATCACGCCGATACCGCCGAGCAGGAGGCTGACAATCCCCACCGCGCCGAGGAATATCTTCATGCCCCCGGTCATCTGCTCGAACGCCTTGGCCTGTTCGACCGTGTCCCAGATCTTGGCCGCTTCTTCGTCCTGCGGGTCGAATCCGTGAAGCCGCCCGAGAGCGCGCCTTACCTGCCATTTGCACTGCTCGTGGTCGGCCATCGACTTCGGCGTAGCGAGCATGCGGTCAATGGAGTTCCGGCGCAGAGGCGGCTTGTTCGGGAAGTCGCGGATCTCGGCGCTGAAAGGGATGAACACTTTGGAGATATCGCGGCCGTCATAGCTCGAATCCTGCTCCTTGTGCTGCATCACGCCGATCACAGTGTACGGATAATCGCGGATGTAGATCGTCTGGCCCACGGCTTCGCGGCTTGCGAAGAGCTGCTTCTTCGCGTCACTACCAAGGAAGGCGACGCGCCGGCCAAGCGCGTTGTCCTCATCGTTGTAGAAGCGGCCCTGGCCTATGGGAATCGTGCGTATTTCGGCAAACGCGGGCAGGGATCCGTTTACCCCGAGCGAGCCGCTGTTATACGCGCTGCGTACGATCTGGCCGTTCCCGAGTTCCGGGAGGACGTCGGCGCATGCCGGCGCCTCCTGTTTCACGAGGGCGTAGTCGGTGTCCTCCCAGTGCACGGGGCGGCCCGCCCGTGTGCCGCCCGCCTGCATGCTCGTGCGGCCCGGGAAGACAATCATGATGTCCTTACCGAAGTTGTCCGCGACCCTCTTCTGGCCGGCACGCAAACCCTCCCCGGCAGCCACCATCAACGTGATGGAAACGATGCCCCACGCAATGCCGAACATCGTGAGGAAGGTGCGCAGCTTATGCGCCCAGAGCGTGCGTAGCGTGTCCAGCAGGAGATCTCGAAACGGCATGATGCGCCCCCGGCTACTGCAATATGATCTTCTCGCCCTCGCGCAGCCCGGAAACCAGCTCGGTCTTAACGCCGTTCGAAATGCCGAGCTTCGCCGCAACCTGCCGGCGCCCTTTTTCGTTCTCCGGATCGGGCACTTCCAGGAACGTCTTGCGCTGTTTGTCGTAGATCACGGCGACTTCCGGCACCAGAAGGACGTTCTTCTTCTCCTCGAGAATGATCTCGGCATTGGCGCTCATATTGGCTTTGAGCTGTCCGCCGGGATTGTGTATGGAGACGCGCACTTCGAACGTGGTCACGTTGTCCTTCTCCACGCCCAGGGGAGAGATCTTGGTTACTCTGCCCTCGAACTTCTTGTCCTTGAAAGACTCGACGACGATGCGCGCGGACTGGTCGAGATAGACCTTGCCGATATCGGCCTCGTCCACCTTTCCGAGCACGTAAACGTCGCTCACGTCCCCGAGGGTCATGATCTTCGTGGCTTGGGAACCGAGCACGAGGATCGAGCTGACCGCATCGCCGACTTCCACGTCGCGCGAGAGCACGATGCCGTCCATCGGGCTCACGATGGTGGAATTGCGTAGGTCTTCTTCGGCCCGGTCAAGCGTGGCCTGCGCCTGGGCGACCTGGGCTTTCGTGCGCGCGATGTCGGCGCGGCCTACCGAGATGTTCCGCAGCGCCGTCATCTGCTTGTTCAGCGCAAGCTGATACGCCTTTTCGGAATCCTCGAGGATCGCCTGCGCGATCAGCCCCTGGTTCTTGAGCTGCTGGGCGCGGGCCACGCTGGATTTCAGGAAGGGCAGGTCGGGCCCCTCGGCCTCTACCTTGTTCTTCTCAGAGGTGGCGACCGCGGCTTCCTGGGCCGCCTCCGCGGCAAGCAGGGCGGCGCGGGCCTCGCGAACGCGCGCCTGGAGTTCCTCTTTGTCGAGTTCCACAAGGATGTCGCCCTTCTTCACCCAGTCGCTGTAGTGAACAAAGACCTTCTTGACGATTCCGCTGGCTTTTGACTTCACCTCGACTTTCGCCAGAGGTTCGATCTTGCCGGTGGCGACCACCGAGCGCGCTATGTCGCCGCGATCGACCGTGGCGAGCTTCGACGGATCAACCTGGTTGTTCGGCTTGAACGCGGCCTTCAGCCCGAAAAACGCTCCGCCGAGGACAAGCACAACCGACGCCATCCAGATCCAGCGCCTGCCGCGGCGCCTGTTCTTCTTGCCATTGGTCCCGTTGGCCATCTGCTCCCTTTCCTCCTCCGTATATACGCAGCGATGGCCCGATTGTTCCGCGGATGAAACCGCTCCCTCGCGGTCGCGGGGTTAACGAGCGAATACGACGGCGAGCGGGCACAGTGAGATCGGATCCCGGGTAACCTGGGATATATTGGTCGTTTCGTCATGAAATTTACTAGCAAAGCGCCGTGCCGGGTGGATCTTGCCGGGGGAACACTCGACATCTGGCCGCTGTACCTCTACCATCCCAACGCGGTCACCGTGAATTTTGCCATCGACCGGTACGCTACCTGCGTGCTGGAGACCAGGGATGATAACCGTATCCTGCTGAGCTCCAAGGATCTGGCCGGTGAGGAGGCATTCGATTCGCTCGACGACCTGAAGAGCGCGGCAAAGTACCGCCTGCCCTTGGCCGCGTACCTGGTCCGGTTCTTCGCTCCCAGGACGGGCTTCGAGCTGCGGACCGATTCCGAAGCGCCCGCCGGCGCCGGTATCGCAGGGTCTTCCACGCTCATCATCGCGACCGTAAACGTGCTCAACCGGCTGAACGGGGCGGGCTACAAGCTCGAACAACTGCGGGAGATCTCCCAGAACATCGAAGCGCAGATCATCCGCGTGCCGACCGGCTCGCAGGACTACTACCCGGCGATGTACGGCGGCGTCAACGCCATCGAACTCGGCCCGGCAGGCATCGTGCGAAAACAGATCCCGGTGGATCTGGAGGACTTCAACGAGCGGATCGTGCTCGCCTACACCGGTGTGCCGCGGAACTCAGGCATCAACAACTGGGAGGTTACGAAGGCGCACATCGACGGCGACCGCAAGGTACACCGGAACTTCGACCGGATCGCGGCCATCGCGCACGCCATGCGCGGTGCGCTCGAGAAGAGCGACTGGAACGAAGTGGGCCGGCTGCTGCGCGAGGAATGGTCCCACCGGCGCAAGAACTCCCCGGGCATCACGACGCCGCTTGTCGACCGTCTTGTCGCCGTGACGCGGAAAGCGGGCGCCACGGGAGCCAAGGTCTGCGGCGCGGGCGGCGGCGGGTGCGTGTTCTTCCTGGCGGAACGCGGCGCCAAGCGGAAGGTCGAGGAGGCCATTGAGCGCGAGGGCGCTACAGTGCTGCCGGTCAAGGTGGCGCCGAATGGAGTGAAAGTCAGCTCCAGATGATGCCACGGCTGCCGGACATAGCGCTGAAAACGATCCTGAAGGTCGGGGTATTCGCAATCCTGGCCATCGCGGGATTGTACGTGTTCGGATGGGCCTTCATTCCGTTCGGATACCTGGTGGCGAGCGCGCTGAGCGTATTTGCGGCGGCCGCGACGGCCAACGCGCTCGGGATGCGGATCTATGAGCACGCATCGCTGATGGAGGTCGGGCTCGGCTGGAGCCCGGCTTCAGCTCGCAACGTCCTGCTGGGGCTTGCCGGCGGCATCGCCGCGGCGGTGGCGATCCTTCTGGGGCCGCTTGTGGCCGGCGCGGCGGAACTGGTGAAGGCCCCGGGCGGCCAGGCGCAGCCATCGGCTATCCTGATGCTGCTCGTAATACTGGTGTTCGGCGGCATCGGCGAGGAACTGCTCTTCCACGGGTACGGATTCCAGGTGCTGCTGGGCGCGCTGGGGCCGTTCGCGACGATTCTGCCGGTCAGCCTGCTCTTCGCGATAGCGCACGGCGGCAATTTGAACGTGAGCACGCTCGGGCTGATCAACACGGGGCTGTGGGGAGTCGTTCTTGGGTACGCCTTCTGGCGCAGCGGCGACCTTTGGCTGCCCATCGGTCTCCATGTGGGCTGGAACTGGATGCTGCCGCTGTTCGGCACCAACCTGAGCGGGTTTACAATGAATGTAACGGGTTACGTAATGCGCTGGAAAGTGGGCCCGCTGTGGAGTGGCGGGGACTACGGGCCGGAAGGCGGCCTGATGACCAGCGTAGTGGTGGTCCTGCTTTTCATCTGGCTGGCAACCAAAGCGCCAGTCCGGCGACAGAGGCCGTTCCTGCTGCGGGAGCAGTGGGAGGACGAGTAGCGCACCGCAAACCCGCCGGAGGTTCCCGATGCGCAGATGCTTTCCCCTCGCGCTGGCAATTATCTCGGTTTCAACTTTCTCCGCCACCGGTGCGGATAAACTTACCGGCGAGCAGCGGGTCGAACTGATCCGCGGGCTGACGGCCGAATACGCCACCGTCAAGGCGCAATTGCCGCGATCGAAGAAATCTCTTGAATTCAACAGCACCGGTGAATACGACAGGAAAGCCTGGGACTCGGCCGGGCGGGAATTCGGCCCGGCGGCCCGTGTCGGCGACCTCGTGCAAGTCACGAAGATCGACATCGAAGGCAACAAGATCGTGATGGCGATCAACGGGGGCTTCAACAGCGGCAAGCCGAAGTGGTGGCAGCGCGTTGAGGTCGGGATGGGCTCGAGCGGCCGGACCACGCCGGTCGGCCAGCAGCAGA
The DNA here is from genome assembly GCA_023436715.1 of Acidobacteriota bacterium. Classification (GTDB taxonomy): domain Bacteria; phylum Acidobacteriota; class Terriglobia; order Bryobacterales; family Bryobacteraceae; genus Fen-330. Next base: position 6,369 of record JAEZIJ010000196.1, read on the forward strand.
CCAACGCGCCCGGGGGAACGTCCATCGCGCTCCTATTCCATGGGCCGGTACCGCCGCTCAAGGCGGACCAGATAAAGAAAATGCTCGCGCCGGTTCTCGATTTCGAAAAGCGCACAGTGACCGAGACCTTCATGGAAAGTCTGCCCCCGGAGTTCCAGCAGGCCGTAAAGGAGAAGCGCGCGGTCGAAGGCATGAACCGCGAGCAGGTCGTCTTCGCTCTCGGCAAGCCGGTACGCAAGGTCCGCGAGGTGAAGGACGGCATGGAACTGGAGGATTGGATCTACGGTAACCCTCCCGGCCGGATCGTGTTTGTCACCTTCAACGGCGACAAAGTCGTCAAGGTAAAAGAAGACTACGCCGGACTGGGCGCGTCAGCGCCGCCCACGCGCGATCCGCGGTGAAAGAAACCAAACCGCTCCGTTGAAAGAGTCACGGTCGACTCCGTGGGACAGGCCTCCTGGCCTGTCCGGACAGGCCAGGAG
>JAEZIJ010000205.1 GCA_023436715.1 Acidobacteriota bacterium
CTCCTGGCCTGTCCGGACAGGCCAGGAGGCCTGTCCCACCGTCGGGCCGAACACGGGTCACGCGCGCGCGAACGGCTCCGGGGCTGCGACGACGCGCCGAATTTCATCGGTATTCGCGGCCCGGAGGGCCATGGGGACGCCCTCGCGGTCGCGGCCGGTCACCAGCACGGACGGGAGAGCAAAGCCGTAAAATTGAAACGATGAAGTTGGGTGTGTTCACCTGGGGATTCCTTGTCACGGCGTGCCTCCTGGCCGCGGCGCAGCAGCAGGAACGCTGTACCGTCGAGGGGCAGGCAGTCAAGGCCGGCACTGGGGAGCCCGTGAGGAAGGCGCTTATCGTGCTCCGCAAAACGGATGCCCGCGATTCCTCACACTCCGCGTCGACGGGCGAGGACGGCCGGTTCATCATCCCCAACGTGGAGCCCGGCCGCTACCGGCTGAGCGCGGAGCGCAACGGCTATCTGCGCGCGAATTACGGCGAGCGCCGGCCGAACGAGTCTGGGACGGCCCTGACGCTCAATCCCGGCGAGCGGCGCGGGAACATCGTCTTCAATCTGATTCCGTTCGCGGTGATTTCCGGCCGTGTGGTCGACGAGGACGGCGAGCCTCTGGCCCATGTGCGAATGCAGGCTATGAGATCCAGCTTCGAGAGCGGCCGCCGTCAGTTGGTGGGGTCCGCCGGGGCCTCGACCGACGATCGCGGCGAGTACCGCGTTTTCGGGCTGCCGCCCGGCAAGTACTATGTGCAAGCGGCGCCCTCACAACGGCAGGGCGAGGAAGAGTCGTACGTGCCGTTCTTCTACCCCGGCGTCACCGACCCCGGCCAGGCCGCGCCGCTCGAAGTGCGAGCCGGGGGTGACCTGCACGGAGTTGATTTCCGCCTCGCCCGAACGCGGACCGTGCGCGTGCGCGGAAAGGTTGGGGCGGCCCCGGATGGTCCCCGGGTCGATCGCGGCCTTGTCGTGTTTCTCTTTCCGCGTGGCGGCACAGTTGGCGCGTTGCGCAACCAGAACTCGATTGTGGATTCTCAGGGCAACTTCGAAATCCGCGGCGTGCCGCCGGGCTCATACGTGCTCACCGCGTTTCAATCTGACCGGCAGCGCAGGTTCTTCGCCCGGCAACCGGTCGAGGTGGGCAGCGCCACGGTCGAGGGCATCAACCTGGTGCTGCTTCCCGGCATGGAATTCGCGGGTCGGGTACGGTTCGAAGACGGAACGGGGAAGTTGGAAGGACTGCGCGTGCGGCTTGCGTCGCGCAATGGCCCTGGCGCAATCGCGCAGCCGAAACCGGACGGAACATTCGCTTTCCAGAATCTCGCCGCGGATGAGTACACCTTCTCTGTCGTCGGTCTCTCGGAGGACTGCTACCTGAAAGCTGCCCGGCTTGGCGGTGTGGATGTTCTCGAGCGCGGCGTGGACCTTGCCCGCGGCGACGTTCCCGGCGCGCTCGACGTGCTCTTGAGCGCGGGCGGAGGTAGCGTTGAGGGTTCGGTTCTGAGGGACAATCAGCAGGCTGCGGCGGGAGCCACCGTGGTCCTTGTGCCGGACGGCGGAGCGCGCCGCAGCCGCCTCGACCTTTTCCAAAGCGCTTCCGCCGATGACGCCGGCCGGTTCGTGCTCCGCGGGATTCCGCCCGGCGACTACCGCCTCTTTGCATGGGAGGACGTCGAGCCCGGCGCCTGGCTCGATCGCGATTTCATGCGCGATTATGAAGGGCGGGGAGAGATCCTCAGCGTAGGTGAGCGTGGGCGCTACAGTCCGCAGTTGAAGCTCATCCCGCCGCGATGATGGGTTCGCAGGCGTATCCCCAGGATTCTCTCACGGCTTCCAAAAGACCGGTCTTGTCTTGATAGGGTAAGCGTTACACGAACAATTTACACACTTCTGTCTTTGTCCACAAAGTATTGGCGTGTTTTGGGTCTGGCCCTCAAAGTGCTTCTCCGGAATGCTTCAATGGCGACCAAGACCGGAGCCCCGCCCGACCTGATTACCGTCCGGCGGAAAAAGGGTATTTCGCTGAAAAATATCTCCAAGGCTACCAAAATATGCGTTAATTACTTGCAGGCGATCGAGGTGGGTGAATTCGCGATACTACCCGGAGGCATTTACTCCACCAGCTATATCCGGCAGTACGCACGTGCGATAGACTACAACGAATCCGAACTCCTAGAGTGGTATTACCGAACTATGGGCGTCGTTCCGGAGTCAGGGGCGGTCGAAAACCCCGGCCCGGTCCGGAAGAAAAGTCTCTCTGATTTCGTACGGCCCGTTATGCGTGTTCTCAGTTAGCAGTCTCGAACCACGGTGTGCCGGGTAGTTGCGCTTTGCGCGCCGCTTCCTCGTTCATCTCGACGCCGATTCCGGGGCGATCGGTGACGGTGACGAACCCCTTCTGAATGATCTCGCCCTCCTTAACGAACTCCCGCCACAGGTTCAGCCGCTGGATCCAGTGCCACTCCAACACGAGGAAATTCGGTATTGCCGCGCACACGTGGCACGCGGCCATGTAACCGATCGGGGAAACCACGCAATGCGGCGCAACGGGCACATAGTACGTGTGCGCCATGTCGGCGATCTTGCGTCCTTCGAGCAGTCCGCCGCACTTGTGCAGGTCGGGCATGATGATGTCGGCCGCTTGTTTTTCGAGGACCTCGCGGAAGCCGTGGCGGAGGAATAGATTCTCCCCGCAGCAGATCGGCGTCATGGTCGATTGCCGCACCTCGCGCATTGCGTCGACGTTCTCGGCGGGCACGGGTTCTTCAAGCCACATCAGCCGGAACGGCTCGAGCGCCTTGGCGACGCGCTTCGCCGAGCCCACGTCGTATCGCCCATGCATGTCCGCCGCGAGGTCGGTCGTTTTTGGCAGCAGTTCGCGCACGAAGCCGACGTTCTCCACCATGTGGTCGATCTCGGCGTTGCTGATCGTCCAGTTCACGCGGTCGCGGCGATTGGGGTCGTTAGCGTCGTCGATATCCATCTTTGCCGCGGTGAAACCGAGCGACACTACCTGCTCGATCTTCTGCTTCGATTGCGGGTCGTCCCGCCGGTCCGCCTGGCAGTCGCAGTAAACCCGTATGCGGTCGCGCATTTTGCCGCCGAGCAGTTGATAGACCGGCAGGCCGAGCGCCTTGCCGGCCAGATCCCAGAGAGCGATCTCCAGGCCGCTGAGTGCCGTTACGTACTGCCCGCCCTGCGCTCCGGCGAAGATGCCCGAGGTGCGTATCCGCTCCCAGATCGCCTCCACGTTCAGAGGGTCCTGCCCGATCAGGCTGCGCCGCCAGGAATTCACGATTGCCGCGCCGCCGACGGCCGCGTCAGTCGCTTCGCCCTGCCCGATGAGCCCCTGGTCGCAGTAAACGCGCACATGCAGTTGCAGTCCGTGCGCGCGGACGTAGGCCGTCCGCACGTCCGTAATTTTGAGTTTCGGGCGCCGGTAGGGAGAGGTAGCCGTCTGTATTGCGGCCGACAGCCCCGGCAACGCGAACGCGCCGGCGGCCGTTCGAAACAGAGACCTGCGATTCAATCCGCTCATGCTCGCAGCACCTTTTCCAGATCCGCAACTTTCAGCCAGCACTCAGGCCGTGCCGCGGAACGGTTCACCACTACTTCGCAGACTTCTCCCTCCGGGTCGCCCAGGCACGTCACGACGAGCGCCGCCTTTGAGAAGTCCTCTTCCTTCGTGTAGCTGCTCACTGTCACCACGCATTTCATTCCTGCGGCGGCAGCGGCCTCCAGGCCGTTGTTCGAATCCTCGACGACCACACAATCGTCCGGGGAAATGCCGAGCCTTTCGGCCGCCAGAAGATAAATATCGGGCGCCGGCTTCTTCGCTTTCACGCAATCGCCGGCCAGCACGAGCGAGAACCGGTTCGCAGTCGCGTCGCCCATGGCGTGGTGCAGCACGGCTCGCACGGATTCCTCGGCCGACGTCGAAGCCACCGCGAGCGTCCAGCCATTCGCGAGCGCCTCTTCGGAAATTCGTTTCACGCCGGATCGCGGAGGGATGCGGCCCGACAGAATAATCTCCTTGTAGATGGCGGATTTTCGCTTATGCCACGCCGCCACCATTTCCTTTTGTGCAGCCGCGTCCGCCGGCGCCTCCGGCCATGTCGCAAGGTAAGCGGATTCCTTGAACAGGCTCAGCATCCGCTCCTTGCCGCCGCCGATCTTGAGCTTCCGCCCGTACTCCTCGACGGACCAGTTCCACGGCACGCCCATATCCTTCCACATCTGGTTGAAGGCGGGCAGATGCCCGAATTGCTCCGTATCGCCGAGCACGCCGTCGCAATCGAAAATCAGAGCCTTGCTCATGCCGCTTTCCCCTCGCTCCCGAAGATCCGCATAAAGCACGCCACCTGTTCGACGCACTTCTTCTTCACCGCGCCGAGCAGCTTCAAAGGATCGTACTCCGCCGGCCTCTCATTCAGGTAGTCGCGGAAGGCGTCCGCGAGCGTGATTTTCAACTGCGTCGAGATGTTGACCTTCGGAGTCCCGCGGCGGATCAATTCCCGGAATGTCTCTTCGGAAAGTCCCGTGCCTCCATGCACCACCAGCGGAACCGGCTCGGCGGCGATAATCTCCGACACGCGCTCGAAATTGATTTTCGGCGTGCCTTTATAGAGGCCGTGCGCCGTCCCGATGGCGGGAGCGAAGCTGTCGATCTTCGTCTCACGGATGAACGCGACGGCTTTGTCGAGCGCAACCACCGCGCCGCCGTACTCGTCGCCGACGCCGTCTTCCACACCCTTCACCGCTTCGAGTTCGCCCTCCACCGCCACGCCGTGCCTGTGCGCCAGCTCAACCACTTCCCTGGTCTGAGCCATGTTGTCCTCATAGCTGAGCTTCGAGGCGTCGAACAGCACCGAATTCCAACCCGCCGCGATGCACTCCTCGATCACCTTGCGGTCCGGGCAATGGTCCAGGTGCAGCGTCGCAGGCACCGGAACACGGTTCGCCATCTCTTCGAACATCAGGCGGATCAGTTTCGCGCCCATCACCTTCACGGTCTTCACCGAAACCTGAACGATAACGGGGGATTTCGTCTCGGCCGCGGCGGTGAGCACGGCATCCATCGTGAGATCGTTCACGATGTTGAACGCGCCCACACCGTAACGGTTTTCAAAAGCGTGTCCGAGAATCTGCTGCATCGGGACAACTGGCATATATGACTCCTTTGCGTAACAGTATCGTAGTTTCCGGACCTAATCCACCGACGCGCGCCGCGCCTGGTATTCGCGGCCCAGCATTGCCGCGCCCAGCAGCGACGACTGGTCCTGGTATTCGTAATCGAAATCGCCCGTCCAGCGCGTTTTCGCGGCCATGTAGCCGGGGATGCGCGCCCCGCCGCCGGTTGTCATGACCTTGCGCCCCAGCTTGACCATCTTCGAGACTTCCTTGAGATGATCGCCGTGGTAGAGCGCGTTTCCGCGAATCAGGCCGAGCAGCATGTCGTCGCGCGTGGTCTCGAGCGTTACGCCGGAGAAGCTCGCTTTCACGCGCTCCATGATGTAACGCGACCCGCCGAGGTACGGAACATACTCCGGCAGCTCGGCCTCGCGCCGGTCCGGGTCCGTTGCGCTGAAGAAGGAGGACAGCACCGAGGGAATGTACTCGCCGTAGAACTGCGCGCCGGTCATCTCCCTGCAAAACACCGATTGAAACCACTCCAGCGCCTTGCCGCCCGTGTTGAGCACGAAGAAGGTCACCCACCGGCCGGGTAGTACGTGGCATCGCACGTTGAAGTTCGGCGAACACGCGGGCGCGTCCACACAGACGCTCGTGATCTCGCACGTCCCGCAGATGTTGTTGATGCCTCCGGGTTCCGTGAGGCCGCCCGAGTAAGCGGCCAGGACCGCATCGTTGCCGCCGCACAAGACAACGCAGTCGTCCGGCAGCCCGAGTTCGCCCGCCACCTCGGGAAGAATGCGCCCGGCCGGTGAGTGCGAGTGCATCAACTGCGGCAGCTTGTCTTCGGGGATCGAGGCGGCCCGCAGAACGTCCCGGTTCCAGGTGAGGTCGTTCGCGGCGGAGTTGTACAGACCTGTGATTGAGACGGTAGACGGATCGATGGCCCACTTGCCGGTGAGGCGCTTGACCATGTACGTATTCGAGTGCCCGAACTTGTCCGCCGCGCCCCACACCTCAGGCTGGTTTTCACGGATCCATAGAATCGAGCACAGCGACGACCCGCCGGAAGCGGGCAGATTGCAGGTCTCGCGCAGGAACTTCTCCTCGCCGACCCTGGCGCGTATCGCGCGGGCCTGGGCGTGCGAGCGACCGTCGAAAAACAGGATCGCCGGGCCGAGCGCGGTTCCATCGGCCGCCATCGGCGTGAGCCCAGGCGTGGTCACCGAAAGCGAAACCACCCCGGCGCGCCCCAGCTCATGCCTCACTTCCGCGCAGCATTCCCGAAGCGCCTGCCACCACTTTTCCGGTTCAATGTCCGCCTTGCCGCCGTCATAGACGTTCACGTCATAGGGGCGCGATGCTTCACACCTCTTCTCCAGGCCCGGCGAAAAGACGGCCAGCTTGAACGCGGTAGTTCCCACGTCCATGGCGAGTATGTCGCGGTTCACCCGAGCAATCCCTCCCCGGTCAGCACGCGCTTAAGCTCGGCCTGCTGCGCGGGCGTGAGCGGCAGCAGCGGACGTCGCGGTATCCCCGCCCGCAACCCGGCAAGATTCATCGCCGCCTTGACCCCGGAAGGGCCGAACACGTTGGTGATCGCGCCATTGATGCGGCTGACGCGCTCCTGCAGCGGAACGCCTCGCGCCTCATCCCGCGCCTGGCCGCAGTGGAAAAGTTGCATCGCCAGGGCAGGGAAGGAGTTCGCCAGCGACACCGTGCCTCCCACCGAACCGCCCATCATCGCCCGGAACAGAAAATTGGCGGAGCCCGCCAGCACATGAAAGCTCTCGCTCTCGAACTTCAGAAACTCCTCGATGCCGCTGGCCGCACTGTCCTTCATCCCCACGATATTCGGATGCGCCGCGAGGCGGCCGGCGAGCGCCGGCGGCACGGTAACGCCGCAGAACCCGGGCGCGTTGTAGATGAGGATCGGAACCGGCGACCGATCGGCCACCGTCGAGAAGTAACGGAACAGCACTTCCTCCGTCATCTGCTTGCGGAAATAGCCGGGTGACAGCACGAGTGCGAAGTCCGCGCCGAGGCCGGCTGCCTGTGCGAGGAACCTCTCCGTGTCGCGCTGCGCATCGTAAGTCGCTCCGGCCATGATTGCCTGGCCGGGGCCTTTGTGCTTGACGATGGTCTCCAGCACCCGGAGTTTTTCCTCCTCCGTAAGGCTGCGGTTCTCCCCGTTCGAGCCTAGCGCAAGATGGCCGAGGACTCCGCTCTCCGCGTACCGCTCCAGGTTGTAGCGCAGAGCGTCGTAGTCTATCTCCTCGTCATCCCGAAAAGGCGTCGCTATCGGGACGAACACCCCTGCCATCTTCCGCAAAAAATCGTTCGTGTTCATATCAGCGTACCGGGCATGAGCAGACTACCACATCAAACCAGCCTGTCGAAAGTCCCAGTCGGAAGCACCCTGGGGCCAGTGCTGCCCGTTGGTAAAATGGGATCAGAAAACCGCCGACGGAGGGGTGTCGGCTGCGTGAGTCCTCAGCCATCCGGCCACTTGCCGCTGCATCTGCTGTCTTCTGGTCCGGCGCAAACACTACGGAGGTGAATCCGATGAAGGCAAGATGTGCGCTGCTGGCGGGATGCTTTATGCCGGCGGGGCTCATTGCGTTCGCCCTGCGGGCGCGAGCCCAAGCCAATGTTCCCAAAGGGGTCGTTAGCCGGCTCAATCAGTCGACCAATGTGCTGTTGGAGATGTCAGCCGGGCCTCACGTAACCGAAGGCGACCTCGCCAGGGCGCGCTGCATCGCGGTTATCCCGGCCCTGAAACAGGGCGCGTTCATTGTCGGCGTCCGGCATGGCGCGGGATTTGCTTCATGCCGCACCACCGCGGGCTGGTCGGCGCCTGCCGCCGTTGAGATATCAGGCGGCAGCGTCGGCCTGCAGGCCGGCGGACAGGAGTCCGATGTCGTACTGGCATTGCTGAGTCCGGCCGCTGAGCACCAGCTTTTGCAGCAAAGGCTGAAGTTCGGTACGAATGCCACGGTGATGGCGGGTTCCGTCGGAAAGGTGACAGAGAAGTCGCACGCGGACGCCCTCGTCTGGTCGCGCTCCGGCGGCGCCTTCGCCGGCGTCGGCGTCGGCGTCAACGGAGCGACGCTCAAAGCCGATGAAAGCGCCAATCGGGAGTTGTACGGAAGGGGCATCACGCTGGAGCAGGTCCTGAGCGGAAGGGTCCGGACTCCTCCGGTGGCGGCACAGTTCTGGCAGGTACTGAACAGGGTGTCGCCGGTCCCGGCCGTTAAGCCCCGGGCCGGCTGAATTTGTGTTCGCGAAAAGGAGGGGATTAATGTTTGCAACTTGGGGGACAGCTTATGTAATTGGCGCCGCGGCCCTCGCAGTTCAAGTGGCGGCCGCTCAAGCGCAGAATCAATACTCGCCGTACGCGCAACCGCAACAGCAGACCGGATGCGCCAGTATGGCGGCAACCAATCAGGCGACCGGCTTTACCAGCTCGTCGCAAAAGTTTCAGACCCGGACGACTCTTTCCAATGAGGCGGTTGCGGTCCTTTCATGTACCCAGCAGGCGCGCAGTGCGATCGCAAACGGAAACCGCCAGGCCGCTATCGGCCAGATCGATCAGGGGCTTCAGGAAGCCCGCCAGGCGCGCAATATCGCTTCTACGCAGGGGCAGGGCAACGTGATTCCCATTTTCACGGAGTACGCGCAGACCTCGGTTATCGGGCCGATCGCAAGTGCGCGTACGGCGGGTGGCACTCAGGCCGCGGGCGCTCCGGCCGTCCAGAGCGTCATGGGACAGTACACCGCGGTTGCAGTGAATGTGCCAATGGCTGAGCAGCAACTGCAGGCAGCGCGGACCGCACTCCTCAATAACGACATGGCTGCGGCCGATTCGGCTCTCAAAGCGGTCGGGGATGGGGTGATCATGGTTCGTGTTGAATCCGATATGCCGCTGGTGCAGGCGAGGCAGAACCTCGCGCTGGCCAGGGGCATGATCAACCAGGGCAATTTGCAGGCTGCCCACGCACCGCTTCGCGAAGCCGCCAACGCCCTTGGACAGTACTCAGGGACCCACGCCCAGGGGGCCCAGCGGCTTCAATTACAGGTCGCATCGTTGGCGAATAACCTTCCCGCCAACCAGCAAACGGCTGCCACGCAGATAGACACGTGGTGGAACGAGCTGGCCGATTGGACCGGCGCACCGCAGCAACCGCAGCAGCAAGCCGGATAAGCCGGCTGACGAAAACGCACGTATTCCTCTGTAGGGGCCGGGCATGCCCGGCCCGCTCCGGGATACGGTCGTCCGCTAAAATAGTGTGTTGTCCTGTTTTTCATTCGAAATCACTGCCGAATGCCCGCACACGCGTGCCCGCGCCGGCATCCTTCACACGCCTCACGGCGACATCGAAACGCCCGTATTCATGCCGGTCGGCACGCAGGCCACGGTGAAAGGTTTACCCCAGCGTGACCTGCTCGAAGACCTCGACCTCCGCGTCCTGCTCGCGAATACGTACCATTTGTATCTGCGGCCGGGCCACGAGCTGATCCGGGCACTGGGCGGGCTGCACCAATTCATGTCCTGGCCCCGCGCCATCCTCACCGATTCCGGGGGGTTTCAGGTCTTCAGTCTCAGCGGCTTGCGCAAGGTGACCGACGAGGGCGTCCTGTTCCGCTCGCACCTCAACGGCGACGCGCACCTGTTCACCCCGGAATCCACCGTGGATGTGCAACTCGCTTTCGGCAGCGATATCGCCATGGTGCTGGACGAATGCCTGGAATACCCGGCCGGACACGCCGAGACTCGCCAGTCGGTCGAGCGGACAGTGCGGTGGGCGCGTGCTGCCTTCACGCACTATCGCCGCCGGTGCGCCGAAGGCGAAGTCCGGTCCGCGCTTTTCCCCATCGTTCAGGGCGCAACCTACGGCGATCTCAGGCGCCGGTGCGCCGCCGAACTGCTGGAGCTCGAAGCGCCGGGCTACGCGATCGGGGGGCTTTCGGTCGGCGAGCCGCGCGCCCTCAGCCTGGAGATGGTGGAGATCACCGCCCCGCTCCTGCCCCGCGCACGGCCGCGTTACGTCATGGGCGTCGGCATGCCCGAGGAACTGGGCGAGTACGTCGCCCGCGGCGTGGACATGATGGATTGCGTTCTGCCGTCCCGGAACGCCCGAAACGGATGCCTGTTCACTTCCGAGGGGCGTGTCATTATTAAACAGGCTAAATACCGCGACGATCCCCGCCCGCTTGACCCGGCCTGCGGCTGCTACACCTGCCGGAGCTTCTCCCGTGCTTATCTGAGGCACCTGTTCCAGGCCGGCGAGATCCTGTTCTCTACTCTGGCTACGCTGCACAACCTCCGCCACTACCTTGACATCATTGGGCGGATCAGGCAATCTATTACGTTAGGAACGTTACCCGAGTACTTGGAATCAGTCCGCTCCGGTTCCAGAATACAATAGCGATTCCTGTGATTGCTCCTCCTCGGAAGTGCGACATTGTTGTGTTTTGTTGTGCGAAATGAGAGCCGGAATCTACTGGCAACGAGAGGCCGAACGTGCTCTTGACCCTCAATTTCTACCTCCAGACGAATGCCCCGGCGTCCAACCCCATCATGGGGTTCCTGCCGATCCTCCTGATCTTCGCCATCTTCTATTTTCTGCTGTTCATGCCCATGCAAAGGCAACGCAAGCAACAGCAGAAAATGCTTCGGGAGCTGCAGAACGGCAACGTTGTGGTGACCAGCGGCGGAATCGTCGGCACGATCGTGGCGATCGAGGACGACACCCTGGTCATCCGCGTGAAGCCCGATAACGTAAAATTGCAGGTGGCCCGCAGCGCGGTTGCGAGCCTGGTACCGGGCGATACGAAGAAATAGGATTTCCGCGACCGAAGCGATAGAGAAGAACAAATGACCAAAGGCGTGAGAACGAGAGCGATCGTCATCATAGGTGTGCTGCTGCTGTCAGTCTACGGAATCATCGGGCTGCCAAAGTCCGCCGCCGACCTGATGAGCAACTTGCAGCACAACATCCGGCTGGGGCTGGATCTGAAGGGCGGCAGCTACATGGTCCTCCAGGTCCAGGTGCAGGACGCCGTAAAGGCGGAAGCCGATCGCACCATGGAAAGCCTCAAAGGGGACTTCCGCAAGCAGGGTGTCGATTACACCTCGATGGACCGCAACGACCCTACCTCCGTCGATCAGGCCGATTCAGTCCAGATCAACATCAAGGGCGTGCCGGTGAACAAGACCGGCGATATGCGGACCGTGGTCACGGACCGGCACCCCGCCTGGGTTCTGACGCCCACCAGTTCGACGGATTACCGTCTCAACCTTAAGCCGACCGAGTTGATCGCGATCAAGCGCGACGCGGTCGAGCGGACACAGCAGACCGTTGCGAACCGCATCAACGGCCTCGGGCTCAGCGAGCCCACCATCCAGCAGCGCGGACGCGCCGAGGCGGATAGCGAGATTCTGGTGCAGTTGCCCGGCGTGGACGACCCGGCCCGCATCAAGCAGATCATGCAGATGGAGGCCATGCTGGAGATCTCCGACGTCAAGGACGGCCCGTTCGCCAGCCAGGAGCAGGCGCTGGCCAAGCACGGAGGCGTGCTTCCGCTGAACACCAAGCTGGTCAGGGGCGCCGCCCGCGGTCAGGATTCCGGCGAGAGCTGGTATCTGGTGAGCCGCACCCCGGTTATCACCGGCCAGGATCTGCGGAATGCCAAGCCCGGCCGCGACGAGTATAACAAGTGGGAGACGGATTTCAGCCTTAACAAGCAGGGTGCGGCCCGCTTCGCCAGGTTCACCGAGGCGAACGTCGGCAATCGCCTGGCCATCATCCTGGACGGAAAGGTCCAGAGCGCGCCCACCATCCAATCCCGCATCGAGGATTCGGGCCGCATCACGGGCGCAGGCACCCAGCAGGAAGCTTCGGACCTGGCTCTGGTCCTGCGGGCCGGCTCGCTTCCCGCCGGCATCCGGTATGAAGAGGAGCGCACAGTCGGACCGTCGCTCGGAGCCGATTCCGTCCGCGAAGGCATCACGGCCGGCGTTGTCGGCCTGCTGGCCGTCATTGTGGTCATGCTGGTCTACTACAAGGGCGCGGGCGTGAACGCTGTGCTCGCCTTGATCCTGAACGCGATCATCCTGCTGGCCGCCCTTGGCTACTTCGGCGCGGTGCTGACGCTGCCCGGAATCGCGGGAGTGATCCTTACGATTGGTATGGCGGTGGACAGCAACGTCCTGATATTTGAACGCATCCGCGAGGAGTTGCGCGCGGGCAAGGGAGTCGTCGCTGCCATTGATACGGGCTTCAGTAAGGCCTTTATCACCATCATCGACACCCACGTCACGACGGTAGTGTCGTGTGCATTTCTGTTCTTGTTCGGCACCGGCCCGGTGAAGGGGTTTGCGGTCACTCTCGTGATTGGCCTCGTTGCGAATCTTTTCACGGCTGTGTTTGTGTCCCGAACGATGTTTGACTGGCACCTGAATCGGCAGCAGCAAGTATCCCACTTGAGTATTTGAGGATGTTTGTGCTAGCTTTTCCTTCTTTGGCCGGGAACTTAACTTCACAGGCCGGTGTCCAATCCCTCGAGCACCGGTACGGCGTGTTGCATGGAAATCTTTAGAAATACTAACTTCGACTTTCTGGGCAAGAAGTGGCCCTTCATTATCGCCTCGCTGGTGCTGACGGCGGCGGGCCTCTTCAGTCTGGTCGCCAAGGGCGGCCCCGCATACGGAATCGACTTCCGCGGCGGCACCCTGATCGACGTGCAGTTCAAGGGCAAGGCCCCCGTCGAGAAAATCCGCTCGGAACTCTCCAAGAAGATTTCGGGCGAAATCACCGTTCAGAGCGCCGGCGCCTCGGGCGACCGGGCCCTCATTGGCACCGAACAGGCGACCAACCAGGAACTGTCCCAGGCCCGGCAGGCAATCGTTGCGACTCTGGCGGCGGCATTCGGGGAGCCCGGCGGCAAACTCGATTTCAACAACGCCGGCGCCTCGGCGCTTGCGGACGGCTTGCGCGATCCGCTCATCCGCAACGGGGTAACCTTGTCGGATCCGGACCTGCAAGCCCTGGCGCAGAACATGGTTCGCTTCCGCGACTCGGAGCGGTCCGGCATCGTTTCGAATTTTCAGGACCTGTCTTCGGTGCCGGGCGTGACGCCGGCCGTGGTCAGGACACTGAACGAGCAGGCGTACCTTGCGCCCTTCCAGGTGAAGAGCGTGGAAGTCGTCGGGCCGAAGGTCGGCGGTGAATTGCGGCAGCAGGCTATCTGGGCGACTCTGTACGCTCTCGGCGGCATGCTCGTGTACATCGCTTTCCGCTTTGAGTTGGTCTATGGCGTGGCCGCCGTCCTCGCCGTGACCCATGATACGATCATCACCATTGGTTTGTTTTCGATATTCGATAGGGAAATCTCGTTGACGGTCATTGCCGCGCTTCTCACGCTCGTCGGCTACTCGATGAACGACACGATTGTGGTGTTCGACCGGATCCGGGAAAACTTGAAGATCCTGCGGAGGGAGAAGCTGGAGTCGCTGGTCAATCTCAGCATCAACCAGACTCTGAGCCGGACGATTCTTACTTCCGGCCTCACGTTCCTTACCGTGCTTGCGCTGTTTTTGTTTGGCGGGGAAGTACTCAACAACTTTGCCTTCGCCCTCGTGGTCGGGATCATCATCGGCACGTATTCGTCCATCTTCATCGCCAGCCCCATCGTTGTGTTCTGGCAGAATCTTGCGGAAAAGCGGAAGCAGGGCGGCTCTCCTGCCGCTCCGGCCCCGTCCCAGACGCCGGCGAAGTCCCGTTCGGGGCGATGAAGCAGACGTGGTAGGGTTGGTCTCCGGCACCCGCGTGCCGGAAGCTGAAAAGGATGTTGGAAAGGGTACTCTCATATGTTCGAACAAAGCCTCCTCGAGGGTGGGAAGACCAATAAACCCTGGACCATAGTGGTGTCTTTCGGACTCCAGATAGGGTTGCTCGGTGTCCTTATTCTGATCCCCCTTCTGGTTTACGATCAACTGCCGAAAACGCAGTTGACAAGTTTTCTGGTCGCTCCTCCCCCTCCTCCTCCTCCTCCTCCTCCTCCGGCCGCGGTGGTTCAAAGGGTCGCGAGAGTCATTCCGCGCCAGTTCGATGCCGGCCGCCTTATGACTCCCAAGGCCATTCCTAAGAAGGTCATTGAGATCAAGGAAGACGAACTGCCACCCGCGTCCAGTGGCGGCGGCGGCGTCGTCGGCGGCGTTCCGGGCGGCGTGCCCGGCGGCTCGCCCGGCGGTATTATCGGCGGTATTATCGGATCGGTGCCGACGGCGGCGCCTCCTCCGCCCCCGCCCCCAAAGGTCGTCGAGAAGCCGAAGGAAGTCCAGCGCATCCGCGTCGGCGGCAATGTGCAGAATGCCAACCTGATCAGAAAGGTTACGCCGGTTTACCCGCCTTTGGCAAAGCAGGCGCGCATTCAGGGACAAGTCCGCTTCACGGCGATCATCTCCAGGGAAGGTACGATTTCGAATTTGCAGCTAATCAGTGGACATCCGCTGCTGGTGCCCTCGGCTCAGGACGCGGTCAAGCAGTGGGTGTATCGCCCGACGCTCCTGAACGGAGAGCCGGTCGAAGTCGTTACGCAGATTGACGTGAACTTCACGTTGAGCCAGTAATAGTTTTCAAAATTTGGTGGGGGCGGCCTGGAAACCCGCCCTTACAGGAAAATTCAACTCGCAGGAGAAAGACAAACAAATGTTTCTACAACTACAAGTTTGGGCGATTATGTTGATCCAGGAGGGCGGTGCGGTCGGTTGGGACGCCCGTGCGCTCTGGCATCAGATGGGCTGGCTGGCCAGGGGCGTCGTCATCGCGCTGTTCCTGATGTCGGCGTGGTCAATCGGCGTCATGATCGACCGTTTGATCGCTTACGGCGCGGCCAGAAAGCAGTCCCGTGCGTTCGCGCCGGCAGTGGCCGGAGCGTTGCGCGAGGGCAAGCTCGATGAGGCGATCAAGATCGCCGACCGCTACAAGAAGAGCCACCTGGCGAAGGTTGTCGTCGCCGGGCTGCAGGAGTTCCGCGCTCACCAGATCAGCTCCGAAATTCCAGGCGAGGAAATCGAAGCTTCCAAGCGGGCCCTGGAGCGCGCCGAAGCCATCGTCCACGCCGAACTGAAGCGCGGCGTATCCAGCCTGGCAACTATCGGTTCCACTGCTCCGTTCGTCGGACTGTTCGGCACCGTCGCCGGCATCATCAATGCGTTCGCCAGCATGGCCTCTGAAAAGTCCACCGGTATCGGTGCCGTCGCGGGCGGTATTTCCGAAGCGCTGGTGACCACCGCCGTGGGTCTGTTCGTCGCCATCCCGGCCGTCTGGATGTTCAACTACTTCACCACTAAGGTGGAGTCGTTCGACGTCGAAATGGGTAACTCCAGTTCCGAGTTGATCGACTACTTCCTGAAGCGCTCGCAGCGCGTGTCGAAGTAGTTGTTGTTTCGCTGACTTTGGAGGCTTGACTCCGCGAGTTGAACCGGAAACCGCGGGACCGGTCATTCGGTCCCGCGAGCTCCGAGCCCGCTGGGTCTCAAAGGATACTGCGATGAAAAAATTCAATTCGCCGCCGCCGGTCGCGGACATCAACGTGACCCCGATGGTGGACGTGATGCTCGTCATGCTCATCATCTTCATGGTCATCACTCCGATGCTGTCGCATGGCGTGACCGTTGACCTGACGCCGACAAAGAACCCTATCAACATGGCGAACGCCGAAAAGGAAGACGCCATTGTGGTGGCGGTTACGCGCGACGGCAAGACTTTTCTTGGCACTACGCTCATTTCCCCCGACCAGTTGGCTCCTAAGGTTAAGGATTTGCTCGTGAACCGGCTGGACAAGATGACGTATGTGAAGGCTGATCGGCGGTCGATGTACAGCAAGGTCGTCGAGGTTGTCGATAATCTCCGCGCGGCCGGTGTCGATCAGTTGGGTTTGATGACCGAACTTGAGGACAAAAACAAGGCGATGCAACAGCAGTGACCGTCCCTGCGCGTAGCGGGCGGGTGTGGATTGCAGCCTTAAGAATCGTTCTTCGAAGGAGAATTCTCTATGTCAATGGCAGTCGGTGGTGGTAGCGGAGCGACCAAGGCGGACATCAACGTAACTCCCCTCATCGACGTCCTGCTGGTGCTGCTGATCATCTTTATGGTCATCGCACCCATTACGCCGAAAGGGCTCGAAGCGCTCGTTCCGCAGCCCGCGCCGCCTGGCGCTCCGACCCAGGCAGACACGCGCACGGTGGTCATCCAGGTTGACCGGAACCGCACGTTCATGATCAACCAGGAGCCGATCGACAAATCGCTGCTGGGCGCCCGGCTTGAGGACATCTTCAAGAGCCGCGCCGAGCGCGTTGTGTTCGTCAAGGGCGATCCCGACCTTGAGTATCAGGTCGTCGCCGACGTGATCGATATCGCTCACGGAGCCGGCATCGACAAAGTCGGCCTCATGACCGCAAAGGTCGAAGCCGGACAGTAGTAGCGTCTCCGGTTAGGATTGTGGTGACAGGAGCTAGCATGAACCGCAAATGGACTTATTCCCTGGCTGCGCTTGCTCTCGGAGTTCTCGCCGTCGCCGGTACAGGCTGCGAAAGACTGCGGGCGCGCGACCAACTTAACAAGGGCGTGCAGGCGTTCAAGAACGCGAAATATCCCGAGGCCGTCGAACGTTTCAAGACGGCTGTCCAATTGGATCCCACCTTTCTTAATGCGAGGTTGTATCTGGCCACGGCGTATATGAGCCAGTACATCCCGGGGGCGGAATCCCCCGATAACCTCCAGATGGCCGCCGCCGCAAAGCAGAGCTTCCAGCAGGTCCTCGAGCAGGAACCCGGAAACGAAGTCGCCCTCGCGTCGATGGCTTCCCTGCATTTCCAGGAATCCAACGGTATTCAGGACCTCGACAAGAAGCTGGCGAAGCTCGATGAGGCCCAGCAATGGTACGCCAAGCTGTCCTCGGTGAGCCCGACCAACAAGGACGCTTTTTACAGTCTGGGCGTCATTGCGTGGGCGAAATGGTACCCCGCCATCCAGGGTGCCCGCGTGAAAGCGGGTATGAAGGCGGAGGATCCGGGCCCGCTAAAGGATAAAAAGGCCCGTGAAGAGCTTCGCGCGAAATACTGGAACATGGTCGATGAGGGGCTGAAGAATCTTCAGAAGTCCCTGGAAATCGACAAGAACTACGACGATGCAATGGCGTACCTCAACCTGCTCTATCGCGAACGGGCGGACCTCGCCGAGAGCGCGGAAGAGTACAAGAACGACATTGCACAAGCAGACAATTGGCTTCAGAAGGCCCTCGACACTCGCAAGATGAAGGCGGGTTCGGGCGCGGCTGAGGCCGCAGCGCCTGCCGAGCCCGCAAAGTAAGCGGCGCCCGATCGGTGGCACAGGCCTCCCGGCCTGTGCCGCACAGGCCAGGAGGCCTGTGCGTGCCATGCCCCAGGCGCTATAATGACTTCAGGCGGCTTCGAATGCCGCTTTTTTTTTCATGGCATCCGAACCCACAGCGGTCCCGGACGCACCCGCGACCGGGGACGCCAAGCTTTCCTCGCCAGACGAACTCTTCCGCCAGCTTGCCTCGAAGGTGCTTGATATCCGGCCTCGCGAGGATCTGCCCGCGCTTGAGAAGGCTTACCGCTACGCCGCGGAACAGCACAACAGGCAATTCCGGGACTCGGGTGAGCCCTACGTCGTCCACCCCCTCAATGTCGCTCTGATTCTAGCCGACATGAACATGGACCTCGTCTGTCTTCAGACGGGCCTCCTCCACGACGTTCTGGAGGATACGGGCGCCACCCTGGACGACCTCACGAAGAGATTCGGCGACGAGGTGGCCCGGAGCGTGGACGGCGTCACCAAGCTGAGCAAGCTGAAGTTCTACGATCGCGAGGAGCGCCAGGCGGAGAGTGTCCGCAAGATGCTGCTTGCCATGGTGGACGACGTCCGCGTGGTCATCGTGAAGCTTGCGGACCGGCTCCACAATATGCGGACCCTCGGCGTCCTCTCGCCCGAGAGGCAGCGGCGGGTTTCGCAGGAAACGCTCGACATTTACGCTCCCATCGCGCACCGCCTCGGAATGGGCAAAATCCGCGGCGAGCTCGAAGACCTCGCATTCAGCTATCTCGAGCCTGAATCCTATGGCGAGATCATGGGCGCCATAGACTCCAAGCGGCGCGCCACGGCGGATTTCCTGAAGCAGATCAAGGACACGGTCGAAGTCGTTCTGCGGCGCGAAGGGATTCCCGCAAGAATCGACGGCCGGATCAAGCGCGCATACTCGATCCACCAGAAGATGAAGCGGCAGAAGATCGGCATCGAGCAGGTGTACGACGTCCTGGCGGTCCGCATTATTACGGACTGCATACGCAACTGCTACGCCGCTCTCGGGGTGATTCACAACGAGTGGCGTCCGATTCCGGGCCGCATCAAGGATTTCATTGCCATTCCCCGGCCGAACCTGTACCAGTCCCTCCACACCTCGGTCATGGGGCCGGGCGGGCAGCCCTTCGAGGTGCAGATCCGGACCGAGGAGATGCACCGCATCGCCGAGCAGGGCATCGCAGCCCATTGGAAGTACAAAGAGGGGCGCAAGGACGGGCACGAAGACCAGCGGATCGCCTGGCTCCGGCAACTCCTGGAGTGGATTCAGGAAACGCGCGACCCCGGCGAGTTCATGTCCACACTCAAAGTGGACCTGTACCGCGACGAGGTGTATACCTTCACCCCGCGCGGCAAGGTGATCGTGCTCCCCCGCGAGGCTACCCCGATCGACTTCGCCTATGCCATCCACACCGCCGTCGGCCACGGCTGCGTGGGCGCCAAGGTGAATGGCCGGATCGTGCCGCTGAAGTACGCATTGCGCAATGGGGACGTCGTCGAGATTATGACCCAGCCCGGGCACATGCCGTCGAAGGACTGGCTGGCCCTGGTGAGGACGCCGCGCGCCCGGAACAAGATCAAGGCCGTCATCAACGCGACCGAGCGGGCGAAGGCGATCGAGATCGGGCAGAAGTATCTGGAGAAGGAGGCCCGCCGGATCGGCATCGCGCTGTCCAGGATTACGAGGGCGGACCTGGAGCGGGTGGCGTCGGAGTACGGATTCGCGAAGGTGGAGGACCTGCACGCCGCGCTCGGCTACGGCAAGTTCTCGCCGCGCAAAATCCTCCAGAAGCTCTCACCGGATGCCGGGGAGATCGAGGCCGAGCCCGCGCCCAAGCCTCAGGCGCCGGCTGCGGCTCCCGCGGCGCCGGCGGGCGCCGAACCGGGCGACCTCGTCATTCGCGTGAAGGGGATGGACGATCTTCTCGTCTATCGCGCGAAGTGCTGCAACCCGATCCGGGGCGAAGCCATAGTGGGCTACGTGACGCGAGGCAAGGGGGTCGCCGTCCATTCCACGAACTGCTCCAACGTTCAGAATCTGATGTATGAGGTTGAGCGCAGGATCGATGTCGAGTGGGCGCGCAGCGCCAGCGAGCCGTTCCCGGTGAAATTTGTCGTCTACACAAACGACCGTCCCGGAATGTTGAGCGAGCTCACCGCCGTGCTCTTTCACGAGAACAGCAACATCCGCAGCCTGGAGGCAAGAAGCACCGAGCGCGAGGGCGCCGTTGTAGAGATGACGATCGAGGTGCGGGACAAGAAACAGCTTGAGCGCATTGTCTCCGCCATGCGGCGCATCCCCGGCATCCGCGATATCGAACGACTTTGAAAATGTCCGAATTTCAATTGAATCCCAAATCGCTCGAGCCCGAGCACATCGCCATCGCCAAGTCCAAGGGCATCAAGATCGACTGGCGCGACGGGCATCATAGCGAGTATGACCTCAAGTACCTTCGCAACAACTGCCCCTGCGCTTCGTGTTCGGGAACGCATGGCACGCCTTCGCTCAAACAGCAGGAGGCCGACCCGTTCCGGTTGTACAAGCCCGCTCCAAAGATCGACGCGGTGGAGCCGGTCGGGAACTACGCCGTTCGCCTGGTCTGGAACGACGGCCACTCGACGGGGATCTACTCCTACGAGCACCTGCGGCTTATCTGCCCGTGCGAGGAGTGCCGCAGGTATTTCTCAGCGGTGACTGCCCAGAAATAAAAAACGCCCGCGGTCCGGACCGCGGGCGTTATCCAACTCTTCGTCTTGGCCTTACAGAAGCCGGAAGTTCACTTCTACGGTCGCGATTACGGCGACCGCACGGCCATCTTTCATAGCCGGCTTGAAGCGCCACTTCTGCACCGCTTCGATAGCCTTCTCATCAAGGCCGAGGCCCAGGGGCCTGATGACCTTGAAATTCCTCGGTGAGCCCGCCTCGTCCACCACGATCGATAGAACCACCGTGCCCTGGAATTTTGCCTTGCGGGCCTCTTCGGAATACTCAGGCTCGATCTTGTAAATCGCTATCGGAGCGGAAACGCCGCCGCCGACCTTGTACAGGCCGCCGCCGATGTTGCCGCCCTCGCCGGGCCCGAACCCCGGTCCGCGGCCCGGACCGATACCGCCGCCGGAACCCGAACCGATGCCGCCACCCGAGCCTGTGCCGTTGGAAGGCGGGCCGACCTTAGCAAGTGGATCGCCCCAGACGGGCATATTGACATTCGGAAGCTTAGCGTCCGCCTGCATGACCAAGGTCGGTTCCATCATGAGCTTGGCCTGCGGATTCGGAATTACCGCCGCGGGAGGCGTGAATTGCCGCGCCGCCGGCCTGGGCGCCCGGCCCTTGCTTGCCGGCAGCAGTGAACGGTCGCCGCCGCCGCCGCCGCCCTGCATCTTGTTTTCCTTCGGTTGGATGTCAGGTACGAAAGGCGTCACATCCGGCGGAGCTACCAGCGCCACGGTGGTCTTGACGGCCTGTTGCACGGTCTTGCTGCTGGCAACTGTAAACAACAGGGTCACCACAGCCACGTGGATCAGCGTCGAAGACACACCAGCCTGCCTGCCGTAACCGTGTCCACCCCAGATGTCCTTGACGGCAATGGGTTTCGACGTTACCTGAAGTGGAGGCAGTTTTGGCGGGTTGAAAAGCTCCTTCACGTTCCGCACGAAGGAGCGATACCAAGGCTCATCGGTTCCAGCGAGCAAGAGGCGGTTCAGATGGTCTTCCGCGCTGTTCACTGGCACATCCGGGGGGCCTTGGGAATTGGGCGGTTGTGAGGCTAACGGTTCCTGGTCTTGCATCGTAGTATCCGGGCGCTCGTTAACACCGCGACTAGGCAGGTTCAAGCGCCAGAGCTCTCTCCCGTCACAGTAGACGGCGTCATCAAGACCGCCGTTGCAGATTTCTGAATCTGCAACCGACAACTTTCTTACTGAGAGTGTAGCACATCCCGTCAATCGGACCCCTCCCTCCCAAGATACATATCCGCTGTCTACAGTAATCGAAAGCAATCGGAGACGGAATGGTTATAATCTGTTTAATCTGGCATAGGCGAAAACGAATGCAAACGGATGAACGACCCCAAATGCTGACGGCCGAAATCAGGGCATATTGCGCCGCACACGCCGACCCTTCGAAGATCCGCAAGTGGGAGCGCTACTTCTCCGAGGGATTCGACGCCTGGGGGTTACTAGACCAGAAAGACCCCTTGTGGAACGAGAAACAGGCGGAATGGCTGGAGAAATACCGCGGCCTCGGCTTGCGCGGCTTTCTGAAGACCGGGGAACTGCTTTTCGCCAGCGGAAAGTATGAGGAAGGCGCCCTGGCCATCCGGTTTCTCAAGCAGTTTCACGACGAGATCGACTCCCGCACGATCCCCGGCCTGTCGAAGTGGTTCAAGGCGGGTATCGGCAATTGGGCGCACACGGACGTCCTGTGCGGCGAGGTGATCGCGCCGTTGCTCCAGTGCGGCCGTGTCAGTCTTGACGCGCTCGCCTCCTGGCGCGAGTCGAAACTGAAGTACCAGCGCCGCGCCGTGCCGGTGGGAATGCTCGGCGTGTTGAAAAACGGGGGCGACGTCAAGCCCCTCCTCGAGTTCATCCGGCCTTTGATGATGGACGGGGAGCGGGTGGTGCATCAGGGGCTCGGGTGGTTTCTGCGCGAAGCCTGGAAGAAGCACCCTGAGCCGGTGGAGGCGTTTCTGCTCGAATACAGGGACAGCGCTGCCCGCCTCATCTTCCAGTACGCAACTGAGAAGATGAAGCCCGCCGAACGGGTGCGATTCCGGCGCCAGAAGCGATGAAAAAGCTTGACGCATGGTGCACGGGGTGATTTATGCTGGTAGCGGGACCGGGAGCGACCCCGATCCCGCTACCGGGCTACCGCCGCTTGTGAGCGACGATCAGCACGGTGATCCGGCCGACGAAGGCCAGCCAGATCTTTACCAGCACGAGGATCATCAGTGATGGTCCCCCTTTCCGCTTCGAAGTAGAAGGCCCGGGCCTAGTACCCCGGGCTTTCCCGTTTATGAAGCCCCCTAAAGGCTTCGTCGCGGGACTCCGCTCTTCTACTGCTGGGGCGGAAACTCCCTATCCCCGTACAATCGGCTGCCGCAAGGCCTTCTTCCCGCCTGTTTGAGGCGGTGCGGGTGGCGGCTCGGGAGCCTCCTCGGGCGCAGGCTTCTTGGGCCGCGCATTCAGCCTTTGCACGATGAGTTCTTCCTTCATTTTTTGGAACTTGGGAGTGCCTGGCTCCACTCCCTTGGCGCGCACCTCATCGTCTGTGACTTCCTGGGCCACCGGCAGGTACTTCTGGAGGTAGTTCCGAATGCGGTCCTGCACGATGCGCTGGGGGGAGCGCATCAGCAGGAAAAGGACTTGATCCCCAGGGGACTTGGACAACGCCTGGTAAACCTGCGAAGGCCGGTTCAGCTTAGGGGACTTCAGTTCCTTTTCGAGTTTCCGCGCCCGAACCTCCAGCTTTTGCCAGAGATCGACGTCGGCCTTCTGCATTCCCGTGTTCTCTACCAGTCCGGCTTTTTCGCGCGGCGTCAGCTTCTCGGTCAGGAAATAGAGGACAATCCCCAGGTTCTCGAGTGGGAAGCGGACGCCGAAGGGGATTAACTGCTTAGCTTTCTGGAGCTTGGCCATGCCAGCGACATTCAGTTTGGCGCCGGTCAGTGCCGGGGAGAACAGGGGAAGGAGTTTCTCTTCCTCGAGTGCTTGCAAGATGTCGGGCGCCGCGGGATCGTTCGCTATGTGCCGCAATTCATTGAAAAGACGGCGCGGAGCTATCCGCTTCTCGAATTCCTCGGTCCGGACGTTGTCATACTGCATCCGGGTTTTCTCCTCGATCGCGAAACCCAGGCGGACGCGGAGCCGAAGCAATCGCAGAAGGCGGCCCGGGTCGTCGTAGAGGGCGTAGTTGTAGGCGGTCCGGAGTTCCTTCCGCTCCAGGTCGCCCAGACCGTTCGTCGGGTCGATGAGCAGCCCCCGGGACGCCCTGTTGAGCGATAGCGCGATGGCGTCAACCGTGAAGTCGCGCCGGGTCAGATCCTCATGGATGCTGGCAGGCGCGATGTGGGGCTTGGCCCCGGGCCTGGCGAAACGCTCGCTGCGCGCCATTGCGATTTCCGCCGTAACTCCGCCCGGGAAAAGGAGTTCAGCGCATTTTCGCGTGTCGTCTTCCTCCACGATTTCCGCGCCGGTCCTGGCAACTACGGCCCGGGCCACTTTCAACCCGTTCCCCTCGACGGTGAAATCGAGGTCCCTGATCGGGAATCCGCCGAGCATGTCACGCATGGCACCGCCCGTCAGAAACAGACTCACGTTGGCTTCAGCCGCCACAGCCTGGACCTCCGTGATGACGCGGTTCTGGTCCGTGCTCAGGTGGCTCTCCAACATGAACATGTAGTCGCTCATAACTTTTTACGCCCGGGGGTGGTGTTCATCCAAGGTCTTCCGGAGCCGGGATCGCATCACATGCGTGTAAATCTGGGTGGTGGAGATATCGGCATGTCCCAGCATGGTTTGCACGCTGCGCAGGTCCGCCCCACCCTCGAGGAGATGGGTGGCGAAGCTATGGCGCACAACGTGAGGGGTGAGCCGGCGGAAAATCCCGACCTTCTTGCCGTACCCGACTATCAACTTCCAGAACGCCTGGCGGGTCATGCAAGTCCCGCGTGCAGTCACAAACAGATAGGGGCTGCTCCGGCCTTTCAGTAACGCTCGGCGGGAGCCGTCGCGGAACGCGCAAACGGCCGCTGAGGCTTCCTTGCCTACGGGCACCAGCCGCTGCTTGCCCCCTTTGCCCAACACCCGTACCGCCCCAACATCCTCCATGAAGTCCGATAATTGCAACTCACACAATTCGCTTACCCGAAGGCCGCTGGCATAAAGGAGGTGGAGCATTGCACGGTCGCGCGCGCCTGTGCGCCGGGCAGGATCCGGGGCCGTGAGCAAGTCGTTCACTTCTGTAGTAGTCAGGTATTTAGGTAGACTCTGCCATTGTCTGGGCAGCGCCAGGCAGGCGGTAGGATCGATGTGAAGTCTGCCCTCCCGAAGCAGGAACGCGGTGAAGTTCCGGAGGGTGGTGAGGTGCCTGGCAACGGAACGGCTTTCCAACCCGGCCTCGAACAGCGAGTCCAGGTACCGCCGCAGCGCGTCCGGCCCCGGAAAGTCATCGGGCGGTTCGGGCGGAACCGAAGCGGCGAAACGGGCCAGATCGCGGCTGTATGCGTCCAGCGAATTGGCCGCAAGTCCTTTCTCGACGCGGCAGTAGTCCAGAAATGCTTGAATCCGGACGGAGTATAGGGCCGCGCTCGGCATTGTGCCAATGATACAATATCTGCGAAATTGTTTCCAAGGCCGCAGGTCAACAACTTGCGGACACTTCCACTGAAAATAAAAGGTTTGCGACTGCCGAAGTTGCGGGATTCGTGCGGGACGTTGGCGAATCTATGGCGAATAGTGCGGGCCATTTGCGGGATTGTGCGGGACGTACCGGTGGTCCTGGGGATCATTTCCCCGAGTGCTGCCAGAGTTGCCGGCACTATGCCAAATACCAGGAGTGCCCCGGCGGACGCTACCAGAACAGCCCGCGCCAGGTGACTGGTGCCCGCTGTTCGGCGTGGGAAGCAAAGCCCGCGCCGGAGGCCGCCCATGTCTGACTGGATCAGCACCCCGCTACCCGAGCAGGGAAAACAGACCGTCATTCCCTGCCTCCCGGGTATGCGGATTGAGATTTGTTCGGCCGACGCCACATTCGGCATCATCTACCGCTACGCACCCGACCCGGAGAGCACCCCGCTCGCTCCGTCCGGCTTTTTCCCGGTGGCGTTTCAGTACTGCGAGAACTGCGATTGCGGCCGCTTCCAAGCCAACGTAGATGCTGGATTGTGCGTGCGCTCCTCCGTGCACGTGCGGCGCCGTAACTGGTGCGACAAGTGGCGGCACGGCTGCTGCTGCGCGTGGACCCCGGAGTGCGCCCATGACTGAGAACGAAAAGCAGATCCCCTCCACGATCCCCGCGCCGCCTGAATGCAAAGGCTGTGTGCGCTGGACGGCGGGCAAGTTCGCCAGATTCGGATGGTGTCTCCGTTTCGCGCGCAATACCCGTGCTACCGATTTCTGCGATCGTCACCAAGCGAAGCCGGAGGCCGGCCAATGAGCGCCCCCGCCGTTGGCTGGATGGATCAGAGTTGCGCGACATGCCGCCATGCCCACTTGTTCCACGAAAAGCTTCCCGGCCTGTGTGCTGTCGCTCCACAGCTTCCGATCCATGCCTGGATCACCTGTTCCTGTTGGGAAGCCAAGCCGGAGAAAGGCGGCGCAACCGTAAAGTTTGAGCCGAACAGCGAGGACGGACCCAGAAATCATCAGTAGATGCATTTTTAGCTTTCGTAGACGCATTTCCGAGGATCAATGGCCCAACACCACCAAAAAAGCACCTGTCGCGCCACAGCGCCCGCGAAGCAAAAGAAGCGCTGCAAGAACTGCGACAAACCGTTTCCGCCCGGCCGTGAGTGGCAGGAGTTCTGCGGAGCCAACTGCCGCAAGGAATTCTGGAGGCACGGCGGGGTTTCGATCCGCCGTATGCTGCCCACCATTAAGGAGCAACTGATAGCCCCGCTTGAGGCGCGAATTGCCGCCTTGGAGGCTGCGCTTAAGGAGAGGAGCGGACAAACGACGAAATAGTAAGACCGCGGCGCGCCCCGGATATTGAGGCCGCCGCGGTTTGTGTCTCTACAGTCCTCACAGGCCAAGCAACCGGCGCACCCGACGCGCTGTCGGACACCTTTCATTGATCGGATGACGTGCGCCGCAGTAACTACAAAACCACGTGCCCCGCTTCGAATCGCGGTTTTCCCGGCGCCAGCGCTTTTCAAGCCGCTTGCTTTGAGCCGAAGGCATCACACGCCCCCGCCGGCCACCAGCGCTGGAGCGCCGTAGCTTTTGGCCGCGGCTTTGATGACGTACTGCTTCATCTCTTCGAGCACGGCATCCATAGCCACCTTCTGTTCCGTCTCCCACTCATGCGGATTCCCGCCCCGCGCCCAGAACGAGGCAATGACCTGCCCTACCTCGCCCATGATGACGGAAATATCCATCCATACCTCGGGGTGCTTGTCGAGCAGATGCGAGCACATTTCCAGCGTTACGCAGGAGAAGGCCACCGAGCGCGGCTCGCCCTCCGGCTCCGCGCCGCGCACCGATTCACCGCACAGCACGCAATCAGCTTGCATTGTTACCCTCCCCTGCCTTCAGGTCCTTTTCGTAATCGAAAAACTCTTTGAGGAATTCAGCGAGTTCCGCGGACCGCTCCGTCGCCACACTGAACCCGAGTTTCGGAAGCAGCGCCGAAACCTGCTCGCGGCCGATCTGGCAAAGCACCTGGTACAGCGTCTCGCCTTCCGGCATGAGCACATCCGAGCACAGCGCATGAGCGAAGTTATCGCCCGAGCAGCCGCGCTCAAAGGATTCCCGCGCGAGTCGGCCTACGCGCGCCAGGCCGTTGATTTGTGCCGGAGACAGCCCGGCCAGTTGCAGCAAGTTCATAAGCTCCTCTGGAATCTGCACCTCATCGGAAGGCACCGGCGCAGGGGAAGGCGCCGGCAAGGAAACCGCCACCGCAGTCGGAACCTCGACCGGCACTGTAACACCCACCGGAGCCGGCGCCACGGCCCGCGCCTGCAACTGCTGGAGTCCGGCCAGTATCGCTGGCGCCGCCTGCAGGACCGTGCCCCAATCGAAGCCACCCGAGGAACCGCCGCCACGCCGCCCGCTGCCGAAGCGATCGAGCAGTGAGGCCGCCCGCTCCAGATGCTCAAGCGGGTCGGACGGCTCAGGGTTTTGCCGCTCCATGAGCCTTAACATCAGCGCGTTGTTTTGTTCGATGAGTTTGGAGACGAGCGCCGCTGAGCCAGAGTCTCCGGCCGGCTGAAACAGTGCGCGGAGCTTTTCCGCCAGCGCGAGCACGTCAATCGGCTGATTGGCCTTCGCCACCCGATCTTGAATGCTTTGCAACGTCTCCATTGCCTTCGTGAGTGTTGCCGTTTCGCTTTCGGCTGGCCGCGCGTTTGACTGGCGCATGGCATCGCGCGCCAGCTCGACAGCTTCTTTGACCGCCACGCCGGCCGTGGTGTCTTGTCCCATCGTTTCTCCCTCCGCAGGCAGCAGGCCGCGAGCCCGCAGTCCTTCCACATACGCTCTGTTTTCCGGGTGCCCCGTGTCCAGGTCATCCAGTTCGATCACCGGGTCTAATTGGGGATCGTTGATTTGAATTTTTGCCTCGACCCCGGCCCGCGGCTTATTCGAGTCCACGAACATCACCTGGTACGTGCCAGAGCCGAAGCGCTTCCGCAGTTCTTCCTCTGATAGCTCGACAGCCTTGAGGATGTTTTTCTGTTTCGGCTTGACCCGCTGAATGCGAGGCCAAAGCCGATAGACGTAGAACGCGACCGCTGCCTTATCCGGGTAGTCCGTGGTGAAGCGCCAGAACTCCACCGGGGCCATGTGCTTTTTGCGTTCGAGTGGGGTTTCGATCAATCCACCCTGTTTCGATAGGGATTCGGACGATTCCGAACCCAGTACAGACGCTCTTTTTCGTCCCATGTTGTTGAAAATATTCAATCTCTAGCGTTTCATAGGGATCATACATCCTAATCTTGATCGACAATATAGTAATTTACAATAAAAATCAAGTACCACGTTTGCATCAATTCCGCTTATACTGCCTTCGATGCCGTCACAAGGGCCGCTTTTGCTTAACCCGTCACACGTACGAGGTACAGGCGCCGCCGCGGCCCTTCGGCACCCTCTTTTTTCCGGTTTGCCGGTCCGGATAGCGGCCGCCAAGCGACCGGACGACGACGAGGCAGCCACGGCCCAGACGATTGTGCTTATGAGCGCCTATGCCGCCGAGGACAGCCGGCACCCGTGGATCAGGGCGGCCGCGCTCGATGCGACCGGCCAGGCCACCGATCAGCGCGCGCAGCTCGCCGCCATTCACCGCTGGATCAGAGGCCGTGTGCGCTTCGTGGAAGACTCCGAGCTATCGCGGCCGTTCTCAAGCACTCCTGATGCGGATGAAGTGTTGGTGCGCCCGGCTGACTTACTCGCCATGCCGAGGCCGGCCGGAGACTGTGACGATTTCTCGATGTTGACCGCGGCAATGCTACTCACTCTCGGCATCCGGCCGGAGTATGTGACCATCGCGGCCGATCCGAAGGCGCCACACCTTTACACGCACGTGTATGTCGTCGCTCATTTGGCAGACGGAACCGCCGTTGCGATGGACACCAGCCACGGCAGCGCGCCCGGATGGCAAGCGCCAGCCGCCGGAAAATATCGCGCTTGGAAAATTCCCATGAACACACAAGGAACAGCGCCGCGCGCCCTCGCGCAGTTGGGAGCCCTCGCAGAAGGAGACACCGGCATCAATTGGGGCGAGCTTCTCAGGATCGGAGCGCAGGCAGGTAGCCAGATCGCCACCGCTCGCTTTGCCGTTCCGCCCACCGGCACCTACGTTGCCACGCCGCAGGGAACGCTCTACCGCCAGCAGCCAGGTCAGTCGGCTTTGCAGTTTCCGAACCCGGTTGGATCCAGTTCCTGGATTTGGATAGCCGGCGGAATGGTTGCCCTGTTCCTGTTCGCCTCACTGGCCAAGAACCGATGAAACGTAAAACGAACAAGACGAAGCCGGCCGCGAAGCTGAACCCGCTGCCAATCGGACTCGGAAAGAAAGTCCGAGTCAAGGCTATCCGCATTGTGAAGCGCGGAGGCCGCAAGCTCATTCAGGTTTTCAAGTAAAGCAATGCTCGCAGCGGCACATCTCGGAGACGGCGCCCAGACGGCTACCCAGATCGTATCGACTGGAGGAAGTGTCGCAACCGCCATTCTTCCGGCTGTGACTCATGCCGCATGGGCCGTGCCCGTGGTGGGCGCCGCCGTTGCCGGAGTAGCCGTGGCCCTCGGCTTGATATTCGGACGAAAAGGCCCGAAGCAAAAACAGGAAGCGAGCCGCATTGCGGATGAGGCCGAGCAGCAACTCAGGGCCAACCTCGAAGGCTACCTGAGCGGACCTCGCACCCCAGAGAGCCAGGCCGCCGCCCTCGCCAATTTCGATTACGCCTGGTCGGAACTCGTCCAGATGTGGCAGCAACTCGGCGAGCCGGGACAGCGCGCCATTCGGGAGCGCGGACGAGACGGCCGCCCGGCGTGGGGGGCGAACTGGTTCGAGGGATACCGCGATCCGATAGCGAACGACACACCCATAACCCAGCCGGGCGCTGGCGAAGCGCTGAATCAGCTCTCGAACGCTGTAGGTTTTGAAGTTCATCCAGCGCTGCTGTTCGCCGCCGGCGCTTTTGTGATCGGAGCATTTCTATGAGCACCGCCGCATTCGCCATCGTGCGCCGCGCCCTCGGAGCCCTCGGAGCAACACAACAGGAAGTCGAAGCCGCAATTAATGCCTTGGCGAGCAAGTACCACATTGGGCCGGTTACATACTATCCTCCCGCTCCGTACGTGGTAGCCGCGTTCGGTGATGACGCCTGGAACGGCACCTGTAAGCTGTCGAACGGCAGCATCATAAACGCTAACGAGTTCCGGAGCGAAGAAAATTTCAGGATCATCGTAGCCAACCAGTTTGATCCATCGTTGTGGTGGTCGATTAACCCGCTGATGGCTAAAGCGCTGAACGCGCCTCAGCCGACCACGAATTACCCGTACACGCCACCTCCGCCACCGCCGACGACAACGCAACCGACTAACCCAACACCGCCACCCGCCACGCCCACCACCTACGCGTCCGCGGTTGTGCTCACGAACACCACCCGGCCGACTTCCCCGCGCGCCTTCCAGGTGGGAGACCGCTTCGAGGTTGATGTGACCGGGCAACCCGGAGCCCAAGTATCGGTAGCCGCCACGCACAACGGCAGCACTTCGAGCAGCCCTTACGGGACCATCGGCAGCAACGGACACCGAGTAATCCAAGGCACGATGGCCGCCGAGCATATTGGCACCTGGTCCGAAGTCTGGAAAGTAGGCGACACCGCAGCCACTCCTGTTCTTGCGTTCACGGTTGCAGCCGCGCCAGCAACACCGCCGACCCAGACACCGCCTACCCAGACACCGCCGACCTCGACACCGCCAGCGCAGGAAGACACAGAGATCTTGCCAGCATCCGGAGGCGATGTCTTCACGCGCATTGGCCAGCAGCTTACCTCCCTGCCGGCGACGATTGCGGGCAAAGCCGGCGTGCCCGAGTGGGTTATCTGGGCCGCCGCGGCCGCCACCGCTTACCACTTCATGACCAGAAGGGAGAGCCTATGAATCCGCGCACGTTGTTATTTCTCGCCGGAGGAGGAGCCCTCGCCTACTACCTTTTCCGCGACCAGATCAGTTTTGCATTCGGACAGAATACTGCTGCCACACCCCCTGCGGCGCCGGAGACCAGCAACACTCCGGCGCCGCCCGGCCCGACGTTGCGCGAGCAGCTCGCCGCGGCCACCCGTGGCGATGCGTTCTTCGCTGGAGGCGCCGCCAACTATGACCACTGGACCTACTACTACAACCGGACGGCGCAAGGAATCGCTAAACCGGCGCCCGCATTCGAAGCGGCACGGCCCGGAGCCGATCGCGCAGAGGCAATCAACCTTGACCAGTTTTTAGCTGCCCTGCAATCCACCGGCACGCTGAGCGGATTTGTGCGACGGCGCGCATGGGGGCGTGTATGACGCTGAGAGCACCTATCGAAGCGCCGCCGACCCTGCCGCCCCAGGCGCCCACGTTCATTAGCCCGAGCACGTGGAGAATCATGGCGCAGCAGGTAAACGCCGACTGGACGGCAGCGTTGAACACGCCACCGCCTGGAGGCTACACCGCTGGAGACTACGCGCGCCAGGCCGGCCAGTTTCTTGCGCAGCACGCGACGGCCGTGTATATCACCGCGGCCGCCCTGTTGGCCCTCGCTCTGATGGGAGGCCGCCGACGATGAACGAGGCGACCGGGCGAGTGGACACGCTGTTACTGAGAACCGCGCAGCTTGCGGGACCGCGCGCTTTCGGCGCCGGATGGCCGCGCCTTGCTCCGGTGGTCGAAACAGCGATCCGGCAGTATGCGCCCACACTGGGGCTTGTTTGGCCGTGGGAGGCCGAATTCTGGAACCGCCTCACGCGCCCCATCTTCACCGACGAAGGCAAACTCGTTTCCGGCTACGAGGGATTCTCCACCTACGACCGGAACACGATTAAGCCGCCGGCACCAGCGCCAGCTCCGAAGCCGCCCGCCGGAGCCTACACCAGCACGCCCGGCTACGACCTATTGCCACAGCAGCAAGCCGCAGACCGCGAGGCGTGGCTCGATTGGCGCACAGACGCAATACCGGAACTACCGCCGGAACTGCTCGGCAAGCCGCTCCCCAATGCGGATGAACTGCTCTGGGTTGCCGCCGGCCTTGGAGTAATCGGACTAATTTTGGCGTTCAGGAAAAGCAAATGAACACACCACAGCAGTTACAATCCGCGCAGCCGCAGCAAGTCGCCACCGTAGGCGCGCTCCCGTTCGCCCTCGACTGGAAAGTGGTACTCGGCATCGCCGTCGCGCTGTTTGTCGCATGGCAGATCATGAGGCCCAAGCGCAACCGCGCCCGCCGGCGCCGGCTGATGCTCGAGCGGCTGAAGTACCAGGCCGCCACCGCAAAGATTCGCTCCGAGGCATAGGCGATGAAGCGCACCGCGAAAAAAGCCGCCAGCCGCAAAAACCCGAAGATCACGATTGATCCGGCATCCTGGGACGCCGGATTCAAAGCCGGAGAACAGGGCAAGGTCGCGATAGCACCGGCGAAGTACGACTCGTACTCATGGCACAGCGGCTATATCGAGGGTGATGCGAAACGGCAAGGCTTCAAGCCTATGGGAAAGCCGCGCAAGAACCCATCCGAAGTGGAGTCCGCGGCCGCGCTTTCGGAGAAGTTCCACGGCCGACCGGCGCGCACCGAAAAGACTGTGACCGAGCAGCACACCGAGCGGGCCGTGCTGGCCGACCTCGGCCGACTGATCGAGATGACCGTTTACCCGCCAGACGGGGGCAAACCGTTCGCGCTCCAGTTCCGGAGCAACGTTCGCTTGGGGTGCTCAACAGACGGCGGCCAGCTTTACTTTATCTCGGGCGACCAGAAGTTAGACCTATCGGCATTGAAACTTAATAAGTCAATGCCCAAGGATCACCTGGAAATCGGTTACGCGTGCAGCATCGTGTATTCCACGAGCAAAGCGTTCCATAGCTTCGAGAAATCCGATTACGAGCACCACTTTGGAGAGGACGGCGGCACCTATCCCACGTTGTGCTACGACGTGCAGAACGAAAAACTCTACCTGATCGGCGGAACTTACCAAGTGAAGCCGGAAGGAATCGTCAATTAGGAGCCACGGCAATGGTCAAAGTTACTCGACTCATCAATCCGCAGCGGAAGCGGAAGGCGGCCCGCCCCGCAGTGAAACGACATCGGCGCCCGGCGGCCAAGCCCCGCAAGGCCCGCAAGAGCAACCCCGGCACGCTCTATACGCTTGGGTTTCTCAATCCAACCAGGAGCAAAACAGTGAAGAAAAAAGCGCACAAGAAGCCCCGCCGCGCCGGCCGCCGGCAAAACCCGGTCGTCCGGGTCACGGCAAAGAAGGCACGCCCGCGCCGCCGGCGCAATCCGAGCCGCGCCGGAGTGATCGGAGCCAGCACGGGCATGCTGAAGCAGGGTCTGTTGGCTCTGTTCGGCCTGCTCATAGCGCGCCAGTTGCCGCAGTTCGCGCTTGGCGCGAGCAACAAAGGCATCCTCGGATATCTGTCGAACTTCGCCACGGCCGTGGCCGCTGGCATGGCAACGTCCAAGTTCGTCGGCAAGAGCGAAGGCAACAGTGTCGCCATCGGAGGCATGTTGTACCTCGCCAACCGCGTGATCACCGAGAAATTCTCGCCCATCGGCCAAGCCCTCAGCCTTTCCGGATTGGGCGATGCGACGGCCAACACCAGCCTGGGCCGCTACACGACTGCATACAGCCCCATGCCGGTGTACCGCGATGCGGCCGGGAATCCGATCATCCCGCGCCAGATCAATGCGGCGGCCGCCGTAGCCGCCGTGCAGCCTCAGGCGCAGCCTTCGAAGGTCGCCGGGCTTTCGCGCGTCACTCCCGGCCGGATCTAACCATCCAGGCCGGAAAGCAGCAATCAGGAGTTCAATTTTTTCGACAGGAGCAAGGAAATGAACAACATTTCGACTGACGGCGTGCCCGTGAAATTGTTGCGCGAGCCGCTGTACGACACCTATTCCCAGGCCGCGGCCGCAGCGCCGGCTGCGCTGCCCAAGAAGATCCAGTTTTTCGTGAAGGGCAAATCGTCCGACAAGGGCATCCACCTCACGAACCTGAACGACGATGGCAAGCTTCCGCCGCCCGAGCGCATGAGCGTCTACCGCGCGCCGCGATTCGTGTTCACCGGAATGATCGAGGGCGATATCGTCGCCATGGTCAAAGCCTACGTCTGCAAAGTGATTGTGGCCGGTTCCGACCAGTTCACCGGTCCGCTCGAGTATTGCGCCGGTGGCGGCGGAGTGGACACCAACCCGAACAACGGAACGCCGAGCGTCGAAGCCGTAGTGGCCTTTCCTGAGGATCTCCGGATCGACATCGAGGCCGGCCAAAAGTTCGAAGTGCAGCTCATCACCGAAGGCGCCGAGATTACGCTGGCGAAGACCGGCGACGACCCGGCCGGCAAGGGCCTTTTTGTGCGCTGCATGCTCGACGGCGTGCACCAATTGCCGCAGGGGTAATCCTCCGCACGGCAAATCATTCAGCCGGGCGCCCACCAGCGCCCGGCACCTACTGACAGGAGGATTGATCCCATGTTTGGACAGACACCCGCTCCCGCGCCAGCCGAGCCTCAGTACCACGAGGAAGAGTGCTCCTTCGTGGTCTCGCTCGCGCTCGCCAGCGGTAACGCTTTCGCGGATCTGAAGCTCAACCTCGACGCAGACTACGAGTTTGTGCTCACGCACCTGATCGCCAAGTATGACCAGGCGTTCTCTTTCAACTTCAACCCGCCGTCCGGACCGCCCGTGTTCAGCACCGAGGTTCAGGCGGCCAACTGCTTCGGAACGGCACAGTTTCCGCGGCCGCTGCTCGTTCCGATGGTGTTTTCCGCTGGCAGCCAGATCAAGTACGCCGTAACCAATCTGCACGCCGGCGACAACAACATCGAAATTGTTTTCGGCGGCTACCGGCGCTACCGCGTCAACTGAGGCCATATGGGCAACCTGACGGCCGGCGAGGTAATCGGATGGCTCATCTCTGGCGGCGCCCTGCTGGCGGTCCTCAGCACGCGCGCCGCCGTTGCCGAACTGCGCGCCGACCTTGCCGAGCGCCAGGAAACACGCTGCCAGCAATGCAGGCGCGAGTTTGTCAGCCGGCGGGAGTGGGACCAATTCAGAGGAGCACAGCATGAGGGATGATGTTTCGAACACACTCTTTCGACCGGCGCTGTCGAGTGCCGGTCGCTTCCATCCGCAGGCGGCCGCGCAACTGGAGCCCTTGCGGCGTGCTCTTGGATACCGCGAGGTCGCCGAAACCATCCCCGACAAACGCAACGCCAGCATAGGGGCCAACGCCACCTACGAGCACCGCATCAGCGTACCTCCGGGTACGTGGCTCTGGGGCATCTCTGGTAGCTCGTCCGAGGCGGACGGCTGTACCGTCCAGGTGATCGACCAGGGCACCGGAGGCACGCTGTTTTCGGCTCCGGCCTACATCGGAAACGCCGTCAGCGGAGAGGCCCTGTCGGTTTTGGACGGCGGCGGCGCCGCGCATTCCATCCGCCAGGCCGTTGCGTTTCTGGCCCGTCCGCGGGTGTTTGTCGAGCCCGGCTGGGCCAAGGTGCGCGTAGTGAACCTCGCCAACGCCGCCAACCTGGTGCAGATCGCCCTCTATTTCGCCGTGCCGCCGGCGCCCGGCGATCCGCGCAATGAGTACAACGCCCTGCTCGAGCAGGAATGCGACCTCGCCCGCCGTGCCATTCGAACGAGCTCCGGAGGCGCGCAAGGAAGCGGAGGAACTATGACGCCCGGAGGAATCTTTATACCCGGCGCGACCGACCCGCTCACCCTGCCGGCCACTCCCTTTAGCTTCGATCTCACCGCCGCCGGCGCGGAAACGCTCACGCTCATGCCGGCCGCACCGGGATACCGCATCGCGGTGTACGCCTTGGACCTCCAGGCAATCGACGGCAACACCCTCACGCTGTACAACGGAACGAAGCCGCTCCGCGGCGCCATCAAATTGGCGGCTGGAAGCGGCTACATGCGGCAGATCGCCGACCCGAAAAACCCTCACTGGGTGCTCGATGAAGGCGCGCCGCTCAACATCGGCACCGAGATCGCCGGCCGCTTCACCGGCGACGGCCAGGTACGGTTCCTGGAGAAATGGGGAGTATAGCCATGCGGCAACTGCTCATCTTGATTGTTCTCGCTGGCGGCGCGATCACGCCGGCGCGCGCTCAGTTCTGGGGTGGCGGCAGCACCGCCGAGCGCGTGACCTTCGTACTCTGCATCGGAGCCGACTGCGCGACCGGCACCAATCTCACGGCGCCCTGGATCAGCTTCCGGCCCGGCAAGATCACCGTGTGCAAGGCCGTGGCCAAGACGGCGCCCGTAGGCGCGGCCGTGCTCATTGACATCCAGCGCAACGGCACCTCGATCTTTGGAGCGACGAAACTGACCATTCCGGCTGGTTCTACCGCCGTGGCCACACGCAAGACCTTTGCCGCAGCCGCGCTCGCCGAAGATGACCTGTTGACGGTGGACATCACCCAGGTGGGGAGCACGGCTCCTGGTAAGAATATCAGCGTGGTCTGCAAGGTGGACTGATGAGCCGCATATTCCAGGATTCCTGCCAACTCTACAGCAGCGCAGCGGAGGTCAAGCTGCGCTGGACTGTTACGGGCGGATCACAAGGAGTTGCTGCGACTCAGGGGAGACGTGGTGGTCGCGCACTTTCGTTTGGCTATAGCAGCGACTACGCGCGGAAGGTGTTTGACGATCTGGAGCCAGAACTGTACGTAGGATTCGCCTGCAGATTCACCGGCATTTCGCCTGCCACGAGCCCGGCATTTTTCTA
This sequence comes from Acidobacteriota bacterium, assembly GCA_023436715.1. Taxonomy (GTDB): domain Bacteria; phylum Acidobacteriota; class Terriglobia; order Bryobacterales; family Bryobacteraceae; genus Fen-330. The sequence continues at coordinate 36,658 of JAEZIJ010000205.1, forward strand.
TCTTCTGGACAACAATAACGCTATCCAGGTGGACTTGCGCATCGACGGAAACGGGGCTGTACTGCTCACGCGAAACGGGACCGAGCTAGGGCGGACTGCCAATGCAGCGGTTGTTGCTGGATCAGTTCATCACTTCCAGGTGCATGCCAAGATTGCACATGCAGGCGGGCAGGCCGAGTTGCGAATGGATGGGAGATCTGTCGCCAGCATCAGCTTCACCGGAGACACACAAGCCACTACGTCCGCGGGAGCGAAGGCGATTCAATTCAGCGGGCCTGCGAGTGGCCAGTTGTATTTGTGCGATGTCGTCGTGAACAATGCCACCGGGACGCGCAACAATGCCTGGCCAGGAGACGTGCGGGTAGACGTGATCGTTCCCACCGGGAGCGGAGCGAACAATGGTTGGGCGCCTTCGACTGGTACGGAGCGCTACGCCTGCGTCAACGCGGTGCCTGTGCAGACGGCCAAGTTCATCGAATCGTCCACACCGGGCGACCTCTGCACCATGAAGTTTCCCGCCTTCCCAGGCGGGCAGGTCCAAGCGGTTCAGTCCGTGTTGTATGGACAAAAGACCGATGCCGGCGCGCGTTCGATGGCTCCGGTGTTTCGAGATGGCGGCGCCGATCGCGATGGGGCGACGGTGGCGTTGTTTGACAGTCTCGGCTTTTTCACTCAGATGTACGAGACCGATCCATCGACCGGGGCAGAGTGGACAGCCGGAAAAGTGGCCGAATTCGGTCCCAAGTTGGTGAGCTGATGGCTGTCCGCATTGCTGCCGTGGATCTTGAGACAGCCACCGCCGGAGCTCCGGCCGGCCGCGTGGCGTCCGTGGCGCTCGAAGTGGATGAGCAGGGCTTCCCGGCCGGCCGCGTGGCGTCCGTGGCGCTCGAAGTGGCCTACACCGAAGGCTGGCAGTACAGCTTAGGCGGCCAGCCGGGCACGCCGGGCGCGCAAGGCGTGGCCTATTGAGTGGCCACAAGGGTAGTCGAAAGTGGGGCGGCCAAGTCGTTGATTCGAAGGTGACGCAAGGAAGCCGCCAAACGTGAGCAAAAGGGACCCCTTATGAACTCGGTTGACTACATCGCGGCGGCCGCCCTGATCGCCGTGAACGAGTGGAACCCGACCGGCCGCGAGCCGCGCACTGTGGCTGAGTCCGAGCGGATCGTGCCCGAGAAAGCAGCCGCCATGCTGGCTATCGCGGCGTTCTGGTATTACGGCCGACAACTGGAGGGTAAATGAACGTCCACGCCAACATCCGTCCCCTCGGATTCATTGCCGAGCAGTCCGTACAAGATGAGATCCAGGCCGCGGCAGAGCGCCTCAAGACCGCTCTCATCATCATCGGAATTATCGTTGCCCTCGCTGGCGTGGCCACGCTGGCGAAACACTGACCTCTCGCATGAGGCGGCCGCAGTCCGCCAAAAGGAGCGTAACGACCTATGCAAAACGCACAGCGTAACTGGAAAACCACCATCTTCGGAATCCTCACCCTCGCTCTGGCGGGATTCCAGATCTACACCAACCCAACCACCGCAACGGACGTCCAGACCATGGCCGCCGTTGCTACTGGAGTCGGCCTGATCGTCGCCAAAGACGGCGACAAGACCGGAACCACCCAACATCCGTAACAGCTAAACCGCCAGGCCGGGCGCCAACCTCCCCGCCCGGCCGCCACCCTAAGAACGACCATGGCTGACTTCAACCCGGCAGTTGAGAACTTACTCCGCAAGGAAGGGGGCTTCGCACCGCGCGACAACCGCGCCGGAAGCGTCAATTTCGGAATCACGGCGCAATTCTTGCGCTGCATTCGACACCCGAAGAAGCCGGCCGAACTGACGCGCGAAGAGGCAATCGAGCTTTACCGCCTGCACTTCTGGACTCCGGCACGCTGCGAGGCCATCCGCGACCAGGCAGCCGCCGAGCTGTTTTTCGAGGCTGCGGTCAACATGGGACTGCCACAGGCCACGCGGCTTTTGCAGCGCGCCGCCAGCGTGGAAGCAGACGGCCGCATCGGTCCAGTCACGCTCCACGCCGTCAACTCCTATCAGCCGGCCGAATTCTGCCAGCGATTCCGCCAGCAAGCCCTTGACTTCTACGAACAGTTGGCCGCCTCCGATTCGGAGTACGCCGACGACCTGAAAGGCTGGAAGGCGAGAATCGGACTATGAACCGCTACATCCCGAACCCGAGCACCCCCGCCGGCCGGCGACCCCGTCGAGCTGATAACGGACAGAGCGAAGCGGTACCGCGCCCAAGCCGACATGCCGCCCGGCACGCCGCGCGTGTGCGTCTATTGCGGATCGGACGCCACGATGGTAGATCACGTGGACGGAAACGAGAGCCACGGCAACCCTGAGAACCTCGCCTTTTCCTGCCGCCCCTGCAACACCACGAAAGCCAACGTCATGCACGCCGCCGGCATCGGAACAAAAACCCGCCAGTACAACCCGCCGGCCAAGCCAGCCGCCAACCTCGCCCAATGGCAATGGGCCGTTTCGCGCATCCGGCGCCGCGACAAGCGCACCGGCCAGCTCCAGAAGAAAGACGGCTGGAAAATCGACGCGCCCGCCAAGGAAGTCGCCACCGCCGTCGCTATGATACGCGCGACGCCGCACAGGAAGCGAGTCGAGTTCGCGCAGCAACTCCAAGCCAAGCAACGCCCCCGCTCCCGCAAACCCGAAGATCTGAGTTATCTTGATGAATGGATGTAAACTTTAGCTCTTTGGGTTTGGTACAGTTCCCCGCAAAAGACCGCTCCTGGTCTGCGACATTCTAGCCGCATAATCGGTCGGAGGTATATTCTTAACGCTATGCGCTCGTTTCTTCAGGAGATGATCCAGACCGAACCTCACCTTGCACCAACCGTTGCCGAAGTCCTGGAAGCACTCATAGGTGGATTGGTCATCAATACCGCACGCCAGGTGTTTGAGCTTGAGGCAGTCCTCTCGGAAATTGACCGGACGTGTCCGCTGCCAGCGCAATTGCGCGCCAAAATCGAGCAGATCCTGCATCCTCAGAGCACGCCAGATCAGCGACCAGAAAATCAAAAACACGGATGATGCGCGCCGCCATCTACGCCAGGATTTCCACCCGCGAGCGCGGCCAGGAGGTCGAGAACCAACTCGACCAGCTACGCAGCTACGCGGCCGCGCAGGGCTGGACGGCGACCGGAGAGTACATCGACCAGGAGAGCGGGCGCACAGCAGCCCGCTCCGAATTCCAGCGCCTGATGGCCGATGCCCGCCGCCGCCGCTTTGACCTGGTGCTCTTTTGGAGTCTGGACCGCTTCAGCCGGGAAGGCGCCCTCGAAACCCTCCAGCACCTACGCACGCTGTCTTCCGCTGGCGTGCAGTTCCGCAGCCTCACCGAGCAGTACATCGACAGCGCCGGCATCTGGGGCGAGGCGATTATCTCTATCCTGGCCGTGCTGGCAAAACAGGAGTCCATCCGCATAGGCGAGAGAACGCGGGCAGGAATGGACCGCGCAAGGAAAGCCGGAAAGCGGATCGGACGTCCGGTTGTCGATTTGGACCACGCCCGCGCGGCCGAGCTGCGCCGCCAGGGCATGACGGCCGCCGCAATCGCCGCCGCGACCGGAACCAGCCGCGCCACCGTACGGCGCCGACTCGCTGAGATCCCTTGAGGTTATAAGGCGGGCTCGACCACGAGGCGCGGATCGCGCACCTGATCTTTGTCGAGCAGCTTCAACTCTTTGAGTTCGTCCTTGCCGAACTGAGGGTCGGTCACCGAAAAGCGCGGATGCCCGTTTGTAAACTGAATCTGCCACCCGGCCTGAACAAAGTACTCCCGGCCCGGTTCCGTTTTCAACTTGACGTTGTATGGCAGCTTCTTGTCGGAAATCATGTGTTCTCCGGCCGGGACCTTCATCACAAAGTAGCGGCCGTTTTGCAGCAGCGCAACCTCTTTGCCGTCGCAGAGCACCGTGAGTTTTCGAAGGCTTGCGTTGAACTGGCGCACCCGATACACATAAATCGTGGATTGCTCTTCAGCCCACCCCACCATCGAACCGGCCAGCATGGTCAGGATTGCGAACAGTTTCATGTTGTTCATCGAGCCAAGAATACACCCAACGCCAGCACACCCGCGCCAGCCGCCGCCCAGATCGGCCAGCCGACCTCAGCGCTTGAACTGCCGGGCAGCATCCGGTTGATGTAGTCCAGCACCGCCGAAGACTCCTGACCAAACGGCCAGGCCGGAGCAGGAGCCGGAACCGACGCCGTAGCCACTGCGGCCGCGGCCGCGTACTCGCTCATCGGCCGGGCAGGATCAATCCCCACCCACCCGGAGACCCGCGAAATGTAGAGCACCGTATCGTTCTCGGATGGAGGCGCCCACCGCGATAGGAACGCGCTCAGGGTAGTACCGGAGGCCACCGCCGCCGCCACCTTCGCGCGCAGCTCGGACCATCCGACCTCAGCCGAGGGAAAGATGACGTACCCGGCCGCGTCATGCGGATATTGCGGATAGAGCGGTCCGCGGGCATCGCCCGCCGGACGCTCCCGAATGTTGCCGGGGTTGTTGTTGCGTGTTGGACGATTTGCGGCAGACGCTCCGTAGCCCTCTTGCCTGCCGATGGCGGCGGTGATCGCGTCGACCAGGTTCATACCCACATTCTACGCTGGAAACGTTTGAAACAAAACTACTTTTTTCGACGTAATGCAACCGCCAGCGTGGCCATCAGCACACGCTTGACGTCTTCCGGGCCAGACCTGAACAACTCCAACGTGGATTGCAAAACGTTTTTCTCGGCAGTCGTCAACCTGCCAAATGGCCCATCCTCTGGGGCCGTCTGATAGTGTCGCTCCACAGAACCCACCACAATCTCTTGAATGGATCGGTGGGTTTCGAAGGACTCTTGGCGCAGCCGCTCATAAAGTGGTTCGGCCAGCCGTACTGTGAACGCTATACGCTTTTCTGGATCGTCACCCAAGTACTCACCCCGCAAAAGATTTACAGTTTTTGACACCACAATTGTTGACACCTTGATACCACGGTTGCATAATCACTGTTGACTCAACAAGTTGATACCAAGACACCAACGTTGAGTCACCAAGAAAGCATGAACTCCCTAGATATCAGTTTTTTAACCACAAAGCAACGAAAAAAACTAGCCCGCCGCTACAATGGCCGGCTGATCCGCCCGGCCGCCCGCCTGGCCGGAGTACACCACAGCCTGGTTTCGCGTGTGATGCACCGCCGCGCCACCAGCCGGCGCGCTGAGCAAGCGCTCAACGCCATACTTGCTCAATTCTCAGACATCCGCGAAGTGTGGGTGTCAATCGGCGGCAGACTCCCCGAAGAGAAGGCCGCCTGATGATCCAAGACCTATCGCTCTACCACCGCTACCTGTCCCTGAAACGCGCAGCAACCGAGCGCCGAACACTGCCGCCGCTGATCCTGTGGGCCGAATGCGGACGCTACTACATCGCGCCCTCGGCTTTCGACTACGACACGCGCCGCCTGGTGACGCCCGGAGAACTGTCCGAAGCGCTCGAACGCGCAGAACTCAGCTTCCGCAAAGCGCCGCACGTGGAACGATTCTCGCCCCAGATGGCAATCCGCCCGGAGGAAAGATCCGCATGAGAGAGACCACGCACAAGGAACTGTACTACGACCGCCTGGAGCGGTCGAACCGGAGCATGCGGCTGATTCTGACCGTCCAAGCGCTCCTGCTGGCCATCGCAGGCTGTTTCATCGCCGCCCTGCTCTGGCAGCTCTCCATGCGGAAGGGAGCCTGAATGTGCGCGTGCTCGAAATCTGCGCTGGCTACGGAGGAATGGGCCTCGGCGTCAAAATCGCTATCCCATCGGCCCGCGTGGTGGGTTTTGTCGAGCGGCAAGCCTACTGCGCGTCCCTGCTCATGGAGCGGATGGAAGCAGCGGCCGTGGGCGGCCCGGCTCTCTGGCCTGACCTGGAATCGTTTGCTGCAATCATGGCGCTCCGTAACCGCCGACGCCTCGACTTGCCCGACCCGCGCGGATGTGCGGACATGCTCTGCGCTGGATTCCCCTGCCAGCCGTTTTCAGCGGCTGGAAAGAGGCGCGGAACCAAAGACGAACGTTGGATCTGGGAGCCGCTTCGCCGCGCCATCGCTTTGGTACGACCGCGCTACGTGCTGCTGGAGAACGTTCCAGGACTCCTTGCTGACACCGGGGGAATTGGAGCCATTCTCGCGGACCTGGATGCCCTCAGCTATGACACGATCAGGGACAGAATACCCGCTGCCGACGTGGGCGCGAATCACTACCGTTTCCGGGTCTGGATACTTGCCCACGCCCAAGACCTCGGAGGCCAAAGCCGGTTCGGACTTCGCCAAGGCAACGCGCAAGGGGAGCCACAGCTTGAGCCTTGCAACGGTCGCGGCCATGCTGCCGACTCCCTGCGCCGCGGACACGGACGGAGCGACGGGAGATCTTTACGCACGACTGGTGAACGTGGGACGGCAACGCCGCATGCTCCCCACGCCACAGGCGCAGGACTTCAAGAGCAGCACGGGATACGACGCGGGAGCCAACCCGCATCCGCAGCAGCTCCGGCACTTGTACGGCGGAATGCTGAACCCGCGCCCGGTCGAGTGGATGATGAACCTCCCCAGGTTCTGGGTGAAAGCTGGTACGCGCATTGTCCATACCCACGCAAAAAGTGGCTCACGAAAAGGGAGCCAAAACGCGCCGAGCAGTTGCACGCCCTCGGAAACGGAGTTGTACCTGAGCAATGCGCGCTTGCGCTTGTGCTCCTTGCTACGCATGCGGGATGGGGTGCCTGGAGCGATGAAAGGGGCCTTGATCTGACATGAGCCGCCCCCGCCCGACCCCGCCGCAACGCTGGATTCTCACCGAGTTGGCCATCCCCGGCGCCGCGCTGGTGCGCGCGCTCGCCCTGTGGGAGTTGCGCCGCCGGCATCACCGGATCTTGACCGTTTCCAACGCCACCCGCGAGGCACTTTCATTTCATCGCTGGATTCATAAGACCGCGGCCGACCGCTACGAAATCACTGCCGGCGGCCGCAAGCACGTTCACAAAGAGGAGCTATGAGCACAGCACAGACCGCACTTTTAGGAGTCCGCGTTATCTGCGAGCAGTTCCGCCGGCCGCAAGCCAGCAAGGACAACAAGCTCGGCCGCTTTCTCGGTTTCGCCCGTCTCTCCCTGCCGCAAGTGGGGCTGATCCTAAACGACGTCCAGGTATTCGAGCAGACCCGCCGCGGCCAGCCCGAGCGCATGCTTTTGTTCCCGGCGCGCAGCTTCGAAGCCCACGGCATCAAGCAGTACATTGCCGCAGTGGACTTCCGCAACCCGGCCGCCCGCTCCGAATTCAAGGCGGCCGCCCTCCGTGCCATTGATGAATTCGAAGCCCGCCAGCAAGCCGCACAGACGAGCCAATGAGCGCAGAGAACCGAATCCCGCCGGCCGTGTGGCGCGCCCTGGAGATGGAGTGGAGCATTATTCCGCTCCGCGACGACAAGCGCCCGGCCGTGAAGTCCTGGAAAGAGTTTCAGCAGCGCCGCGCCAGTGCGGAAGAAATCGCCGCCTGGACCGAGCAGCAACCGGCCGCGTGGGGCATCATCACCGGCGCGCTCTCCGGCGTGGTCGTGCTGGACTTCGACGGTCTCGAAGGCGCCGCCACGATGGAGCGCCTCGGAGTGCTCGCACACGTACTGACGCCGAGCGGAGGATTCCACCTCTACTGCAAGTACCCCGGCTGGCAGGTTCCTACGCTCAACGTGAAGGCCGCCAAGCGCCTGCACGAAGCGTGGCCCGGCATGGACATCCGCGGAGACGGCGGATATGCAGGTTTCAGCGGCACAGTGAAAGGCCACGACGGCGCGCCCGGCATGTACAAGTGGATTCGGCCGAGCGACGGTCCCGACGATCTGCCGGAACCCGTGCGCGCGTGGATACTGAACGAATCCAAACGCTCGGAACCGGCACCTGTTCCACCCCCACCACCACCGCCGCGGCCGCCGGCCGCAAACGGCCAGGCGCGCGGAGTTGATCCGGAATGGCTCATCACTGAAGCGTTGAAACGCGCTCCCGTGGACGGCAGGAACCACGCCGGCATGTGGCTTGCGCTGCAACTCCGCGACAACGGCTTTAGTGAAGCCGATGCGAATTCGATCCTACAGAGCTACGCCGGCCGCGTAAGCTCACACAACCTGCAAGGGCAACGCGACCCCTACCGATCTAGCGAATGGCGCGCCAGCGTGAGACAGGCATACAGCCGCCCGGCCCGCGCGCCGATCGAGCGCGGCCACGGCCGCCCGACCGCTCCCCCGCCGCCGGAGCTAACCTCCCCGGCGGCATCCCCCGCAGCACCACCGCCCGACACGCCCGCGGAACCGCGAGCCGACGCCGCCGCCACGGCGCCGGATGCGCCCGCGGGCGCCCCGCCCGACCAGGAGCCCGAGCCGGAACAGAACCACGAAACACCGCTCGCACGTACCGAACAGGGAAACGCCGAGCGGTTGAAACGCCGGCATGGCCGCAATATTCACTTTGTCCCGAAATGGGGCAAGTGGATCATCTGGGACGGCAAGCGCTGGAGGCCGGATGGAGACGGCGAAATTTACCGTCGCGCGGTTGCGACCGTACGCGCCATCTACGACGAGGTAAAGCGCACCGAAGATGACAACGTGCGCCGCGCCCTCGCCAATCACGCGCTAAAAAGCGAGAGCCGCGGAGCCCTCTCGGCAATGGTAGACCTCGCCCGACATTTGGCCGGCGTTTCCATCCAGCCGGAAGCGCTCGACAGTCAACCGTGGCTTCTGAACTGTCAGAACGGAACCCTCGAAGTCAGCGCGCAGCAAGCCAAGTTACGGCCACACCGGCGCGAAGATCTCATCACCAAGATTGTGCCCTGTCCCTACCTTCCGGATGCGCAATGCCCGCGCTGGCTTGAGTTCATGAACTTAATTCAGGCCGGAAACGCGGAAAAGATCGCCTACCTACAGCGCTGCGTTGGGTACAGCTTGTTTGGCGACGTGAGCGAACGAGTTCTGTTCGTGCCGTGGGGCAGCGGCCGCAACGGCAAATCTACGTTCCTCGAAACGATCGCGCTCTTGGCTGGCGACTACGGCATGAAGACACCGAGCGAAACCCTGATGATGAAGCAACAGAACGCGCCGACTAACGACATCGCACGCATGCAGGGAGCCCGCTACGTCTACGCGAGCGAAACGAAGGAGGCTGGCCACCTCGACGTTGCCCAAGTCAAGAACCTCACCGGCGAAGCTGTGCTGACAGCGCGATTTCTCTACGGCGAGATATTCGAGTTTCGCCGACTGTTCAAGCTGTGGTTGGCGACCAATCACAAGCCGATCATCAGAAACGCGGAAGATCAGGCTATCTGGGACAGGTTGAAGCTGATCGAATTTACCACCCGGATACCAGAGAAACCGGAAGTTAGAAAGTCAACCGTCGAGGCGTGGTTCCGCGCTGAGCTATCGGGAATCCTCGCATGGGCCGTCGAGGGTTGCCGCGCCTACTTGCGCGACGGACTGGGCGAGCCGACCGCCGTCACCGAGGCGACCGCCAGTTATCGCGATGACATGGATTTCATCGGACAGTTCCTGGAGGAATGCACCGAAACCGGCGACTACTTCTCCGCCAGCGCCGGCAAACTGTACCACGCTTTTCGGGCATGGTCCGAGCAGCGCGGAGAGCGCCACTCGATAAACCAGACCGCCTTCGGTTTGAGGATGACGGCCCGCGGTTTTGAGAAATCGCATAACCGCTACGGATGGTGGTATTCCGGTATCAAAATTCTTGACTCTGTGACTGGTTGTGACGGGAATTCTATAAACTTCGCTAATAAAAACTCACGTGAAGGAAGGTTACAGAAAAACCAGTCACAACCCGTAACACCCGTCACTAGCATTGAAAACAAAGCCACTTGCGCCGACGAGGAGGAGTTTTGACCGTGACAGCGGAACAGTGGATTTTGCGCCAAATTTCGGCTGGATTCGAAATAGAGCTTTCCGAGTCCGGTCAAATCGTCATCCGGCCCGGCTCGAAGCTGTCCTCCGAAGACCGACAATTCATTGCCCAACATCGCCAGATGATTGTGCTGGCGCTCAGGCCACCGCACCTCGGACGGCGTGAGCAAGCCGCCCCGATCTACGACTACGACCGGCGCCAGGTATGGGACCAGGCCGCCATCACGCGGGCCATTGTCGCGATGCCGCCGGCGGACGCCGCTGAAGCACCGCCTGCTGAATCGGAACCGACCACTGCTATTCCCGAGCAGGAAAGGATGTTCGCCTGATGCAGAAAGTCTCAATCGAGTGGCAAGGCAAGTGTTCCAGGCACCCGCGCTTTTCAGGCACGCTTGGCCGCGGAGCGGTCAAAGGCGGATGCCCGGTTTGTGACGCCCTGTGCAAGGTCGAAGAGGCCGCAGAGAAATTAAGGGCGGCTTGCGAAGGTGCCGAAATCCGAGCCCGCGAGGCCGACTGGCTCCATGTCACCGCCGTTCAGCGACGCCGGGAGCGCGCTATCCGGCAGGGGTTCCAAGGTTGAGTACCATTCCAAACTCCAGGGACATATACTCTCCGGTTATAGGAGAGCGTATGGCCCGTCGTGAATTCCAGAACCCTAGTATCCTCGAACGCGAGACGCCAAAGGGCGTCGAGTACTACATTCGATATCGTGTCGCGTGCGTGAAAGCCGGTCCAGACGGCAGGCCTCAGCGCGACAAAGAAGAGAAGTGGCACGCGCTCGGGCTCAAGAAAGAAGGCCCGAACGCAAAGAACACGAAGGCGTTGACGCTACACCAGGCCGAACGCATGAAGGCCGAGATCATGCGTGAGGTAAACGGCCAAGTCTACACCATCCAGGCGCACATCCCGTTCCAAGAGTTCCTGAGGGTCTACGAAGATCAGTTCGTGCCCGGCCTGAAAGTTCCGACGCAGATCACGTACCGGCAATGGATTCGGCTGTACATCAAGCCGTACTTTGGCGAAAAGCGGCTCTGCGACATCAAGCCAGTGGACTGCCAGGTATTCTTTGGTGGGCTGTGCCGCACGAAGAATCTGAAGGACGGGACCGTCGAGAGGATTCCACTCGCAGCGACCACAAAGAACAGCATCAAGGGTATTCTCGCCTCGGTGTTCGAGCAGGCCAGAATCTGGGGCTACTGGCAGCAGGCGAGCCCGGTAGTGTTCAGCACCGGGCGCCGCACGAAGGCTCGATTGGTGCGTGAGAAGCGCATCCCGACGCCCGAGCAGGTTCGTCAGATCCTCGACGTCGTAGATGAACAGCGGCAGCTCATTATCGAGACGCTCATGTGGACCGGCGTCCGGATCAGCGAGTGTCTGGGGTTGAAGCCTGAGGCGTTCGACGTAGACCGCGGAATTGTGAAGATCACGGAGCGCCAATGCCGGCGCGACGTGGATACGCCGAAGTCCGAAGAGTCCGTGCGGGCCGTTCCGCTCGGCAATTTAACAGACCGCTACCGGGCACTACTCAAGGACGCCAAGCCGGGAGAGTTCATCTTCCTGGACGCCCGCGGACGGCCGTACCGGGATTGCGAACTGCTATCGAATTACCTGACGCCGCGGCTCGTGAAGCTCGGCTTGAAATGGCCCGGTTTCGGCTGGCACACGTTCAGGAGGGCGCTCGCCACATGGATGGATCAGAACGGCGCCAGCGTGTTCGAGATCATGCAGCAGCTCGGACACAGCGATCCGAAGACGACGCGCCTGTACGTGGTCGGTTCGGTTGGCCGGCGCGGTCAGATCGTTACACAGCTGCAGGAGAAGTTTGCGAATTCTGCGGGATAACTGCGGGATGGAGATTGGACGATGACTCAGAATGCTTGTAAAATGAGACAGTTCGCAGAGGTTGAGGCCAGATCAAACAATCTCTGCGAAATTGTTTGGAAGAAAGCGGCCGGATTAGCAGGTTTTCCGCCGGCCGGTTCCACCGGGACGAGACTTTGGCGGGTTCCACAAGCAAGAGAGTTATCATCCGGCGGTTCGAACGCGAAACGCTGCAGGGGTTCGTGAACCCTCAGACGTATTTGTGCCCTGGGGGCATCGAACTGCTTAGTCAATCGGGCGCAATCCAGATGGTGCCCTACAATGAGGTGAAGATCGCGTATTTCGTCAGGGATTTCGGGCTGCCTGAGCCGCCCCCTGAGCACAGGTTGTTCAACACGCGTCCCAAGACCAACGGCGTGTGGGTACGCATGCGCCTGCGCGACGGGGAGCTGATGGACGGCATTTTGCCCAATGATTTGTTGCAGTTGGAGCCGCTTGGCTTCACGCTGGTGCCACCCAGCCCCTCCCCCAACAATCAGAAGATGTTCGTGCCCCGGACGGCGCTGAGCGAGGTTCAGGTGCTCGGAGTGGTGGGCAGTCCGCTTCGGCCGCACAAGGAAAAACCGAAAGCGAAGGAGCAAATCGGGCTTTTTGACTGAGTTGGATGGCCAGCCGTATCCAGCGCGGCGGCTGGCCGTGTATCTCAAAATGATGTAAAGTCCTCATCCATCGGAATCCCGGGCTGAGCGACCGCCGCTGAGACGGGCACCCGCCCGGAATCGCGCAACCCTGCCGCGCGGAGCGATGAACGGTTGTTCAGACGTTCGGAACCGGAGCGAGCGACATGCTCGCGCGGAGGAATTTGCCTGGAACTCCGCCGGGGTCTCAGCGCGGAATCATTTCCACCTCCTCCGACGAGAACCGTCAAGTTGTGGACTACGTCATTGAGCGTTACGGCTTGCGCGCTCATCTCCTCGCCGGCTGAAGCCGCTTCCTCGGCGTTAGCGGCCGTCTTTTGAGTTACCTGCTCCATCTGGGTGATTGCCTTGGAGATCTGCTCGATTCCCCGTGCCTGTTCATCGCTGCCCAGTTTCACTTCATCGACGAGCGTTCTGACCTTCAAGGCGCTTTCGGTGATACCGCGGATCGCTGCCGCTACCTCATCGAGTTTTGTGCTGCCCTCGTTGGATTTCGCTATCGATTCCTCAATCAGGCCCGCCGTGTCTTTGGCGGCCTGGGCAGACCGCTGCGCCAGATTGCGAACCTCATCCGCGACGACTGCGAACCCCATTCCCGCCTCGCCGGCCCGAGCCGCCTCAACTGCCGCGTTCAAGGCGAGAATGTTGGTCTGGAACGCGATTTCATCGATTGTTTTTATGATCTTGCCGATTCTGTCGCTTGACGAATTGATCTCGTGCATCGACCCGACCATCTGTTCGAGCGTCCGGTTGGCTTCCTCGACTATGCGGCTTGCTTCGGTCATGAATTCAGCAGCCTGCCGGGAGTTGTCGGCGTTTTTGCGCGTCATCGAAGTGATCTCTTCCGCGGATGCCGAAGTCTCTTCGATCGATGCCGCCTGTTCGGAGGCGCCCTGCGCCAGGGCTTGGCTGGATGAGGATACCTGGCCCGCGGCGCTTGCAACCTGTCCGGCGCTCTCCCCGAGTTCGCTGGCGGCAGTCTGCAGCGTTTGGGTAGCCTGGCGGACGGCAAACAGAACCACCGAACCGATTCCGAGGCACAACCCGAGCAGACCGAGCGCCGTCCACCGGCTGCGGCTGTTCAGTTCGCGCGCCGATTCGTCGTCCGCGGCCAGGACGGCGGTCTGAATCTCTGCGAGCCGGGTGGAGTTTCTGTCCACGGCAGCGTGAACCGGAAGTCCCTTCTCGGCTGCGACTTTCATGGCACCGTCAGCATCCCCGGCTTCGGCCAGCCTGATTACTTCCGCGGTAACAGACTGCCAGGTACTGAGTCCGGACTCCAACTCGCCTGTAACGCGCTTGGCTTCTTCGTTTTCGATCAGGGGGCGAATTTCCTGAATCGCTTTCTCGTAACGCGTGGAGGCGGAACTGAAGAGCTGTTTGGCGTTCTCGATTCCCGCGGGGTTCTTCGCATAGCCGTACACGATCACGCCGCGCTGTGCCGCAAGGAGGTCCGAGCTCGCGACATTAATCAAATCCGCAAGCACGAGCTTTCTTACGGACTTGGTAACCGTCGTATCGAAACTGTTGGCCAGCTTGCCGATTGCATTGAGCGACGTTGCGCCCAGGATGAGTGCGACGGCTATGATCGAGCCGAAACCCAGCATCAACTTCTTGCCTAACGTCATTTGCGAGTGCATTTCTGTTCTTCTCCTTTGTATTCTTGAGCCGGGCCGGGGGCGTCCGGGGGCATCTTCACGGGCAAACTGATCGACAATGATGCAGGTCGGCCGCGTGTACTCCACTTTGGGGAGGTCGAACTTCAGGCGCAGGTCGATAACGGGGACGACCGTACCACGAGATTGATTACGCCGCTTCACGTATTGCGGGGTTTTCGGCACCTGAGTGATGCCCCGGATGCCCATGATTTCCCTCACCTTGAGCACGGCCCGCTGATCGCGATTCACGAGCGGGACCTTCGGATTTCAGCTCTGGCGCCGTGGCGATTTGCATTCCGTGCTCCTGCCAGACTCATCACGACTGGGCTTTGTTGATTTGACATTCTTAACCGCTGCATCCGATGAATGGGTTGCCTTTTCCCAGACAGGCGGGTGTTGCATCTTTGCCGCGTATAACTTACGGATCGGCGCAGGAAGGTCCGTCAATACCCTGGCGGCGGGGCTTAACGGTAACAAACGGTTTAGATATGCCATGGAGAATGTCGTATGCCCCGCATAGTGCAATAATGTTGTGCCCGGCCGAGCCCAGCGCATCGAGCATTGCTCGGGCACGCTATGAACGGGATGCCTAAAGACACGCAGTCGCTATATGCCCGATTACGATCAGCCCTCCAGCGAGGGCAGTGCCGGTTCAGGCTTGTCAGGGTCAACCCTGCGCGAACGGCTGGTTCAGGATATGGACCCGGGGCCGGCTGGCCAGCTAGCGCCAACCGGCGAAGAGATCAGAACCCAGGTGAGGTGCATATTGGAGGACCGGGAGTTCCGCGGCAGCCGGCGCTCGCAGCAGTTTCTCTGCCACGTCGTGGCTTGCGCGCTTGATGGCGAAGTGGAGCGCCTGAAGGAGAGCATAATTGGCTCCGATGTGTTCGGACGCGCGCCGGGCTATGACGCAGGCAGAGACTCCGTGGTTCGGGTCCGCGCTTCGGAGGTCCGCAAGCGCCTCGTCGCCTACTATGAACGACTGGGGCCGGGAGCACAAGTGCACATTGAACTCCCTTCCGGATCGTATGTGCCGAGGTTCCGTTACGTGGCATCGGGCTCAGCCGTGCTTTCGGACTGCCAGTGCCTGAGAGCCGGTGTCCCTCAGGGCGATACTTTCAACACGGAGGTGCTCTATTCCCTTCTCACCGGCCTCGCGGGCGCGATCGCCGGCCATTGCGCATACATAGGAGTCCGGACACCCGATGACCTGGGCCTGGTCAAGGTCATTGCGGCGGTGAAAGGGGGAAAACGGGCGGAAAACTTCGAGTACCCACTGGCAGGCTCGCCTTGTGAAAACGTGATTGGGAAGACCGTGCGGATCTACGCGGATTCCGTACGGGAAAGGTTTCCCGGCAGCGCGGTTTTGGACGAGGTTGGAGCGAAGTCTTACGCCGGTGCTCCTCTATTCGACTGCAGAGGGGGGGCACTGGGCATGCTGGTCGTTTTACTTCCCCGGCCCGTCACCGACATCCAGTTTGCCCAGTCGTTGCTCGGCCTCTATGCCGTCCGGATCGCCCGTGAACTCGAACACACGATAGCGGCACGCGAATTGTACGAGAGCGAACAGAGGTACCGGGCGATATTCGAATCGGCGGGGGAGGGAATTCTGCTGATGCGCGGGGACCGTCTGATTGATTGCAACCCGAAGGCGCTCGAGTTGCTGCGGTGTACTCGGGAGCAACTGGTCGGGCAAACGCCGGCGGCGTTTGCTCCCGTGTGCCAACCGGACGGAAGCAACTCCGGCGAGGTCGTGATCGAGAGAACCGCCCGGGTGCTCCGCGGAGAAGACGGCTCCTTCTGCTCGCGCTGCCAAAGACCTGACGGTTCGATTTTCGATGCGCATGTCACCCTAACGCGCGTTGAGAACATGAAGACGCCCCATCTCGTGGCGCATTTCAGGGACGTTACGGAAGCCTCAGGCCGCCGTATCCGGGAAAGCGAAGAGCGCTTTCGCGGCGCTTTCGAGAGTGCCGGCATTGGCATGGTTATCCTCGACATGAAGGGCCGTGTCATCGAGAGCAACCCGGCACTGCAGGCCATGCTCGGCTACGGTGAAACGGAACTCGCGGGAGTGGCTTTCCCCGCGATCACGCATCCGGACGATGTGGCTGCCTACGCGCAGCTTTTTGCGGAAGCCGTCCGGGGTGAGCGTGGAAGGTACCAATTGGAGAAGCGCTACATCCGCAAGGACGGGCAGATTGTCTGGGGCAGGCTGACAGGTTCCGTGGTCAGGAATTCGAGTGGTGAAGCGCAATACGTCGTAGGGATAGTTGAGAGCGTCGCCGAGCACGAACAGGCCGCGACGGCGCGGGAGAAATCTTGAGGAGGAAACCGCGAGCCGCGACCGCAAGGGAGCGGTGCTGCCTACAGGATGCTGGGTACGCCCAGTTGGCAGTGTGCCAGGTCGAGCCAGCGGTTGCACGCTGTGTTTTGCACGAAAGTGACCGAATCCGCTGAAAACGAACGCTCGCCCGAATACTCTGCCCACCTGGCTTTAGCGGTTTCAAGGATTTGCGCCACGTCTTCCGGACGGAGATCCTGGGCCAGAGTGATGTGAGGGTGGTACGTGTACGGCTCGGCAAAACCAACCGGCCCACGATTCAGCGCGTCATGCATTCGCCGCAGTTCTTCCCGGCCGGTCGCGAGGCTGATGAAGATCACGGACGTGCAATCGAAGATTTCGACTGGTGCGGTCTTTACCTCGAAAGCCGGGAAATCCCTGATAGCCGGGTAGATGTAATCCCATGCCTCGTCGGGGCTAACCGCAATGGGGCGCGGGGGAAGAATGGTGACGTGGGCACGGGGCGTGCACGCCGGGACCAGTTCGCGGCGGAGATCATCGACGAATTCGCCGAGCCGGCCGGAAATGTACGTGACCAGGGCGAAGCTGTTGATCGGTTCCGCGCCGTTCCTGTGAGGCCCCGCGGCCTGTTCTCCCGGGATAAGCAAATTGCCCATAGTGTACTTCGGAGCTACGCTGTCGGCGCGCTATCACCCGCAGGCGCGTCGCCCGGCGTCGCGCCGGGGATAACAGCCTCCTGGGCCGGCTTGACCTCCGGAATCAGCCAGTGTGCCTCTTCGAAGCCCACGTACTTGCAGATACGTAGGTCGCCATCCTCAAATTCTAACAGATCGCCGACGCGGAGGGCTTCGCCCTTGTCCTTGAGACCGGACCAGGCGGCGTACACACTCCCAGCCTCGACCTGGCCGGCAGGCTCATAGTCTTTCGGCTTGACCGTGGCCGGCCCGGCGGTGTGGGGCGCCCATCGGAACTGCTGATAGTGGGATTCCTTCATGCGGTGGATCTTGAACACCGGCATATAGCGTTCATTGTAAGCCATGGAGCGGACCGGGGAAGCCCGGCGCCTGCGAAGGGGTGCGCGACAAGAATGTGGAGCAACGGCGGATGTGGTTGATTCAGCCGGACTGTCCGAGCGTACCGCTACGCTCGGCGCAACCGGGAGCGGGCCGGGCATGCCCGGCCCCTACAGGAACTGGCACGCGGCCTGCCGTTCGCCCATCTCGATCCAGCGTTCGACGTTTTCGCGGCTCCAGAACAGCGCCTGGCGGACCGTCCCGAGAGAGCGGTCCGGCTGAATCGTGCATAACTCCGGAGCAGGGTAGAACCCGGGTTCCCTCGGCGCAATCGCACGGAACGCGCGGACTGCCCAGCCCGCAACCCGGGAAGGCGCGTGTGCAAGGACATTGATCGCGACGATCCGGGTGGCCCCCATCCGGGCGGCGGCCCACACAGGGAGCACGCCCAGAAGCCCGCCATCGGCATAGAGCTTCCCGCCGATCCTCATGGGGCTATAGCCGAACGGGATGGCCGCGGCTGCGGCGAGGTGGGTCCAATCGATCTCGTCATCGCGAAATAGCCGGAGCCGCAGCCGGGGAATCCGGGTCGCGACGACCCCGACCTCCAGTTGGGGCGTGTAGGCCTGCCAGAGTTTTTGAATGCGGGCCTGGAGCGGGCGGGAGTCAAAGACGCCGCGCCAAGGGGGCTGAGTCAGCCGGAAGCAGGCCAGGTCGCGGCACTCCGGTTCGAGCCAGACCTTGATGAGATCGTCGGGGCAAGCGCCGCCGGCGATGGCCCATGCGTTCAGCGCGCCCGCGGATGTTCCGACGACGATGTCCGGACGGAACCGGCCGGCCAGAGCCTTCCACGCCCCGGCCTGGTAAGCGCCGAACATGCCGCCCGCGGAGAGCACAAGAGCGGATTTGCCGTGAGGAGAAATAGCACTACAAGTATGCCATCTGGGACAATAATGGGTTCGGTCCTATGTCCCGCATAAGAATGGCGCTGATCATCGTGGCGATTCCGGTCGTGGCAGTCCCTTGGTGGATCCACCGCCGGAACAACACTCCTCCGGAGGTCCCGTTTGCAAAGGTGCGCAGGGAGACGCTCGTCAGCACGCTTGCGACGAACGGAAAGGTGGAGCCCTCGGAGTGGGCCTCGGTGAGGGCGGAGCGCGCGGGCGTGATTTCGCGCGTGTTGGTGGACAAGGGAGAGCAGGTAAAGAAGAGCGCTCTGCTGGTGGAACTCGACACCCGCGACGCGCGCTCGGAAGTCGCCTCGTCCGAAGCGGCCGTCGCCAGTGCGCGCGCGGAGTTGCAGAGGGTGATGGAAGGGGGCAGGTCGTCCGAGAAGGTGGCGATTGAGAACGCCATTGCGCGCGACCAGATGGATTTGAAAGTTGCACAGCGCGACTACGAATCGCTTCGCCGGCTGGCTGAGAAACACGCGGCGACCAAGATGGAGGTTGCGGAGGCTCAGCAGAAAGTGCAGCAACTCCAGGCGGACATGGAGGCGCTCGAGCGGAAGCGGGCGGCGCTCGTGGAATCCGCCGACCGTGCGTCGGCGGAAGCCAAGCTGGGCGAGGCGGAGGCCATGCTCCAGCAGGCTCGTACGCACCTGAACAGAAGCCAGATCCGCTCGCCGCTGGCCGGAACGGTCTACGAGCTCCCGGCCCGTCCCGGAGCGTACATCAACGTGGGCGATCCCGTGGCAAGCATCGGGGAGGTGGGGACGCTGCGCGTGCGCGTCTACGTCGATGAACCGGAGCTGGGCCGCGTAGCGGAGGCCATGCCGGTTGTGATCACCTGGGACGCGATGCCGGGCCGGCGCTGGAAGGGGACCGTGGAGCGGATGCCGACCCAGATAGTCTCGCTAGGCACCCGGCAGGTCGGGGAGGTGATCGTCACGATCGACAACCCCGATCAGATTCTGCTGCCGGGCACGAATATCAACGCAGAAATCCTGTCACAGGTGGTCGAGAACGGCCTTACGGCGCCCAAGGAAGCGATTCGTAGGGAGAAGGACAAAGTGGGTGTCTACGTGCTTCGCGGCGACCACGTCGAGTGGCAGACGGTGACGCTCGGCGCCTCCAGCGTAACGCGCGCCGCCATCACCCAGGGCCTCGCCGAGGGCGACCTGGTAGTTCTGTCAGCCGACTTGCCGCTCCAGTCGGGGCAGAGAGTGCAACCGGTGGTGCGGTAGGCGGGCTTTGTCCGGCGGGTGGAGTCTCTACATCACGAACCGTATCAGGGCACGGCTTCAGCCGTTCGGCATGCGAGAATCTGAGCGTACCGGGGTAGGCGCAGCCTCAGCGCTGTCCAAATTGGACTGACTCCCGCGTGCCAGCGGGAGCGGGGCCGGCGAGGCCCGCCCCGAAAAGGAGCAAAGGG
>JAEZIJ010000209.1 GCA_023436715.1 Acidobacteriota bacterium
CTCCTGGCCTGTCCGAGCCTGTGGACAGACCAGGAGGCCTGTCCCACTGTCGGATCGATCACGGGCCACGCATGCGTGGCCCCTACGAAAAGCCGCGTGTTCCTGTAGGGGGGGCACGCCCGGCCGCGCTGCCCGGCCTGAAGGTGCCGCAGACGTGGACCTCTGCTTCACTCGCTATGGCAGTGGCCTCAAAGGCCCCGCGAATCCAAGAAACCGAGCCGCGACCGCAAGGAAGCCGTTTCGTGGACTCTTCCGCTAGACTGGGCTAGGTGGCTGAGAAGATCCTGGTTTCAGCGGGAGAGGCATCGGGCGATCTGTACGCCGCGCGCCTGGTGGACGCGCTGCGGGCGCGCCTGCCCGGCGCCGGGTTCTTCGGCTGCGCTGGTCCGCGCATGCGCGCGGCCGGGGTACGAGCGGTGGTCGAATCCGAAAGCCTTGCGGTGGTCGGCCTTGTCGAGGTGCTCGAACATATCCCTCGGATCTACGGCGAGTACCGGAAGCTCATCGCGGCGGCTGAGCGCGAACGCCCGCGATTAGCCATCCTTACCGACAGCCCGGATTTCCACCTGCGCGTGGCCCGGCATCTCAAGCGGCTCGGCATCCCGGTGGTTTATCTCATCGCGCCCCAGGTTTGGGCGTGGCGCAAAGGGCGGCTCCCTAAAATGAGACGGCTCATCGACCGCCTGCTCTGCATCTTTCCGTTCGAGGAAGATTTCTTCATCAGGAACGGCATCCCGGCCGCCTACATCGGTCATCCGCTGTCCCGCGCCATTCGCGCCTCGCAAAACAAACAGGACTTCGCACGCCGGTACGACATTCCGGCGGACCGGCCCCTGATCGCGCTGCTCCCCGGCAGCCGCGCCGGAGAAGCCGCCCGCCACATGCCGGCCCTGCTGGATGCCGTCGAGGCGATCTCGCGGGTCCGGCCGGCCGCCTTTGCCTTAGGGGCGCCGTCGCCGGGGTTCCTGAAATCCGCGGGTTTAAAACTTTTTAGGGAACGCATTTTCCGCTCACCCATCAAAGTAATAGAAGGCGACACTTGGGATTTACTGGCCCACGCCGACCTGGCTTTGGCCGCCAGCGGCACTGTGACCATCGAAGCAG
Organism: Acidobacteriota bacterium; assembly: GCA_023436715.1. Classification (GTDB taxonomy): domain Bacteria; phylum Acidobacteriota; class Terriglobia; order Bryobacterales; family Bryobacteraceae; genus Fen-330. The sequence continues at coordinate 1,105 of JAEZIJ010000209.1, forward strand.
CCCTGCTCGGCACGCCGATGGTAACCTTTTACAGGGTGACCGGGCTGAGTTGGTTGATGGGGCGCTTTTTGGTCCAGGTGCCTTTCTATTCAATGGTCAATCTGGTAGCCGGCCGGGCGGTTGTTCCCGAGTTGATGCAGAATGAAATGAACGGAGAGCGCCTGGCCGCTGAAGCACTCGCGCTGCTGAACGACGCCGGTAAACGCGACCAGATGCGTCGAGCCTTGCGCGAGGTAGGCGCCGCGCTTTCCGGTGTTGAAGACCCGATAGACCGGGCCGCCAGTATCATCGTGAGTGAGTTGGGGGAGACAGGGAATGGCTCGTAATGCGTGGATCGGCCTTGCGTTGCTGATGACCGCCGCGGCGGCGACAGCACAGCAGCGTCAATCGCGAATCGACGTTCAGCATTATCAGATCGAAGCGGACATCAATCCGCGAACGCAATCGTTGACCGCCAAGGTGCTGGTTCGGTTCGTTCCGCAGGACGACTACACTTCCTCGGTCGAATTCGAATTGAACAACGCCCTGAACGTCTCGAAGGTGGAGGACGAGGCGGGGCAGCAGCTCTCGGCCACGCGTTCCCAGCAGAACTTCACCATCACGCTGTCTTTTGCCCAGCCGCTCGCGAAGGGCAAGCCAACCAGCGTCATCTTCCATTACGACGGGCGCCTCACCGGAAATGAAGAATCGCCGGTGTTCGGCATCAAGTTCGCCGCAATCCAGCCGGACTACGCCTACCTGATGTACCCGGCGCGCTGGTTCCCGGTGGCGAACTACAGCACGGGGCGACACACCGCCGACCTGCGCATTACGGCCCCCACCGGGTTCAAGGTGATTGCACCGGGCATCGAGAGGAATCAGCCGGCATCGGACGGTAGAGTCCTCCATTCGTTCCAGTTCAATCAGCCTGCTTTCCCTGACAGCATCGCCGTCGTGCAGGGCGAGCCGGCGACGGTGGCCTCCGATGGCGTAAACACCAACCTGTATTTCCGCGGAGCCGAAAAGGCGATGGCGAGCGCTTACGGCCAGGAAACGGGCAAAGTGATGTCGTACCTCACGAGCCTCTACGGTCTGCCGCCGCAAGCCAACCTGACGCTGGTCGAAACCGAATCCGGCGCCCCGAACGGATACTCCGCGCCGGGCATTCTGTTCCTCTCGCCGGGCGGCATCGGCAAACAACCGAATCTGCGGCTGCTCGCCAACCAGGTCGCGCGGCAGTGGTGGGGCGGGCTTGTTTCCGCGGCCACGCGCAATCACCTGTGGATCACCAACGGCATGGCGCGGTACTCCGAGATGCTATACCTGGAACACGCGAACGGTACGGCTTCGCTCGAGGCCGACGCTCACGACGCCTACATCGATGCGCTCACGATGAACGATGTGCCGATCGGCCAGACGCCGCGGCTCGAAGACTATTCCCCGGAGTTCTGGGCATTGACGGCGAGCAAGGGGTCCGCCGTCCTGCACATGCTCCGCTGGGTGATGGGCGATGCCTCGTTCCAGAAGCTGCTCAAGGAATTTCCGAACCAGTACGCGTGGAAGCCGGTGAGCACCGCCGAGTTCGAAAAAGCCGCCTCGGCGGCGTCCGGCCAGGATTTGAAGTATTTCTTCCTCCAGTGGATCGAATCGAGCGGTGCGCCCGAGTTCAAGCTGGAGTACACGATTTACCGGACCCAGAAGGGCTTCCGGGTTATGGGCAAGGTGTCGCAGGACCTGGACACGTTCCGCATGCCCGTGGACTTGAAGGTCGAAACCGAGGGCAACCCGGAGGAGAAGAGGATCGAGGTGATGGGCACGTCCTCCGAGTTCGTCGTGGACACGTTCGGCAAGCCGAAGACGCTGGTTCTCGACCCGAACAACCGCGTGCTGCGGTACAACGATCCCATCCGCGTGGCTGTCGCCATCCGAAAGGGCGAGCAGTTCGCCGAGATCAGCGACTTTAACGAGTCGATCAAGGAATACCAGAAGGCGCTTGAGGTGAACCGGAACAGTTCCCTTGCGCACTACCGCATCGCCGAGGTGTTCTTCCTCCAGAACAACTACCAGGCGGCGGCGAACGAGTTCCGCGAAGCGCTGAACGGCGATTTGGACCCGAAGTGGGCCGAGGTCTGGGCGCACATCAACCTGGGCAAGATTTTCGATGTCACGGGGCAGCGCGAGCGCGCGGTAAACGAATACACGCTCGCGATGCGCACCAAGGACAACACGCAGGGAGCTCAGGAAGAAGCCGCCAAGTATCTCAAGCAACCTTACGAGAAGAGCCGGAGCAACTGATCCGGCAAACCGCTTTGGTTGCCCGATGTGGGCAGGCGTCCACGCCCGCAGTCTCCAGACCGCGCGCCGTGTACAATTATGTCGATGCGCACACTCACTCTGGCATTTTCAGCCCTGCTGTTGGCGACTCTCTCCGCCTCCGCGCAAGCCGGTGGAAAGACAAATCCATGCACGCTCGTTACGAAAGCCGAAGTCCAGGAGGCGTTCGGCACGACCGTCGGGGATCCCAATCTCAATAAAAACAACTCCTCGGTCTGCGACTTCCTCGTGGGCGGTATGAGCCCTGTGAATGTCATGGTCGGAGGGCTGTTGCCGGGCGACAGCATGGAAAAGACAATGGCCGAGCTGAAGAAGCGCAACATCCAAACCCAGGCTGTCTCGGGAATCGGAGATCGTGCGTACTTCGCGGCCCAGGCTTACGGCATGCAGCAGTTGTCCGTGTACAAGGGCTCCAAGTTCTTCATCCTCACCGCATTGGTGATGGGCGCTCCGGAAGCGAAGGTTCGCGGCATGTTGCAGGTTCTGGCCAGGAAAGCCCTGCCGCGGATATAGACCGCGTTCCGCTACTCCCACTCTCCCTTGAATAGAGGCTGGAGCGGGTGCTCGGACTTCTCCATATGCAGATCCTTGAGGATGTCCGCGGTCCACTCGCTCTCGTTCTGCAGGTCCAGGTTCACGCCGAGTTCCTCTTGCGGGTCCTCGCGCACGCCGATGAGCATCACCTCCGCGCCTTCATAGTCGAGCAACTCAGGTTCGGCGTTGATGAATCGCCGGCCGGCGAACTTCTCCTGAAGGTGCTTGGGGTATTTCACCTTCTGCCCGCGAGATAACCCGGCCTGAGGTGGCGACCCCGCCTCGGGATTCTTCACAGCGATGATGTAGCTCGCCTCCGGCTCGATCTTCAAGTCCTTCTGAACCGGGCCGGGCTTCTTCGGCAACTCCAGCGCGTAGATCAGGTGCGTGTGGTTTCCGTGCGCCACGATACGATATATGCCCTCGCCGGCCGGACGGGCGGCCGGTAGTTTGCGCTCTCCGCGCGTCTTCGTCTCGTACACTTCCTCGTCGAGTTCGTCCTCGATCTTCTCGGGATTTTGGCTGACCCGTTCAACAAATTCCCAAACCCTCTCGCGGCTCTCGACGTCGGGCAGTTTTTTCCTGCCAATGACGATCCGCCGGTACATGCGGCGCCCGCTCACAGACAGAATGATGTAAGTGCGCTCGACTTCGCCCAGCCCCTCTATGCGTGTCTCTTCGCCGGCCTCGCGCACCTTCGGCCTGTAGGCGAAATAGATGTTCCCGCGCTCCAGGGTCTCGGCCTCGGGTTGTGGTTTCGGCATAGCATCCCCCCTCTACCCGCGATTTTACCCGCCACAGCCGCGTAAGTGGCTTCCTCACGGCTTGTTCATTTGACTTTCGCTCCAGTGGTGGTCTAGCACGGTAATAGTGAAGCACGATCCCGCCAGCGAGCCGTCGCCGATTCGAGGCATCTCGCGGAACGTATTTATCCTCGGACTCGTGAGCCTCTTCACGGATGCATCCACCGAGATGATCTATCCGTTGATCCCGCTTTTCCTCACGCAGACGCTTGGCGCTTCCGTGTCCGTGCTCGGAGTAATCGAAGGCGTCGCGGAGGCCTCGGCGAGCGTCTTGAAGGGAGTCTCCGGCTGGCTCTCGGACCGCATCGGGCTGCGCCGGCCGTTGGTGATCTTCGGGTACGGGTTGGCCGCCCTGACCAAGCCGCTGCTCGCGCTCGCCGCCGGATGGCCGCTAGTGCTTGCCGCGCGCGCTCTCGACCGTTTCGGGAAAGGAGTGCGCGGCACGCCGCGCGACGCCCTGATCGCGGATTCCGCCCAGCCGAGCCTGCGCGGGCACGCCTTCGGTTTCCATCGCAGCACGGACCAGATCGGGGCAGTTATCGGCCCGCTCATCGCCGTTCCGCTTCTCGCGCTGTTTAGCCATAGCTACCGGGTACTGTTTGTGGTGGCCTTCATTCCCGCCGCCCTCGGCGTGGCAACCCTGTTTTTGGTTAGGGAGACGGGGAAGGGAAGCCACGAAGTGCGCCCGCCCGCTTTCCGGCTCCGCCACGCCCCGCCGGCGTTCCGCCGCTTCCTGCTGATCATGCTGCTCTTCACCGTGGGGAACTCCTCGGACGTGTTCCTGCTGTTGCGGGCGCGTGAGATCGGCCTGAGCGACCAGGGAGTCGTGCTCTTATTCGCCGCCTTCAACCTCGTGTATGTGGTCTCGGCCTATCCATCCGGCGTGGTTTCCGATCACCTCGGGCGCCGCCATGTCCTGGTGGCCGGCCTGGCCGTGTTTGCCCTGGTCTACCTGGGGTTTGGCCTGACCGCTGCCCCAGCCTGGATTATCGTGCTGTTCCTGATTTATGGTCTGTACCAGGGGCTGACGGACGGCAATACCCGCGCGTTTGTCGCCGACCTGATCCCCGCCGAGCAGCGAGCCACCGCCCTGGGCCTTTACTCGATGGCTACCGGACTGTGTACGTTTGCCGCGAGCGCCATGGGCGGACTGCTCTGGCAGTGGTGGGGCGCTCCAGCCACGTTCTTCTACGGCGCCGCCCTTGCCGGCACGGCCGCGCTCCTGCTGGCGAAGGCCTGGCACGCGCCGTCCGCGCAAACCACCCCGTGGGCCGGGTGTTAGAATGAAAACTCCAGAGAGCGCATTATGCCTTTCCTGCAAAACCAGTTCGAAAAGAACGTCGTGGTTACGTCCGTCGACTATGTGTTCAACTGGGCCAGGAAGTCCTCCGTCTGGCCGCTGACTTTCGGACTGGCCTGCTGCGCCATCGAAATGATCGCAGCCAGCACCGCGCGTTTCGACATCGCCCGGTTCGGGGCGGAGGTGTTTCGCCCGTCCCCACGGCAGTCGGATCTCATGCTCGTGTCGGGAACGGTCACGCTCAAGATGGCGCCTGTTCTCAAGCGACTCTACGACCAGATGCCCGATCCGAAATGGGTCATCGCCATGGGGGCGTGCTCCAGCGTCGGCGGACCGTTCAACACGTACTCCGTGCTCCAGGGCGTTGACAGAGTCGTGCCCGTCGACGTTTACGTGACAGGGTGCCCGCCGCGCCCGGAGAACCTGTTCTACGCGCTCCTGAAGCTGCAGGACAAGATCGGCCAAATGACCACCCTGGCCCGGCGGCCCACAGAGGTTCGGCTGGACGAATCGATGCTGGAAGATTTCAAGAAGCAGGTCATGATCTCCCAGATGAAGCAGCCGGCTTAGGCTCGCGATCGACCGGCTGTCCAGAAAACGAGCACTGTGTTCCACAAGGACACACATCACATCTACCGGGTCGCTGAATTCGAGCGAATCCCTTGGCTTATTCACGGCTTCGGAACCCGGCTATCGGAGAACTGGCCGCCCGAGCCGTTGGTTTCCCTTCGACAGATTCACTCTGACCGGTGCATTGTCGCCGATGATTCGGCCGGGTGTCTCGGGGAAGGCGATGCGCTGGTTTCAAATACGCCGGGACGGTTTCTCAGTATACGTACGGCCGACTGTATCCCCGTTCTGCTGGTGGATGAGCGGCTGAAAGCCGTGGGCGCTGTTCATGCAGGCTGGCGCGGGACCGTTCAGGAGATTGCCGCGAAAACCATTGCGGCTATGAGCGACAGATTCGGCTCGCGGCCGGAATGTCTGGCTGCGGCTATCGGCCCGGGGATCTGCGGAACCTGTTACACGGTCGGCTCGGAAGTCTCCGCACAGTTCCGCCGGTGGTTCCCCGAGCGAGCCGACCTCGACCGCCAGACTACTATCGATCTCACCGAAGCCAACCGGCGCCAAATCGTCGCCGCAGGCGTGCCCGCGGACAAAGTCTTTACGGGCGCCCCATGCACGTTCTGCTCGCCGGACGAGTTCCACTCCTTTCGCCGCAGCGGAAGCAGGCAGGGGAGGATGATCTCGGTGATAGCGGTCGCAAAATGAAAACACGAAAGGCGCGGACCCAGACCCGCGCCTTTGTGTAAATCCTTGAAACGCTGTCAGCTCAGGCTGCGTTCATCAAGAGGCTCTCGAGAGTCTCGCTGGCATCGCGCTCGTGACGGTCCGCGGCTTCCTGGCACCTGATACAGAACGGCGCCCATGGTACGGCGGCGAGCCGCTTCGGGCTGATCTCTTCCTCGCAATGCGCGCACACACCGAAGCTTCCGTCGTCAATGCGCCTCAGCGCGGCGCGCACGTTCCGCAAGAGGTTCGACTCACGGTCCAGGTTCCGGATCGCCAGTTCACGCTCGGCGGCCCGGGTGACTTCGTCAATGGCGTCGGGGCTCTTTTCAATCGCAATCTCATCCCGTCTACGGAGGATGTCGGCCAGCTCAGCCCGTTTGGCCTCGAGAATTTGCCTAAACTTTGCCAGTTCGCTCTTTGTCATTTCAGTCTCTCCCCCCTCTTCGTTTACCTAGCAGCGCTCAATGGATTAATTATTCCTAATCTTTCTCCACTTGTCCAGTGAAATCTTAGGACGAAATCTGATGGAAAAAGTTCCAAAAAATCTAAGCCGTTCCTGCTCAGGTTGGTTCTCCCACCCAGTTCGGGGCCAACCTTCGTCTCTGACCGGCTTGCCATCAGTTCCATACCCAACTAAGACTCGCTTTGAGCAATTAAGGTTCCAAAAACTTCCTGTTGCCGTTTTTCACGACAAGTTACTATTTGACGCCGATCATGTTCAGAAGTTTCAAATCGGCTGGAAAAAAACTTCTACACACCCGGAAACGCCTCTCACGCCCATATCGCCCACGTTTCCTGCTACCGAGTTACTACCGCCAGCACGGTATTTTTTACCGTTCCGTGCCGTTTTGGCGGATCTCAAACGTTCCGAACACCAGTCCCAAGTCCCGCCTGTCAGGGGGCGACGTAAACGTGCGATCCACTGCTACAGAGATCTCAACTGCGTCTTTCCCAAGGAATTTCGGGGGAAACTTTGCAGCCAGCTCAAACGCGGCGTCGCCTTTTGTAAGCGGCCACGTTCCGAGCGGAACCCCATCCGCCTCGATCGTTACCTGCAAGGGCCCACTCCTGGTCTGTGCAGCCGGGCAGTACCCTGCAACGTAGAGCCTTTCGAGCGGTGTCCGCGGGCCAACGAGCGTGACGGATGCGCGGCGCGGCATCCAGCGGTGCCCTGAGTCGGGTTCGTACCAAGTCGGACCCAACTGCCCGGAAAACGAGACCTGGCCCACATCCACACGCCTGGGTTGTTCCGTTTTCCAGCGGCGCCTCGCGCTCACCGTGTACGACAGGGTAAGCGCCCTCAGCCGACCAGCATCTATTTTATATACCACAGCTTGGTCTCGATTGAGTAATTTCAGTAGGATTCCCGGCGGCAGCACGTAGTCCGAAACGCGGCCCCGCTCCGGGTGCGCCTCCACCTCCCGTTCCGTCTCCGGGGCCACGTAAATATCTGAAACGCCAACTAATCCGAACGGTTTCGGATGCATTCCGGCCCAGAAGACATCGGACTTGAGACCGGTCAGAATAATTGTTTTGCCGGGGTGTAACTGCCGCACCCGGGCCGCACCCAAAACCAGCGTGCGCACGCCGTGGCTTCGCGCCACCAGCAGGGTCGTCTCGATTCTGCCGCTCACGATTCCCGCCACCAGATAGATAGACGCCAATACCGCAGCGGGAAGTTTGAGGTGCCAGCGGCTTCCGAACGCCGCCGCGACGGCTTCCGCCAGAAGCCACGCCACTCCGGCCGCGGGCAGCGTCAGGTAGTAGGCACTGACGTGATCACGGAGCGGCAGCACCGGCAGTAGTACCAGTACGAACCAGAAGAGAGGGAGCGCCACCCTCCATTCCTTGCCTTTCACTTTCCACGCTGCAAATCCTACCAGCGCCACCGTCAACAGGACCGTGCCGGCAACAGCAACCGAAGGCGCCAAACCTGCCAGGCGTGGGAGGCGAGCCGGGCCGAGCGCCCATGCCCAATAAGTCCAGAGCGTCCGAAAGATGGAGCCGTCAAAGTGCATGGCGTATGCCGGGCCGGTGCTGTGAAGCGGCGCCGCCCAGAAGTGCAGCGCCGCGTAAGCGGCCGAAACGGCGAACATTGGCCAGGTCTTGCGCAAGTACGGGCGCGCACAGCACAGTGCGTATGCGGCGGCCAAGGCGGGGTATACCGCGTTGACTTCAAGTACGCCAAAGCCGAGCAGGAATGCCGCCCACTGCGCGGCCAGGTAGCGCCTGTCTGCCGTCTCCGTGTATCGGACGAAACGGTTCAGCGCGAGTAGCAGAAACAAGCCGCACGCCACCTGGTTGTACGCCGATGTCCACGACATCACCCCGGCCAACCCGCCGTTCACGGCCCAGAACAATGCCGCGAGGAACCCGATCAGCCGCGAACGGGAGACCCTTTGCGCAAGCAGTCCGAGCAGGACGAGGTTGGCGAACTGGGTAAGGAACACGAATACCCGGAACGGCGTGGCCCAAAGCCCGAAAGCCTCATAGAAAACCAGGAAGAACGCACGTTCGCTCAGCGGGCGGATTGTGCCTTGAGCCATAGGCGCGAACAAGGCATTGAGCAGCGAGCCTCCATTTTTCACTGAGCTGCTGAGCGCGAGCCAGGCGAAATCGTCCTGCTGAAACCAAGCCCGAAGGCCAGGCCAGTAAAGAGCCAGGCAGGCCAGCGCCGGCAGGCTCCAGTAAACAGACATTCGTAGGCGTCTCATTGCGGGCTCCGTCCGGTCTAGATATTAGTATCCGATTGTGGGCGCTATCCGCTTCCGCCGGGCACCCCTGCGTGGGATAATACGCTTCTCTTGCAAAAGCTTCAATGACCGACGCGACCCGGACCGCCACAGCCCCGAAAACCGCTCCTGCGCCTCCTGTGCCGGCTCCCGGTCCCGCGGTCTGGCTCACCCTCGCGCTGTGCCTTGTTTTCGTACTTCAGGGGCTGGTGTTAATCCCCTACGTGGGAATCCAAACCGACGAAGCTCTGTTCGGCTCGGCCATTTATCAGCCGATAGGAGTGGAGTACGCGGCGCGGATTCTCGGGCACACGGTCCCGACCATGGTCATGAGCTACATCGGCGCGCTGAAGGCGTGGACCTACGCCGTGATCTTCGCGGTTTGGCCGCCCTCGCCGTATTCCCTGCGGATCCCGGTGCTGCTGATCGGAGCCGTCACGATCTGGCTGTTCTTCCTGCTGCTCAGGGATATGGCTGGCCGGCGCGCCGCGCTCGCGGGAGCCGCCCTGCTGGCCTTCGACACCACCTTCCTGCTCACAACGACGTTCGACTGGGGGCCGGTGGCCTTCCAGCATCTGCTGCTTGTCGCCGCCGTCTACTTCCTGTTCCGTTTTCATAGGTCCGGAGAACTGGTCTGGCTGTGCGCGGGGTTCTTCTGTCTCGGCATGGGATTGTGGGACAAGGCTCTGTTTGTCTGGATGCTGGGCGGGTTAACCGCGGCCGTGATCGTCGTCTTTCCGCGCCAGTTCCGGTTCCGGTTGACGTGGCGCAATTTCGGGCTGGCGGCGGCATGCTTTCTGCTCGGCTGCTGGCCGCTGGTGGGCTACAACAAGGCTCGGGAGCTCAAGACGTTTCGCGCGAACGCCCGCTACTCCGCCGCCGGAATCGACGACAAACTCGACCTGATACGGTGGAGCATGGAAGGTTCTTCTCTGCTCGGTTACATCGTGCGCGAGGAGCCCGCACCGCAGCCGGGGCATCCCGCGTCGAGCATTGAGGAGTGGTCCGTGGCGCTGAGCGGCGCTATGGACGAGCCACGCGTCGCGCTCACAGGAGTTGCATTCGTGCTCGCGCTAGGCCTGCTGCCATGGCTCTGGGCCACGCCGGCGCGCAAGCCCATCCTGTTTGCGCTGGTCTTCATGGTGGTGACCTGGGTGCAGATGGGCTTTACGCAGGAAGCCGGAGGCGGCACGCATCACACGGTACTGCTGTGGCCTTTCCCTCACCTGGTGATCGCAATCGCTTTCGCACAGGCAACGGGCGTACTTCGGCGGGCGGGCCTGGCGGTGCTGGCCGCAGCCATAACGATTGTCTGCGGCTCGAACTTCCTCGTGACAAACCAGCACCTCACGCAGTTAATCGAGCGCGGCGCCGGCCCCATCTGGACGGATGCCATTTATCCACTGGCCGCTTGCCTCGAGACGGTCCCCGCCAAACGCGTCTACATCATGGACTGGGGCATGTTCGACGCCCTGCGCGTTCTCGGCCAGGGGCGGCTGCCGCTCGCGGTGGGAAGCGACCAGGTTGCCAAGGAATCGATGGACAACACCGATCGGCGATTGCTGAACGAGATGCTTGAGACCAGCGATGCCATTTACGTCGGCCACACGGACGGCAACGAGACCCTCAGCGGCGTGAGCGCGCGAATGAAGGCGTTTGCGGAGGCGGCAGGCTATCGCAAACGGACTTTGAAAGTGATCGGCGACCGCAACGGCCGGCCGATGTTCGAGGTGTACCGCTGGGTGCGTTCCGCTACTTCGGCAGCAAAGCAGCGCTCGTGAAGACGACCCCGAGTTCGCGGGTCTCGATTTCCCCCGAAGCCAGGTATTTATCCAGGGCGAAATCGACCTTCACAGGCCCCGCTGAGAGCGCGGATGCCGGCACAGGCCGCAGGTAGGTGTGCTCACCGGGCATTGTATAGGTTTCCGGCGCAAGGGCCTGCCCTTCCACAGACACCAGGAGCGTGACTGCCTTCCGGCGCGCGATGACGGGCTCCGGCACCGCGAACTTCAGTTCGAGCTGCGCCCCATTGCCGGCGGCACCCTTAGGCGTCTCGAGGATGACCGAAAACTTACCTTTCGTCCAGCGCCAGGAGTTGCCTTCCAGTTCGTGAAAGCCGCTCAGAAGCTGCGCCGCGGCGCGGGGATTGGCGGCGTGTACGGAACTCAGCGCGGGCTGATGCTCGTCCTCGATTATGTCCACACTCGGCTGTGGCCGCTTGCAGCCGGAGTGCGCGAACGCAAGGGCGATCGCCATCGCGCCAGGAATCAGTCTCCGCATCTCTCCACCTCGACAAGACAACTGTAAAAAACCGGTCCGCCGCCGGCGTCGGTCAGGCGGTCCGATGTGAGCGCGTTCACGTTCCGTGCGTCCGGCGCCAGTTTGCTCCAGCGCACCGCCCGCGCGCAGACAACTCCGGGCGCGACCGAGCCGTCGATCCGCGCCGCCAGCATGCAGCTTCCCCGATCATTGTAGACGCGAACGGGGCCGCCGTCGATAATACCGCGCGCCCGTGCGTCATCCGCATGCATTGAGAGCCTGGCGGTCTGCGAATCCACCTCGGGCCGGTAGCCGAACGTGGAGTTCATTCCGTCATCGGCTTTCGGAGAAATCAACTCGAGCGGATAGCGGCTGCCTTCGCCGAAGCGGGATTCAACCGGCGGCGCGTAGTCGAGCATTCCGGCGCGGAATTCGACTCTCCCGCCGGCGAGCGGGAGGAAAGGCTGCGGTATGTTCAGCCGAACGAAATGCTCGCGGTCGAGCCTTTCGGGCGTGATGCCGCGAAGGAACTCGTGGCCGGAATCGAGCGCCGCCCGGATCATGTCGTCCTCGGAGTCGTCGAAGCAGGTGTCCTCGAATCCCATGCGGCGGGCGAGCGCGCGGAAGATCTCGACATTGGACCGGCACTCTCCGGGCGGCGGCAGTGCGGGCCGCGCCAGTTGCAGGTAGTAGTGGCCGTATGCGTAGTAAAGATCCGTGTGCTCGAGGAAGGTAGTCACGGGCAGCAGGATATCGGCGTAGTCCGCCGTATCGGTCTGGAACTGTTCGAGCACCACGGTGAACAGGTCGTCGCGCCGCAGGCCCTTGAGTACAAGGTTTTGATTCGGCGCGATCGCCGCCGGGTTCGAGTTGTAGACCACGAGCGCCTTTACGGCGGGGCCGTCCAGTTGCGTGAGTGCCTTCCCAAGTTCGGTCATGTTGACCAGGCGTGTATGGCGGGGTTGAAGGTCCGGGCGCTCGAGCGCATCGCGGTTCAGCGCGAACGCGCCGGAGGTGGTGAGCAGCAGTCCGCCGCCGGGAGTGCGCCACGATCCGGTCAGGGCGGGGAGCAGTGAAATGGCGCGCACGGCCATCGCGCCGCGCTCGCTGCGCTGCACGCCGTAGTTGACGCGGATCACCGCGGGCTTCGTCGTGCCATACTCGCGCGCGAGCGCCACGATGTCCTCCACGCCGATTCCGGTCAGCGCCGCGGTGCGCTCCGGCGTGTATTCCCGCACGCGCTCGCGCAGCGCTTCGAAGCCGGAGGTGCGGGCGGCGATGTACTCGTAATCGCAAAGCCCTTCGGCGATCAGGACGTGCATCATCCCGAGCGCCAGTGCGGCGTCGCTGCCGGGGTTGATAAAGAAATGCTTGTCGGACGCGCGGCCGGTGCGGTTCTTTACGGGGTCGATCGTGTAGAGCTTCGCGCCGTTCCGCCGCGCTTCTACGATGAACGGCCAGAGGTGGGCGTTGGTTCCGAGGACGTTCGCGCCCCACGCCAGGATGAGTTTCGAATGGCGAAACTGTTCGGGATCGGTTCCGCAGCGGCAGCCGAGCGTCTCCGTGAGCGCCAGTCCGCCCGCGGACGAGCAGATGGTTCGGTCGAGCCGCGAGGCGCCGAGCCGGTGGAAGAACCGCCGGTCCATGCCGCTTCCGTTGAGCAGGCCCATGGTGCCCGCGTAGCTGTAGGGCAGCACCGCCTCCGGGCCGAATTCCGCTGAAATTCGCGTGAGCTCGGCGGCGATGAGATCCAGAGCCTCGTCCCAGCCGATGCGCTCGAAGCGGCCCTCGCCCTTGGCTCCGGCGCGCTTCTGCGGGTAGAGCAGGCGATCGGGTGAGTACTCCCTTTCGAGGTAGCGCGCCACTTTGCCGCACAGGAAGCCTCGCGTGACGGGGTGTTCGGGGTTGCCGCGGAGCCGCGTGGCGCGGCCGTTCTCGACCGTTACCAGAAGCGAGCAGGCATCCGGGCAATCGAGCGCGCACACCGAGTGGCGAATCCGCGACATTCCTATAGACTGCCACATCTGCTACCATTCCTCCGTGAAACGCGCTCTCCTGGTGCTTTTGTCGCTTCTGGCGGCATCTCTCATGGCCGCACAGCCGGTAAAGATCATTTTCGATACCGACATGGGCAACGACGTGGACGACGCTCTCGCGCTCGCCATGCTGCATGCCTTTGAGAGCCGCGGCGAGGCCAAATTGCTGGCAGTAACGGTGACCAAAGACAATCGCTATGCCGCTCCCTATATCGACCTGGTGAACACGTTTTACGGCCGCCCGGACATCCCGATCGGCGTGGTGAGGAACGGCAAGACGCCTGAGGACAGTGCCATGATACGCGTCCCGTGCGAGAGGAAACGGGCCGACGGCACGCTGCTCTATCCCCGGCGGTTGAACGACGGCCGCACGGCCGAAGACGCCGTGGCGCTGCTGCGCCGCACGCTTCGAGCGCAGCCGGACGGATCGGTCACGCTCGTGCAGGTCGGCTTCTTCACGAACTTCGCACGGCTGCTCGAATCCGACCGCGACCTGATTGCACGCAAGGTGCGGCTGCTGGTCGCGATGGCAGGCGCTTTTCCTGAAGGGATTGCGGAATACAACGTGAAAATTGATCTGCCGGCTTCGCAGAAGCTGTTTCAGCGGTGGCCCACGCCGATCGTCGCGAGCGGTTTTGAGATCGGCAACGCCATGCTGTTCCCGGCGGTGAGCATCGAGCAGGATTTCCGTTACGTGGAAAATCATCCCATTGTCGATGCGTACCGCAATTATCAGAAGATGCCGTACGACCGCCCGACCTGGGACCTCACCGCCGTCCTCTATGCTGTGCGGCCGGACCGCGGTTATTTCTCGCTCTCCCCTGCGGGTCAGATTTCAGCGGACGCACAGGGAAAGACGCACTTCACGCCTTCGGCCGACGGGAAGCACCGCTATCTCACGTTGGACGCCACTCAGCGCGTGCGTACGCTCGAGGCGCTTGTGCAACTCGCGAGCCAGCCGCCGAAATAGCTACGCGCGCGGCGCTCCGGCCGGATCGAATGCGTTTGCGCGCCATTTGCGGAACTTCGGGAGCATGGCACGGGTTGCCAGCGCTGTCCCGGCGATGAACAAGACCCCGAGCAGCAGCGATACCTGCACAAACCACGGTCCGAGGATTTCTCGTGCTTCCGGGCTGTGGCCGGGCTGAAGGCCGAAGTTGACGGTGCCGGGACTGATCCATAGGCCGGTTTCCGCCGGGAACAGGGGCTTCAGCATGGCGGCGATCATGAAAGCGGCGCCAGAGGTGTATCCCGTGAAAGCCACCAGGAATACGGTAAAGCCCTGAACGCCTGTCACGGCCCAGGCCCAGGCGGCGCGGAAGATCAGCCAAGGCGAGAAGCCTTTGCGCGCCTGGCGCACCAGGGCTCCGCGACAGTAATCGGCTGCGAGGTCTTCCGTTGGGCCAAGACGGGCCACCGCCTCCGCCGGGGTCAGGTTGAACTCCTCGACGCGCTCGCGGACGTGCATCCGGATTTCGTCCACGATCTCCTCGCGGTCGCGCAGACTCATGCCCGCCAACCCGGCTCGCAGCCGGGCGATATACCCCTCCAACGGATCTTCGTTGCTCATCTCACACCTGTTCCTTCCGACTTCCAACCAGCGGTTTGACCAGGGCGGTGAGCCCGGTCGCGAATTCAATCCAGCTTCCCGCCATCCGAACGGCCCTTTCCCGCCCCTTCTCCGTAAGTGAATAGTACTTTCGGGGGTGGCCCGATCCGGATTCGACCCATTCCGCCTGGACAAGCTCGTCCTGCCTCAGGCGGTTGAGAAGAGGATAGATGGTTCCTTCCGAGAGGACTAGGTTGGAATGGGTTTCGAGGGCCTGCAGAATCTGAAGACCGTAGCTCCGGCCGGGCGCCAGGACGGCAAGCACAGCGAGTTCGAGGCAGCCCTTACGGAGTTGGGCTTCCCAGTTATCGCCGGGTTCGCTGCGGGTCGCGGATTTGCTTGCGGAGTCTCTGTTAAGCACGATACCTTGTATAGACAGGTATAATGCTATCCCAAGCTGCTGCCCGTGTCAAGGCTCCCTTGAGCTTGCGGCCGGGATTCCTCTGTTAGAATGGTAGCTTCACCATGAGTTCCCAGCAGAAGAAGGAGCCGATGCCCCCCCTCCGCTTGTGGGGTCCGGCGGTGGCTCTGGCGTGGTTCGTTCCGGGCGGCGGGCATTTCCTCCTCAAGCGTTACGGGAGGGCTGCGCTGCTGCTTGTCTCCGTGCTGATCATGTTCCTGTTGGGGCTGATGATGCGGGGTCAGTTCCTCAAGCCGCAGAGCGGGGACCTTCTCACCATCCTCATCTACTACGGCGGCTTCCTCTGCAACCTGCTGTCCGGCATCCCGTACCTGCTGGCAACCTGGCTCGGCTACTCGCAGCCTGACGTGGCCGGCGCCGTCCACGACTACGGCACTAAGTTCCTGGTCACAGCCGGCCTGCTGAATGTCCTGGCTATGGTGGACGCTTACGAAATCGCGGTGGGGAAGAAGAGCTGATGCCGAAAGTTAACCTCTCTCATTTCGAAGCCGCCCTGCTGTTCTCGTTGTTTACGTCGATCGTGCTCGGGGTGGTCACCAAGAGGACGGACCGCGAGCGCCTCACCTACGGCCTGTACTGCTTCGGCTGTTTCGTTGTGGCGCTGTTCGGTCTCGGCTGGCTGATGTACCTGGGGCACGGGTAGAGAGATCGTAGAACGTAAATCGTGGATCGTGGGAAAACCTTCCACGATCTATTGGCACACCCGCCACGCATGAAAACCTTTTACATCGAGACCTTCGGCTGCCAGATGAACGCACACGACTCCGAAAAAGTCGTGGGCACGCTTTTGGCGCAGGGATATACGCAGGTGCCGGAGCCGGAACAGGCGGATCTCGTGCTGTACAACACTTGCAGCATCCGCGACAAGGCCGAGCAGAAGGTCTTCAGCCGCCTCCAGCAGTTCAAGCGCGAGGCGGGTAAGGGAAAGACGTTCGCCGTGCTGGGGTGCGTGGCGCAGCAGGAAGGCGCGAAGATTTTCGACAAGGCTCCGCACGTGAGCATGGTGTGCGGGTCTGCGAGCTACACAAAGCTTCCGGAGATGCTGGTTCAGCTCGAGGCGGGCGAGCGGCGCGTCACGGGCCTCGAGTTGGACACGGATGAGACCTTCGAGACCCCGTTCACACGGCGGGATAATCCGCACCGGGCCTATATCACGATTATCGAGGGCTGCGACAAGTCCTGCGCGTACTGCGTGGTTCCGTTCACGCGCGGGCCGGAGCGCAGCCGCACGAGCGACAGCGTGATGGAAGAGGCGCGGCGGCTCGCCGGGGAGGGCTACACCGAGATCCAACTGCTCGGGCAGAACGTGAACAGCTACCGCGACCCCTCGCCCCGCGGCTGGGATTTCGCGACCCTTCTGGCGCGCGCCGGAGAGGTGAAAGGCCTCAAGCGCGTGCGGTTCACCACATCGCATCCGCGCGATTTCGTCAAGGAAATCATCGACGCAATCGACGCGAACCCGGTGCTGGCGAATCACGTTCACCTGCCGGTGCAGTCCGGTTCCAGCCGCGTGCTGGAGCGCATGCAGCGGCAGTACACTCGCGAGGAATACCTGGAGCGCATCGCGTGGATGAAGGCCTCGCCCCGGCAGATCGCCATCACCACGGACATCATCGTGGGCTTCCCCGGCGAAACCGAGGCCGACTTCGAGGAGACGCTTTCGCTGCTCGACGAAGTCGAGTATGATGCCATTTTCAGTTTCAAGTATTCGCCCCGCCCGAACACGCCGGCACTGGAACTGGATGCGCAGGTTCCAGAGGAGGAGAAGGGGAGGCGGCTGACCATCGTGCAGGAGAAGCAGCGCGCCATCCAGATCAGACGCCATGCCGAACTGGTGGGCGCCACCGAAGAGGTGCTCGTGGAAGGCTACAACCAGGCCACGGGGCAGTGGATCGGCCGCACGGCGCAGAATCGAGTGCTGAATTTTACTCTGGAGCAACCGAATGGCCACTCGCTGATTGGCGAGTACATGCAGGTGCGGGTCACGCGGGCCGGTCCGAATTCGCTCGCTGGATACAGCGTATAGTGAGATTGAGGGGGAATCTATGGAAGTCGAGATGAAGATCCGCGGCCTGATGATGGATCCGGTCACCAACATGCCGATCGTCATCCTCAAGGACGTGAACGGCAACTCGATCCTGCCGATTTGGGTTGGCGTGTACGAAGCCAACGCCATCGCCCTGGAAATCGAAAAAGTCTCGACGCCGCGCCCGATGACGCACGACCTGATCAAGACGCTTCTGCTGGGCCTGAACGCCGGGATGAAGAAAGTCGTGGTGAGCGAACTCAAGGACGACACCTTCTACGCCGTGATCTGGTTGGAGCGGGACGGAGAAATCATCAGCGTCGATTCACGCCCGAGCGATGCCCTCGCGCTCGCGCTTCGTCTCGATTGCCCGATATACGTCGAAGAGGCCGTGCTCAAGTCCTCCAAGATGGCCTCGGTCTCCGAAAAGGTGAACAACGAGGAACTGCGCCGCTGGCTCGAAGGGCTGAACGACGAAGACCTGGGCCGGTACAAGATGTAGAGGATTGTGGGAAGCGGGTAGTGGGATGTGAGAGGCGCGGCGTCGAATCGCCCACAACCTACAACCCACAATCCTGGTATACTGATTTTTTCAATGCTGCTCAGCCAGGCCAATTCGTTTAGCTTTCGATTTTGGCACTACTTTACCCACTCAGGCTGAGTGGCGTTGGTGAAAACGCAATTCTGAAGTAAAAACCAACCCACTCGAAAGAGTGGGTTTTTTGTTTTCAGGGCGAAGGAGGGGGACATGATCATCTCAATGCGGCTCAACGCCACCCGCGAGGAAGTGGACGGCGTCTGCGAACGGATCCGGGAGTTCGGCTACAAGGTCCACACGATTCAGGGCGAGGAGCGCGTGGTCATCGGCGCTGTGGGCGTCGGCGACGTCACCGATTGCCTGGAGTCGCTCCAGGCGATGCACGGCGTGGAGAACGCCGTTCGGATTTCGGCGCCGTATAAATTCGTCAGCCGCGAATTCCAGTCCGAGCGCAGCCGAATACGCATAAACGGGTTGGAAATAGGGGGGCCGGACTTCATCGTGATGGCCGGTCCGTGCTCGGTGGAGTCGGAGCGGCAGCTCATGGAGACCGCCGAGGCTGTGGCGCGCATGGGCGGCCGCATCTTGCGCGGCGGCGCGTTCAAGCCGCGCACGTCTCCCTACGATTTCCAGGGCCTCGAGACCGAGGGCCTCAAACTGCTCAGGAAGGCGAAGGAAGCCACCGGACTGGCGATCATCACGGAGGTGATGAGCGACAGCGATGTGGAACTGATCGCCGAGTACTCCGACGTTCTCCAGATCGGCGCTCGCAACATGCAGAACTTCGCCTTGCTCAAAGCGCTCGGCCGGGTGTCGCGCCCGGTTTTGCTGAAACGCGGCATGAGCTCGACGATTAAGGAACTGCTGATGTCGGCCGAGTACATCGTGGCGCACGGGAACGCGAGCGTGATTTTGTGCGAGCGCGGCATCCGCACCTTCGAGACAGCAACTCGGAACACGTGCGATCTCACGGCGGTGGCGATCCTGAACGAGGTGACGCACCTGCCCGTGGTGGTTGACCCGAGCCACGCCACGGGCAAGCGCAGTCTGGTGCCGGCTTTGTCGCGCGCGGCGGTGGCGATCGGGGCGGATGGGCTGCTTGTGGAAGTCCACCCCTGCCCGGAAAAGGCAATCAGCGACGGGGCGCAGTCGCTCACGATTCCGCAGTTCGAGGGCATGATGAATGACCTCACCCCGTATCTGAACATCTGGAAGCAGACCCGCGCGGCGGCTGTGTAAAGCGGCCCCGTATCAGGGCATGGCTTTCAGCCGTGCCGCAGCGTCATGAGAAGGTTCGCTAAAGCCCTTTACGGGTCGCGGTAGGGATGCCGGTCACCCGGCACCCCCCGCACAGATCCGTGCGTGCGCTGCTGACGCACACGGCTCTTATCTCGGATGTATGGCGGCAAACCGCTCCTTCGGTCCCGCTAAACTCGCGTGCCGGAACAGTAGACCTGAGGCGGTGAACAACGCTACGAAGACACCATGCCCGATGGCCATATTCCGCGCAAGGTAGGGCGGCGCGCCCGAAGGCAGCATCACGGCAATCAGCGCAAGCGTCGCCGCCATCGCGAACAACGTGCGAGCCAGCCCTCGCGCCTCCAGCCGCGCCAGCCAGGCCCCAACGCCCCCCACCGCGAGCACGCTGTAGTACACCAGGTTCGCCGGATTTTCCGAGTCCGCGACATGGACCATGTTGGACCACCCCAACGCGAACCCGGCCACCAGCGCCACACCAACGCCCGCCTTGTACGCCCACACACCCATCCTCCGGGCGATCAGCGCATAGGCCAACCCCGTCCCGAAGAACAGCACATACACGAACACAAACGCCCCCGGGCTCCAGTTCCATCCATCCACCACTTGCGATGCCACTAACGGCACCATCAACAGGCCCAGCGCCACCAGCGCCACGCGTAGAATCGTCTTGTTCATTTGCGTCATGCGAGTTGTGCTCTCCCTGATGATTCCCATCAACGTCTCGAAAAAGATCGACAGTGCGAACCCGAACAGTCCCCGATCCGCATTGCTGCGCTCTCGGCACAAATCGTAAAATGTTTGCGCCATCCCCTCACCGAACCGCTCACGGAAAGGCCGTGGATACAGCCGCAGCAGCACCGCGTACCACGCCCGATAGCGGCGAACCGCGACGTCAGTTGCCATATGACAAACGGCCTTCCGCCACCGCCACCACGCCGCGATACCGCTTCAGTTCGGCCGCCAGCGCCGCCAGCCCCTCGCCCGTGATCGTGTAATAGATCCGCCGCTCGTCGTCCATCTCCGGATCGACCCGCTTCACGCTTTCCCGGATCAGCCCCGCCTCCATCATCCGCCCTATCGAGCCGTACAGCGTCCCCGGGCCCATCTTCACCTTGCCCTGCGAGTCCGCCTCCACCTGCTTCATGATCCCGTACCCATGCCGCTCCCGCGTCGAAAGCGCCAGCAGGATGTGCAGCACCGCGGGAGTCAGCGGAACCTGCGCCGGATCCTTCTTCGCCATGCCTCTAAATTATATCCGTTACGGATACATGTCAAGTCCAGCTGAGTGGTGATAGTGGTGGGTGGGGCGGACGCCCTCGTGCGTTCAGCTTCGCCGGCGGTTTACCCGCGCTGGGCCCTACAGGGTGCGCAGATGGAATCCGCCGTCGACGTTGAGCACCTGCCCGGTGCAGTAATCCAGCAGGCCGCCGGCGATGGCTCGGACGGCTTGCGCGATGTCGCGCGGTTCTCCCATGCGGCGCTGCGGCAGGAGCCCGCCCGCGATCCGCTCATCATAAGCCCGCTCCACCGCGGCGATCATGTCGGTGCGGATAATTCCCGGCCGGATTTCGAACACCTGCACATTGCATGCCGCCAGGCGCGCCGCCCATAGCGCCACGGACATGCTCAGGCCCGCTTTCGAAATGCAGTATTCGCCGCGATTCACGGAGGCGGTGTAGGAAGAAATGGAAGTGACGAAAACGATGCGGCCGGAGCCCTGCTCCACCATACGGCGCGCAGCGAGCTGCGTCAGGAAGTAAGGACCCTTGAGGTTCGTTGCGATCAGTTCATCGAAGCTCTCTTCGGTCGCCTCGAGTATGTCGCGGCGCTCTCGCGGAGCCATTCCAGCGTTGTTTACCAGCAGGTCGATGCGGCCGAACTTCTGGAGCGCGAATTCGATCAGTCCTTCGCGATCGGCGGAACTGGCCACGTCGCACTGGAAAATCTCGGCGCCCGTTTCCTCACGCAGGGATTCGGCCGCGTCCCGCCGCCCGCGATACGTGCCGACAACAGAGTGAGTTTGCGCGAGTTCGATGGCGATGCCCCGCCCGATTCCGCGGCTTGCGCCGGTGACAACCGCAACTGGCTTTCTCATTGCTTGAGTGCTTCGTCGATTGCTTTTGAGATCTCTTCGAACGTGAAGGTCTCGATGTATGGCGTGCCGTTAACGATCGCGGTGGGCGTTTTCGATACTCCTCGCGCCACGCCGTCCTGAAAATCCGCCTCGACTGCCGCCGCCAGTCCCGGGTCATCGAGCGCGGCGAGCGCCTTTGCCGGATCGCTTCCGTTGCTCTTTGCGAAGGCGGCAAGCTGCTCGTTGAAGTTGGCAGGCGTGATCGCCTTGATGTTCGCGAGCATGTGCCGGCGATACTTCAGGGCGAGCTCCGCGCTGGCGCCCTGGAAGAACCGCGAAGCAATGGCCGCCTTCCGCGCCCACGAGTGCTTGGCAAGCGGGAAGTCCCGATGTTCGAACGCCACCGTGCCCGAGTACTTGGGCAGCAGCTTCTCATCCAGCATGCGCCGCAAGTTGGCGCAGTCCGAACATTGCAGGTCCTCATAGATGACCACACGAACGTGGCTGGCCGGGTTGCCCTCGACCAGAATCTGTTCAGGAGCCAGGGCAAGTGCCGCCAGAAGTACGCAGGTTCTCATATGGACAAGGCCGGAGCCCTATCCTACTGGATTTTGACGGGCTGCTGCAACGAGAACGTCAGGCGGGTTTCCGAGGGAACCCGCACCCGCGTGCCCTGCGTCAGCACCTGAACCGCGGTTCCGGCGCCGCCTCCCGCGACGGCTCCGATCGCGGCGCCCTTGCCTCCACCCGCAATCGCACCGATGATCGCGCCGAGCGCGGCCGTACCGCCGATCACTTTCGCGCTCTGGCCCTTCCGCGATTCCCCGGCCGTGGTCACGCCAGAGGTGTTGACATCGATTTGCCTTCCATTCACTGTCATTGATGAGAGGTCGAGCGTCAGTTGCCCGCCGCCCGCGAGTTTTCCGGGGTCTTTCAGCTCTACCAGCTTCGTTGTGACATCGGCGCCCCGCGGCACCAGAACACGACCATCAACGGTCACGGGTTCATCAAGGCTGGCGCGAAACGTCTGGCCGACATTCGCTTCCTTCGAATCCACATCGTCGATCATTCGAATCGTAATATTTGTGCCGGATGGGATTTCAGAGCCGCTGGCTGGAGCGGATGCCACAACGGGCGCGGCCGGCTCCACCTTCAGGATCTGCTGTTCGGGCGCGATAGACGGCTTCGCGGCCGGTGCGCTCGCGGTGGCGCCCTCAAAACGAATGCTTGCGACGTCGCTCACGTCGAAGGTGCGAATCTCGTCCGCGACGGCCATGCGAACTTGCCGCGCGCTGCCGCCCAAATATGAGCCTTCAACGGTCTGGCCACTGCGCAGCGTAAGCGTATCGGCCGAAGCCGCGGAGACTGCCGCGGCAATCATCAGAATCATTCGCAATCGCATCATTCCTCCAGTGCAAGTACTTTAGATGCCCCGGAGAACAGCTTCGTTCCCGTGTTTACACCTGATCTCGCAATTGAACGAGTGAGCCGACGATTTCGCGGCCGCGAGCGAGAGCCCGCTCATAGATTTCCCGGCGCTCATCCCGCGTGAGGCCGGAGCCGATGCGGTAAAACCGCTCCAGGCCCACCCCGACGGTCCATGTGCCGGCCCAGGCCACCAACGGCTTTGCGATCAGCCCCGCGCCAAACGGGATACTCTTCTCCATCTCGCGGGCCACTGCCCGCCAGCCAAGCGCCCCGCCCACGATCGCCGCAATCTGTATCCGCTGCTGTTGGTAGCCGACTTCCCGGTCGCTCGCCGCGGCGATCAGAAACGCCATGCGCACCTGGTTCATGGTCATGAACGCGGCATCGGAGCCGTAGTCGCCGATGGCAAACGGGAGTTGAACCACACCGGACAATATCTCGGGAAAAGCGGCGACCAGCGTGAAAGCCGCGTTCTCTGTCGCAATGTTGCGGACAATCCGGGCGATCACGGGCCGCCTGAACAACTGAAAGCTGCGGGCAAGAGCGATCTCGAGGTCGGGGCGGGCCGTGAGCACTTCACGAACCGTGCGCCGCAAATCGGAGCGGTGAAAACGGAATGCACCCGGCGGGCAAAGCAGTTGGTCGTCGCAAAGCGTCACGTCGAAATCGGTGGCAGCGCCGGGGCCGGCGGCGCGGTGCAGCGTGCTGCCAAGCTCGAAACGTCTGGCGCGCGAAGCGCCCGGCGGGATCAGGGCATCCTCCATTTGCGCAAAGCCTTCACTGCCGGACGAAATCAGGCCTACAGAAACCGGCCGTCCGGCGAGATCGCTGACCTGCTGTGGATCGAGGTGCCGCAGCGCACTCT
>JAEZIJ010000071.1 GCA_023436715.1 Acidobacteriota bacterium
GTGTTCATCGGCGGCCAATTCAATTCATTCTAGCCGCCGATCAACACCGATGAACGCCGATTTCTCACGGCGCGCGCTTGGCTGGCCGAAATTGGCGGCCTATGAAGGATCTCTGTTGCTGCGGCCGCGAGTCCAAAGTGGGACCAGGAGCTTGTGGTGCTCTGCCGCTCCGGCGAGGAAATCGCGAGAAGCGCAGCGGCATATTGCCGTTTCGTTCCGCTGCGTTAGCTGCCATCGGCGCGAACTCACTTTCAGACTTGACCTTCTCTGTGATAGATTTTTGGCTAAGCGGGGTACTGGGAAACGAGGAGGGGCACATGGCAGACTCACGTGTGTTCAAGCAGTTGAAACTGTGCTCGTTCGCGGCGGCCGCGACAATCCTAGCCGGGAATGCGTGGGCGCAGCATTATGAACAGGCCAACCTGGTTTCGAATCTCTCTTCGCTGGCGCCGCACACCGATCCGAATCTAGTAAACGGCTGGGGGATTGCGCGGACATCGGCGAGTCCGTGGTGGGTGTCGGACAACGGAACCGGACATGCCACTATGTACGACGGCGACGGAAACCGGCAATCTCTGGTGGTGACGGTGCCGGGTTCGCCAACCGGAACGGTCTTTAATGGAAGCGGAGATTTCGAGCTGGCTCCGGGCAAACCGGCGCGCTTCATCTTCGTCTCCGAAAACGGAACCATCTCAGGTTGGAATCCCGACGTCAATGCGACCAACGCAATGGTGGTTG
This sequence comes from Acidobacteriota bacterium, assembly GCA_023436715.1. GTDB lineage: Bacteria > Acidobacteriota > Terriglobia > Bryobacterales > Bryobacteraceae > Fen-330. The sequence goes on from JAEZIJ010000071.1 coordinate 739, forward strand.
TGAACAACCCGGACGCGGTCTTCAAAGGAGTGGCCATAGCTACGGTGGGAAGCGAGCGATTCCTCTTCGCGACCGATTTCCACGCTGGCCGCATTGACGTGTTCGACACGAGTTTCAACACCGTGGCGAACGGTCAGGGCTTTCGACTCCGTAAGAATCCGCGGGGATTGGTTCCGTTCAACATCCAGAACATCGGAGGCAACCTGTTCGTGACCTTCGCAAAGCAGGATGCCGCCAGGCACGACGATGTGCCCGGGGCGGGTAACGGACTAGTCGCGATGTTCACTCCGCGGGGCAAGCTGATTGGCGTCTTCGAGCACGTCTCCGCGCTGAATGCGCCCTGGGGTCTCGCGCTTGCGCCTGCCGACTTCGGTCTATTCAGCCACCATCTGATCGTGGGACAGTTCGGCAGCGGCGAAATTCTTGCCTTCGACATAGCGACCGGGGCCTTCGAGGGAAACCTGCTCACTCCGGAGGGTCAATCGATCGTGATCGACGGTATCTTGGGGATCGGCTTCGGCAACGGAGGGACGGCGGGGCCGGCCAACACGCTCTTCTTTGCGGCCGGACCGAACAGTCAATCGAATGGCTTGTTCGGCAGGCTCGATCCGGTTGCCGCCGATTTGATTCAGGGCAACGGCAACTGACGCTCTCGCTTAACGGCGCTGGCCTTTACCCTGCATCAACTCGGCGATGTTGACGAGTTCGGTGGGGTAATTCCCCGTGTAGCAGGCGTAGCAGTACTCGTGGCGCTCGTCGGTCACGGCCTCGCGCAGCGCGCCGAGAGAGAGGTAAGCCAGGCTGTCGGCTTCGAGGAACTTCCGTATCTCCTCGACGGTGTTGTTGGCGGCGATCAGTTCGCCCTTGGTCGGGGTATCCACGCCGTAGAAGCACGGGGACTTGGTGGGCGGGCATGAGATGCGCATATGCACCTCGCGCGCGCCGGCCTGCCTCACCATGCGGACGATCTTGCGGCTGGTGGTTCCGCGGACGATGGAATCGTCCACCAGCACCACGCGCTTGCCTTCGAGCAGATGGCGCACCGGGTTGAGCTTCAGCTTGACGCCGAAATCGCGAATGGCCTGGCTGGGCTCGATGAATGTCCGCCCGATGTAGTGGCTGCGGATCAGCCCGTGACGGAACGGAATGCCGGATTCCGCCGCGAAGCCGATGGCGGCCGCCACGCCGGAATCGGGGACGGGCACGACGATGTCCGCCGGCACGGCGCTTTCGCGCGCCAGCAGACGCCCCATCTTCTCGCGCGATTCCTGCACGGAGAGGCCGAACACCATCGAATCCGGGCGGGCGAAATAGACGTGCTCGAAGACGCACTGGGCGCGCGGCTGCTGTGGGACGTAGCGCTCGCGGGTAAGTCCTTCAGGCCCGGCGATCACCATTTCGCCCGGCTCGACATCGCCCATGTAAACCGCCCCGATGAGGTCGAACGCGCAGGTCTCGGAGGCGAAAACGTAGCACTTCTTGCCTCCCGAAAGCTCCATCTGCCCCATGCAGAGCGGGCGGAAACCCTGGGGGTCGCGCGCCACGATGATGCGATCCTGCGCGAGGAACACGAGCGAGAACGCTCCTTCCATCTGGAGCAGGGCTTCGCGAAGGGCGCCGGCCATGGTGCGCTCGCGCGAGCGGGCCACGAGGTGCAGCACGACTTCGGTGTCGCTCGACGCCTGGAAAATGGCGCCCTCACGTTCCAGTTCGCGGCGGAGCTCCGCGGCGTTGGTGAGATTTCCGTTGTGCGCCACCGCGATCCGCCCCTTGTTGCAGGAGACGGCAAACGGCTGCGCATTTTGCAGGCCGGTCTCGCCCGAGGTGGAGTAGCGCGTGTGCGCGATGGCAGAGGAACCGGGCAGTGTGGCGAGCCGTTCCGGCGTGAAGACGTCGGCCACGTAGCCCATCTGCTTCACGCAGTGGACTTCACGGCCGTCGCTCGAGCACATGCCCGCGCTTTCCTGCCCGCGATGCTGCAGGGCGTATAGGCCGAGGTAAGCCAGGTTGGCGGCCTCAGGGTGTCCGAAGACAGCGACAACACCACACTCGTCGTGGAATTTCTCAGGCATGCGAGCTAGCCTCTCAAGCGGGTCTCGAGCGCTCCCGCCCAAGCCTTGCGCAGGGGGGCAATATCCAAGTCTATCAGGGTCCCCGCGCCGTTGCGGACCGACAGCCGGCCCTGGATGGTGCTACCGGCCTGAATCGCTTCCACTCCGTGCTGCGCGGCGATGCGCAGGACATCGGCTGCGCGCTCGGTCGAGATCAGCACCCGAGAGGGGCCTTCGTGGAAAAGCAGGAATTCCGGCCGCAGAGCGCAATCGAACTCCAGCGCCGCGCCCACGCCTGCCGGACCGAATGACGATTCGGCGAGCGCCACGGCCAGGCCGCCGTCGCTCAAGTCATGCGCGGATTCGGCCAGGCCCTCGGTGACGATCTGCCGCACGGCCGCCTGCACGCGCTTTTCGTAATCCATGTCGAGAGCGGGCGGCAGGCCCCACAGGCCGTTAAGCACGGCCTTGGCATACTGTGTCCCGCCGAAGCGGGTGTCGTCGCAGGAGCCGAGGCCGCCGAGCAGAATCACGGAGCGGCCGGCGTGCTTGAAGTCTATGGTGACCGGCGCGGCGGTTTTCATCAGGCCGACAATGCCGAGCACGGGAGTGGGGAAGATCGGCTCGCCGAGCGTTTCGTTGTAGAGGCTCACGTTGCCGCCGGTTATCGGGGTCTCGAAGTACCGGCAGGCGTCGGACATGCCCTCGATGGCCTCGACAAGCTGCGCCATGATTTCAGGGCGTTCCGGATTGCCGAAGTTGAGGCAGTTGGTCGCCGCGATCGGTTCCGCGCCCACAACGGCGAGATTGCGGCAGCACTCGGCCACTGCGAGTTTAGCGGCTTCGCGCGGGGCAAGGTACGCGTAACGGCCGTTGCCGTCGAGCGCCATGGCGATCGAGGAATCGGTTTCTTTGATGCGGACGATAGCGGCATCGCCCCCAGGGGTCTGGATAGTGTTCGTCCGGACCATGTAGTCGTACTGCTCCCAGATCCAGCGCTTGGAGCAGACGTCTTCCGAGGCGAGCACCGCGGCGAGGTCGGCCGCCAGGTCGCGGCTGCGGAACTCGGGGGCTTCCATCGGCGCGGTACGGAACGAAACGGTGTGCGGACGGTCGTAGATGGGAGCTTCGTCGGCCAGCGCGCGGTTCGGGATCTCCGCGACTATCTTGCCGTGGTCCTTCACGCGGAGCATGCCGTCATCGGTCACGACGCCGATGGTCACGGCATCGAGGCCCCACTTCTTGTAGACGCGGACCACTTCCTCCTCGCGGCCCTTTTCGGCCACGAGCAGCATGCGCTCCTGCGATTCCGACAGCATGATCTCGTACGGCGTCATGCCGGTTTCGCGTTGCGGCACCAGCTTGAGATCGATCTCGATGCCGGTATTGGCGCGGCTGCCCATTTCGCAGGTGGAGCAGGTAAGCCCGGCGGCGCCCATGTCCTGAATGCCGACGATGGCGCCGGTCCGCATGGCTTCGAGGCACGCTTCGAGCAGCAGCTTTTCCATGAACGGGTCGCCCATCTGCACGTTGGGCCGCTTCTGCGAGGACTCCTCGGAGAACTCGGCCGAAGCCATCGAGGCGCCGTGTATGCCGTCCTTCCCGGTCTTTGCGCCGACGTAGATCACCGGGTTGCCGATGCCTTGCGCGCGGCCGTAGAAAATCTGGTCCTTCTTGAAAACGCCGAGCGCGAAGACGTTCACGAGCGGGTTGCCGTTGTAGCTGTTCTCGAAGATCGTCTCGCCGCCGATGGTGGGCACGCCGAAGCAGTTGCCGTAATGCGCGATGCCCGAGACCACGCCTTCGAGTATGCGCCGGTTGCGCGCGCCGTTCTCAGGGTCGTCGAGAGAGCCAAAGCGGAGCGAATCCATTACGGCGATGGGGCGCGCGCCCATGGTGAAGATGTCGCGCAAAATGCCGCCGACGCCGGTGGCCGCGCCCTGGAACGGCTCGATGAAGCTGGGGTGGTTGTGGGATTCGATCTTGAAGGCGATCGCGTACCCGCCGCCGATGTCGATGATTCCGGCGTTCTCTCCCGGACCCTGCACCACCAGTTTGCTGCGCGTCGGCAGCTTCTTCAGGTGCAGGCGCGAACTCTTGTAGGAGCAGTGCTCGCTCCACATCACGCTGAAAATGCCGAGTTCGGTGTAGGTAGGCTCGCGGCCGAGCAGCGAGACGATTTTGTCGTACTCGTCCTGGGAAAGCTGGTGGGAAGCGATCAGGTCGGGAGTAATCATATGCAAGCTGTGGAGACGTCAGGCGCGGCTGCCGGTGAGCGCCGCAACCATCGATTGCAGAACGACGAGGCCGTCCGAGGAGCCCATCAGAGGCTCGCTGGCGCGCTCGGGGTGAGGCATCATGCCGAGCACGTTCCGGCCTTCGTTAAGGATTCCGGCGATGTCGTGAACCGATCCGTTGGGGTTGTTCACGTAGCGGAAGACGATGCGGTCCTCGGCTTCGAGTTGGGCGAGCGTCCGCTCGTCGGCCTGGAAGCAGCCGTCGCCATGCGCGATCGGGACCGTGAGCACCTGCCCCTTTGTGCCGGCCGATGTAAACGGCGTGGCGGTGGTCTCGATGCTGAGATCCACCGGGCGGCAGATGAACTTCAGCCCGCGATTGCGGGTGAGCGCGCCCGGCAGCAGGCCGCTCTCGACGAGGATCTGGAAGCCGTTGCAGATGCCGAGCACCAGTCCGCCGTCTCGCGCAAACTTCTTCACTGCGCCCATGACGGGCGAGAATTTGGCAATCGCGCCGCACCTCAGGTAATCGCCATAGGAGAAGCCTCCCGGCAGGATGACGGCATCGCAGTCACCCACGCTGGCCGAGTCGTGCCAGAGGAACTCCGCCGATTGCCCCAGGTTCTGGGACACGGCGTACCACGCATCGTGATCGCAATTGCTTCCTGGAAAAACTACCACTCCGAATTTCATTGGAAAGACTCAGTTTAACAAAGGAAGAGAGATGCTTCGTAGACCGGCGGCCCATAGTTCGGGCAATCGGCTCATTCGGGTGAAGGAAAGTAGAAGTCCGAAGCCGCGCTATTGGGCGGGAGCGGCGACAACGGCCTTGGCCTTGCGGCTCCGGGACGCGCGCTTCTCGACCGGCGGCTGCCTGTCACTCTTTTTGAGTGCTGCCAGTACGATCGGAGTGACAAATTTCTTCTCTCCGAAATCGTCAAACTTAATGACGATGTGCTCCTCGTTGCAGGAAAGAACCGTGCCGAAACCAAACTTCAGATGCTCGACCTGAGCACCTTGCGAATAAGCTGTTCTAATTCCCATCGGTAATTATATGATAGCAAAGAAAGAAATTGAAGTCGAACGGCCCGGCGGGGCTGGGTTTTCGAGTGAGGATTTGTGTCTCGGAGGGACGCGATGCCGCACGTATGCCCGTGGTGGCTGACATACGCAATCGATAATCCCGTTCGTAAATATCTGCACGATCCGCGGGCGATTCTGTCTCCCTACGTGAGTGCCGGCATGACCGTGCTGGATCTCGGCTGCGGAATGGGAATCTTCTCGATCGCCATGGCTCGCATGGTGGGGGACGAGGGCCGGGTGATCGCCGTCGATCTTCAGCAGCGATCGCTTGACGTGCTCGCTGCTCGCGCCCGCAAGGCCGGCGTAGCGCACCGGATACTCACGCGGCGCGCGGAGCCCAACCGGCTCGGCCTTCGCGAGCCGGCCGACTTTGCCCTCGCGTTCGCAGTGCTTCACGAAGTGCCGGATGCACGCGGCTTCCTTTTCGAGGTCGCTTCGTGCCTGAAGCCAGGCGGGAGATTTCTGCTGGCCGAACCCAAGGGGCACGTGACGCCGCAGATGTTCGGCGAAGAGCTTGCCATGGCGCGCGAAGCCGGGTTGGATGTGGTGGAGCGGCCGCAGGTTCGGATCAGCCACGCGGCGGTAATGCGCCGGCGGGCCTGAGAATCACCGCGAGTGGGGCAGGCGGTTTCGCCCAATGCCACTTAACTAAGCTCATCGTGGTTCCTTGCGCGCGGGGAATGTGCGACGACGATGCCAAGCGGCGCGAGGAAAGGATCTCCGTTTCGTTCGTTTCGGATG
>JAEZIJ010000064.1 GCA_023436715.1 Acidobacteriota bacterium
GAGCGCGACTCCCCAGGGAATCGATTTCACTTTACCGAGAGGAGAAAACGCCGGCGCGTTCGGTCATGTTTTTACGTGGCTCAACAACCCCCGTTTCGGTCACCTCGTTATTTGGCTTGACAGGGGAGCGAACAGGGCGGACCACAAAGACGATGGTCTGTCCCACCCGGCGCGACCGCGTCACCGCGCGGAGTCGAACTGCTGAATCTCTCGATAGCGGAAACAATCGACGAGGTGATCGTTCACCATGCCGACCGCCTGCATTTGGGCATAGATAATAGTCGAACCGACGAACTTGAATCCTCGCTGTCTGAGGTCTCTGCTAAACGCGTCCGATTCGCGTGAGGTCGCCGGAATCTCCGGCATCGCCTTCCACCGGTTGATTCTGGGCCGCCCCTCGACGAAGCGCCAGCAATAAGCGTCAAACGTCCCGAACTCTTCCTGAACTGCGAGGAACGCCTGGGCGTTGCGTACCGCGGCCTCGATCTTCATTCGGTTTCGAACTATGGCCGGATCCAACGTGAGCTTCTGAATTTCCGTCTCGGTATACCGGGCCACCTTCGCGGGGTCGAACTCGCTGAAGGCTTGGCGATAGCCTTCCCGTTTCTTGAGCACGATCGACCAGCTTAATCCGGCCTGCGCCGCTTCGAGCACAAGGAACTCGAAATGTTTGCGGTCATCGTGGACGGGCAGGCCCCATTCGCGGTCGTGATACTGGAGCATGAGCGGATCATCCATGCTCACCCAGGTACAGCGTTTTGAAGGCATCCATTACAAGGTTCGCGCATCGTCACTCATGCGCCGCGCCCCAATTCCGCCTCCCACTGGCGGAAGCTGTAGCCGAATCCACGAATCGAGCGAATGAACGGCGCGCCGGCATCGCCCTCGCCGAGCTTCTGGCGAAGCCGCAGGATGTAGACGTCCACTGTGCGCTCGGTGACTGCCCGGTCATAGCCCCACACCGCGTCGAGCAACTGACGCCGGCTGAAAACCGCTCCGGGGCGGCTCATCAGGAACTCGAGCAAGCGGAACTCCGTCGCCGTGAGCACCACCTCGGAGCCGTTCACCCGCACCACGCACTCACGCGGATCGAGCTCAACCTCCCCGCACCGCATCAGAGTAGGCGCTTCAGAGCGCGGCCGCAGTTGCACGCGGATGCGCGCAATCACTTCCCGCATGAAGAACGGCTTCACAATGTAATCCACCGCGCCCAGTTCGAGCCCGATCACGCGGTCCGTCTCCGACGCCCGCGCTGTGAGGAAGATGATCGGCGTCGCCGCGAGTTGCGCGTTGGCGCGCAGCAGCTTACATACATCGAAGCCATCGCAATCGGGGAGCATCACATCCAGCAGAATCAAATCGGGCCGCTCCCGCAGGCACAGCTCGATCACCCCGGAGCCGCGATGCACTCCCGCTACCCGGAACCCCTCCTTTTCCACGTTGTACTTCAGCAGCGTGAAGAGATCCAGGTCGTCCTCTACCAGAACCAGTTTCTTCATTGGAGCTGCCTCTTTCGCGAAAAAAATAGGGGGGCAGGTCGCCCCACCCCCCAGTGGTCAGGTTCTAGAAATTGAGCCGCAGCGACATCTGAATTTGCCGGCTGGCGCCCAGGCCCACATCCTTCGTTACCGTGGACGTGCTCATGCCGAAGGTGCCGCCCGCAGCCGCCTGCGTGAACTGCTGCCCCGGCTGGATCTGGTTTGTGCCCGTGCCGAGTGCGTTGTTCAGTCTCGAAACCGGGTTCGCGAAGTTCGTGCGGTTCAGGATGTTGTAGAACTCCGACCGGAACTCCACGCTCCTCTTCTCGTCGATCGCGAAGCGCTTGTGCAGCGTCAGGTCGAACTGCGCGAGGCCAGGCCCGTGCAGCCCCCAGCGGCCGAGATTACCGAACGTGCCCGGAGCGGGGATCGAGAACGCGGCAGGATTCAAGAACACCCGCTTGTCGGTCGAGGAAGCGAGGAACGGGCTCACCCCGGCCACCACGTCCGGCCGCCGGTTGTTCCGGAAAGCGCCGCCCCACGGGTTGTTGACGATCGCCGTCGTCAGAACGGTGCCGTCCGAGCCCACGATCGGCTTGTCGACGATCGCGCCCGTGGAGTTCACACGGTACGCGATGTCATTGCGGGCCAGCGTCAGGTCGATCGGCAGGCCCGTGCGGGCGTTCAGCACGCCGCCGATTTGCCAGCCGCCTAACAGCAGTTCAGCCGCCTTCGGAGCGTTGCTCATGTACTTGTGGCCTTTGCCCACCGGGAGGTCGTACATAGCCGTCGCGTTGAAGCTGTGTCGAACGTCGAATGCGTTGTTGCCGCGGTCACGCTCGAAGTTGAACGGGTCGGTCTGGGTCTGCGCTTCGTTCGAGCCGCCGGTGTTGCCGAGGCTGTGTCCCCACGTCCACTGTGTCCCGACCGTGAGGCCCTGGCTGAACCGCCGGTTGGCCGTAACCTGGAGCGAATCGTAGTGGTCCGTGCCGCCGGTAGTCTTGTAGTCGAGCTGCGCGTAGCGGGGGCCGAATTCCAGAACTGCGGAGCCGGCGCCTGTCGTCTGATTCATCGTGACCCCTGTCATGAGGTTGGTCCAGGCGCGCAGGAAGAGGTTGCGCCCCTGGCTGCCTACGTACGCCGCAGTCAGAACCGTGTCGAACGGCAGGTGCTGCTGGATGGACGCCGTATACGAGAGGACCTTCTCCGGCAGCGTGTACCCAGGCGCGTAAACACGCGGGGCAAATCCACTGAATTTGTTCACATCGAAGCCGGAGACGATCTGCTGGCTGTTCACGGGAAACAACGCGCTGGTCGTGGTCATCGTCACGCGATCGCTGTCGATCGGCTGCACCTGGTCTTCGGTCTGCCCCGGGCCGTAGTAGTAGCCGGCTCCGATACGAAGCACTGTGTTGTTCTTCAGCTTGTCGGGCGCCCAGGTGAAGGCCAGACGCGGCCCGAAGTTCCTCTTCGAGCTGCGATACCAGTGTGCGTTGGGACCTTGCAACGTGGCAGTGGTCATATCGAAAAGCGTGAACAGGTTCCGGTCCTCGTGCAGCGGGGAGTAGTATTCGTACCGCAGGCCGTAGTTCATCGTGAAGTTCGGCCTGATTTTCCACTCATCCTGCGCGTAGCCGATATAGTAAGCCTGCTTCAGATAGCGGTTGCCGGTCGCGCCGCCGTGCAGCGGGTTCGGAGCGCTGATGTCGCCGATCACCTGCACGCTCGCCGGCTTGTTGTTCAGCAGGTCGTTCAAGTTGGAGAACGTGTACGTCGTGCCGCCGAGGCGATCGGTGTACAGACGGACCGGCCGGACCTCGACCCCGAACTTCAGTGTGTGGTTCTGCTTCACCCAACTCAACTGGTCGGCAAACGTCATCGTGTAATTCGTGTACGGGACCGCGCGCCCGTTCTGGGCGCTGTTGGAGCGAATCAGCCCGCCCAGCCGCGCCGCGCCGCCCGATACGCCCTGCCCGCCAATGCCCGCAACCGAGGCCGTGCCCGTGAAGTCGATCGAAAGCGACGAGATGTCAATCCCGTTCACCGAAGGCGCAACGCCGTTCAGCCGCGTCTTCGATCCATTGAAGCCGGCCTTGAATTCATTGATCACCGTGGGGCTGACAATCTGCTGGAAGCTGATCAGCCCGTTCTGCGGCACCGCCGTAACGCGCTGGTAGTTGCCCGTCACGTTCAGCGGGCTGGTCAGTTCGCCCTGGTCACGGAAATATCGCGCCGTCAGCGAATACTTGTCGTTGATCCGGTAGTCCAGACGCAGGCTGCCATAGTTCTCATCCACGCTCGTGCTGGCGCTCAGCCGGTACAGATCGAGGTCCGGGTTCGATGTCGGCAGCCCGCCCGTCGGATACGCCGCCATAAGCGGAGCGATCGAAGGGACCGCCCGCGCCCGCGCCGTCGCGCTCGGAACCGCCTCGATAATGTTCACACCCGCCCGCTGCCGCAATCCCTCGTAGCTGCCGAAGAAGAACAGTTTGTTCCGGGCGATCGGACCGCCAACAGACCCGCCGAACTGGTTCAGCCGCAGCGGAGATTTCGTCGCACCGTCGAAAAAGTTGCGCGCATCCATCGCGCTGTTCCGTAAGTACTCGAACAGGGTGCCGTGTAACTCGTTTCCGCCCGACTTAGTAACTACCGAGATTTGCCCCGCCGTGCCCGTCCCGAATTCCGCCGGGTAGTTGCTCGATTCCACCCGGAACTCCTGGACGTTCTCCAGGCTCGACTGCAGGCGGAATCCGGTGGAAACCTCGCCGTTCAGGTTTCCCGGCGACGCATCGATGATGGATGAGCCTTCAATGCCGTCGAATCGGATGGCGTTTTCCTGATTGGCGCGCCCGCTGAACCGGATGTTGTCATACGACCCGCCCCCCGCGGTCTGCGCGCCGGGAGCCAGCAGGTAAAGCTGGGAGAGTTGCCGTCCGTTGAGCGGCAGTGTGGCCACTTCGCGCTCGTTCACGTTCGCGCCGACGCGCGCTGAACTCATGTCGACCACGACGAGGTCGCCGCCGGAAACCGTGATTTCCTGATGCAGCGCCGCCGGCTGCAGCACCAGGTCGATCGTCCGCTCCTGTCCCGCCGTCAACACGATCTGGCCGATTTCCGTCGGACCGAGCCCGCTTGCCTTACCAGTGATCGTATATTGCGCCGGGGGCAGATTAGTTATGAAGTAGCGCCCTTGGCTGTTCGCCGCCGCGGTGCGCTCGATTCCGGTCCGCTCGTTCCTCGCCACAACGGAAGCGGACGGAATCACCGCGCCGTTGCTGTCCAGTACGGTGCCGATGATCCGCCCCTGGTCGGTTTGGCCGAACGCGATCAGGCCGAAACTGAGGTAGAGTGCTGCTGTCAACAGATGGATTTGTTTCATAGGTTCACAGCCAGAGTACGTTCGGAGTGTTTCAATACGGTTAACGCGACTTGAAGTGTTCGTGAAGTGAAAGAGTGCGGGAGGGTCTGTTTACAGATGCAACGAAACGGCGCCGGGGCCCTCTCTGCTGGCCCCGGCACGGGTCAAACAGCTTACTTTACATAGACAAAAACCGCGTTCGAATAGAACCAGAGGTCCTTCCAGGCGGCTTCCGGGCTGTTCGTTCCGGCTTCCGCATCCCGCAGCGGGTTGCCGTCGGCATCAGTCTCATGCTCCGTGTTCGGCGCAAGATTCCAGTTGGAGACGGACACGCATGCATCATTTCGCGCAGCAGTTCGCCCCCGTGGATCGGCGTCGCGATCGCGTCAAACCCTCTCACCGCGAGAACTTCGATTTACAAGCTCGTCGTCTGCGCCAAGCCCGATCGCAAGCGCCCTCCCCTTTTCATGGACGGATCGCATGATCCCATTCTGACCCGGCGTTCGTTACACGGTAATTACGATCCCTTAGATTCCAGCTGCTAAAAGACCCTGGGTCCGCCCCGATGCTGTAATCTCAAAGCTCGGATCGATTATGGCCCACTGCCTCGCCGCCCTGCTCTGTTTTCTCGGCATGGTTGCCGTTCCCGCGCGCGGCCTGGAACCCGATATCGAGATCCCGTTCGACTTCCTACACAACCAGATCGTTCTCCGCGCCAGCATCAACGGCGAGGGTCCGTTTAACTTTGTCCTCGACTCGGGCACGCACCTGACCACCATCGACCTCGCCCTCGCCAGGCGCCTGGGTATGCCGCTCCGCGCCGCGAAGCGCGCAACGAGCGGAGCGGGTGGCAGGCGCGTGTTCGGGCACCTCGCAACATGCTCCGAACTGCGGGCCGGCGCGCTCACAGCCCGCAACGTTTCCGTGGCCGTCCTCGACCTCGCCGGCGTGTCCCAAATGCTCGGCCGCCCCCTCCACGGTGTGCTTGGCTTCGACTTCGTCGCCTCCCGCGTTACCCAGATCGATTACTTCCGGCGCCGCATCCGGTTCTACTCGCGGTCTCCCTTTCCCCCTTCGCCCGACACCTCCCGGCGTATCTCCTTTCCCATGGAATTCCGCGCCAATTCTGTTCTGCCGGTGCTCGAAGAATGTTACGTGAATGGGAAGAGGATCCCCGTCACTCTCGACACCGGCTCCAGCCTCGGCCTGATTCTATTTCCCGAAGCGGTCCGGCATCTGGGGCTCGAGGAACTCGCCCGCGCCGGCTTGCCGCTCGAAGCGGCCGGCTATCTTGGCAAGGCGCGCCTGACCAAGGGATTCGTTCGGTCTTTGTCGCTCAAGACCATCGACCTCGGCGCTATCGAGGTGGCTTATGTCGAGCGCGGCTATGGCGACACCGAAAGCCTCGCCCGCCGCGGAGGGAACCTCGGCAACGCCGTGCTGCAGGATTTCATCCTGACTCTTGACTACCCCAACCGGGTCGTCACCGTGGAAGCAGCGGACGAGTAAGTGGCCTGTAACCGTTCTGTAACATGGCGCGGTCAGAATAGTTAACTATGCGCGTGAGTCTCCGCATCAGCCTGGCCGCCGTCGCCCTGGCGCTCCTCTCCGCTCCAGCGCCCGGCGACATTCTGGTGAACGGAGCCGGCGCGAGTTTTCCTTACCCGATCTACGCAAAGTGGTTTGACGAGTTCCATCGCCTCCACCCGGACATGCGGATCAACTACCAGCCCGCCGGCTCCGGCGCCGGCATCCGGCAGCTTCAGAACGGCACCGTCGATTTTGCGGCATCCGATTGTCCCCTGACTGATGCACAGCTCGCGTCCTCGGGAGCGCTGCACTTCCCTACCGTGATCGGCGCTGTGGTTCCCGTTTCCAACATCCCGGGTCTGCGTGCCGAGCTCAACTTCACCCCTGACGCGCTCGCGGGAGTCTTCCTGGGAACCATCACACGATGGAACGACCGCGCCATCGCCGCCGCCAATCCCGGCATACCTCTGCCCGAAGCACCCATACTCCCGGTTCACCGTTCAGATGGAAGCGGCACCACATTCATCTGGACCGATTTCCTCTCCAAGACCAGCACAGCCTGGAAGAAGGGTGTGGGCACGAGCATGTCGGTGAGCTGGCCGTGCGGCCTCGGCGCGCGCGGCAACCCAGGAGTGGCGGCCCTGGTCAGCCAGACGCCCTATTCGCTCGGCTACGTGGAACTGGCCTACGCGCTCCAGAACCGCCTGGCCGCAGGCCGCGTGCGCAACACCGCCGGGAAGTTCATCCGGGCCGGCGTCAGCACCATCGCAGCGGCAGCGGTGAACGCCACTCATCGCATGCCGGCGGATTTTCGAATCTCCATAACCGCCGCGCCCGGCGAAGACGCTTATCCCATCGCGAGCTTCACATGGCTACTGGCGCCAGGCACGATAGGCGATCCGGCGAAGAAGCGAGCCGTCAGGGACTTCCTGCGCTGGATGCTCACGGACGGCCAACGCATGGCCGAGCCGCTCGGCTATGCCCCACTACCTAACGCCGTGATCGCTAGAGAGCTCGAGGCGATCAGCGGGATTCAGTAGGCCGTCGTTTACCGCGTCGCGGCCACCCCCAGATAGGGAGTAGCCGAAGGCGGTGCGGCTTCGGGGGCTGCCGCCCACTGCTTGTTCGGCGCGGGGCCCATCTCAAATGTCAATCTTCCCCCGGGAATGATGTCGGAGTGGCCGAAGTAGGTCCTGTCGAGCGGCTTCCCGTTGAGCGATGCGGACTGAATGTATATGTTGTTTCCCGACGCGTTGCGCGCCTCGATGGTGAATGTCCCACGAGGCAGGCGGATGGTCACTTTGCTGAACACCGGACTTCCGATGACGTACACTGCCCGCGCGGGCTCGACCGGATAAAAGCCCATCGCGCTGAAAACGTACCAGCCGGTGAGATAGCTGTTGTCGTCCATTCCGCAAAGGCCGCCCGGCTCGGGCCTGTGCAGGACTCGCATAATCCTCCGCACAATCTCCTGCGACTTCCAGGGGGCGCCCGCGTAATTGTAGTAGTACGGCGCCTGGCGGTCCGTCTCATTTCCGTGGACGTACTGTCCAATCACCCCTGTAACATCCCGCATGGGCTCCTGCGGGTTGTAAGGCGTCGTAAAAAACTCGTCGAGCTTTCGAACGAAGACATCTCTGCCGCCCAGCAGGTCGATCAAGCCCTGCAAATCATGGGGCACCAACCACAGGTAGTGCCAAGCCGTCCCCTCCCGATAGTAGCGTTGGCCGTAGGGTGCCGTCGGGTCGAACGGAGTGACCCAGGAACCGTCAGGCCTGCGGCCTCTCATGAACCCGGTAATCGGATCGAAAAGCAACCGGTAGTTCCCAGACCTGGAGAGGAAGTATTCGTAGTCGTCCGTTCGATTGAGCGCCTTTGCCAGTTGGGCGATCGCATAGTCCTCGTATGCGTAGCCCAGCGTGCGGTTCACTACGTCGGGGCGGCCCCCGCCCGGTACCGAATCCGCAAGTTGCCCCTGGTCCGATCGTTCCCGGGACGCGATATAGCCGAGCCGCAGGTAGTCCGCAACCCGTTCCCAGCCCACCTTCGGGTCCGTCGCGCTACGGCGGAACGCTTCGAATGCCGCCGTCAGGTCAAAGTCCCGGAAGCCGCGCGCGTACATTCCGGCGGTCCAGGGGGCATAGGACGGCCCCCAGAATCCGCCCCGCGTGGTAGTCCACTTGTACGTTTTCAACCGCTCCGCCACCCATTCCGGCCGGATAATCGATTGAACTGCACCGTGAAGCGGCCAGCCGAGGATATACTCCGACGCGATCACGCGGTAGAGCGAGCTATAGAAGTTGATGCGTTCGCCTTCGGTGCCGCCTTCCACTTCCACTCGCGAGAGGATGTTGTTCCACTCCTCCTGGGTTTTCTTCTTTACGGCATCGAAGTCCCATCCCGGGATCTCCGCCGCCAGACTCTTGCCCGCGGAATCGGCATCGGTCAGCGATATGCCGACCTTGGCGAGCACTGTTTCGCCTTCCGATGTCGCGTAGTTGAGAAACACGCCGATCGGCGCTCCCGTTTCCATCTTCGATCCCGTTCGCGCCTCTCCCGCCTTCCATGTCCCGAAGGACGCGAATGGCTTGTTGAACTCGGCGGCGAAGTACACCGTATAACCCTTGCACTTCTGCCAGCCCGCGACGCGGCGATTGTCGAGGACCTCCAGATGCGCCTCGAGCACCTGCTGATGGGAAGTGGACAGGTCTATCAGGACCCGGGCCTCGCCGGATTTCGGAAACTTGTACCGGTGAAATCCTGCGTTCCTGGTTGCGGTCAACTCCACATTCACCTTGTAGTCCGTTAGAAATACCGTGTAGTAGCCCGCCGTCGCGCGCTCCCGGCTTGGGTCCTTGTGGGAGCGATAGCCCTCTGACGGGTTGTCGCGGGTCCCGGGATTGGTCTTGAGCGGACCCGTTGCCGGCATGAACAGGATGTTGGCGTAGCGGTTGTACTCATGGTGGGTGTGACTGAAGCCCATGATCGAAGTGTCGGTGTACCGGTACGCGGTGCCGCGCATATGGAAGACGCCTTCGAACCCGGTATCCGGCCCGAGTTTTACGGTCCCGTCCAGCGCCATCGCGCCCGGAACCACGTCTCCGGTGTACAACTCCTCGCCTTTCGGCGGGTTGTTACCGAGGTACTGCTTATCCTCGAACGGCGCGGTACCGATCAACGCATTCACGTATTCTACCGGGCGCTTGGCCTGCTGCGCGGACGCGAGCGTGGCCATAGCGCCCAACAAAACGACAATTCGAGAGTTCATCCCTTGCACCATATCTCGCTCCTACCAGGTCAAGCGAAGAGTCAACTGCAACACCCTGGGCGTCTGTCCTGAACTCCGCGTGCTCAGCATGCCGTCGCCTCCGACGCTGTTTGGATTTCCCGGCATATTGAGGACGTTGAAGAAGTCGGCGTTCAGTCGCATTACGAAACGTTCGGTGATGGGGATGCTCTTGAAGAGAGACGCGTCCAATCCCCACTGGCGCACGCTCGGGAAGAACTGGTTCCTCCAGGGATGCAGGCCGTTATTGTAGCCCACGCGTTGCGTATTGCCATTCTTGAGCGGGACCCAAACGTTGTTAGTGTCCCAATACTGCGACATGGTCGTGTTGGCGGGTGCGTTGGCCGGCAATGCGGTGCTCCCCCACGGGATCAGCGGAGTGACCGCAGGTTTGTAATCGGCCGGTACTCCCATATAGCCGTTAGGCTTTCCATTGGCATCCTTGCTGTTGATCCGGTTTGCCGGGATGTAGCCGTTCCACCAGAGGTAACCCGGAACACAGGCGCCGCTTGTGCAATTCTCAATCGGGTACTTATAACCGTAGATCTCTACCGGAGCGCCGGTCAGGTTCCAGTTGCCGGTGGGCAGCGAGAAGTACGTGGTCCCCAAACTGCCCAGCCCGGCCACTTGCCAGCCGCCGATCAATTTATCGACGAACCCGCTCGCGTTGCCGCCGATCCACTTGCCCTTTCCGAACGGCAGGTCCATCAGCCAGTTCCATCGAACTCGATGTTTGGGAATGCCAGTGTCGCGGCGATAATTCAAAAACGCATTCCGCTCATCGTAGTCGGCGGGCACGATGCCGGGCATAAACTGGTTGACATCGAGCATGGGTGTGGAAGTGGGCGTGGTCGCGGTAAACGCGTTTCCGACCACGTAAGACACCTGGAACCCGTAGCCCTTGCTGAACCGGCGCTCAAGCTCCGCTTCGAAGCCATTGTAATTGGACCACGCCGTGCTTCGATACTCCTGCACGGTTCCCAGCACCTGCTGATCATACGGCCGGCGTGCGACATTGTTGTATTCACCGGTAGGCAGCGGTTGTCCGGTAGTCGCATACCAGATGTAGTCTGGCGTCGAATCGTTGTAGTTGAACCACTGGTTCAGGTTGCGCCCGCTGTTGCCAACGTAGCGGAGCCGCGCGACGGCGGACGCCGCCACTTCTTTTTCGAGCGTCAAGTTCCAGCTATGTGTCCGCGCATCGGGAAGGGTTGGCGCGAAGTAGCTCGCTTGCGCAGTTCCGCGAGTAATGCCGCGCGGCTGCGACAAGTCGATTGCATTCCTGTCGTTAACGCCATTCACATATGCCGGAACGGAGCGCATCATATATCGCGGCAGCAAGTCCGGAGACTGTGCCGAGTCATTCGGGTCGTAATTGAAATTTGCCCTAAGCGGCGTGGCGTTGTTGAAGCCGCTCAACCAGGTATCGGCGGTAATGCTGAAGTAGGCCAGACTGTAACCTCCGCGGACGACAAAGGCTTTCTTGCCGTCGAGCGCCTTATACGCGAAACCGATCCGAGGCGCGAAGTTTCGGTTCCGGGAGTGTACCAGGTTCTGTGGCAATCCCGCATCGTTCCAGTTCGTGAACCTCAGTCCCAGCCTCTTGTATTGGTCAACGACCGCCGGAACGGTCGCCCCCAGGTTGTACATCGTGTCCAGGCCGGTGCCCATCACCATGGAGTGGCTGGCCGGCTCGAACCCGATCAGCAGGTTGTTCTTCTCCTTGTAGGCGCGCCAATGCTCCCAACGCAGGCCCAGGTTGAGCGTCAGACGCGACGTCGGTTTGAAGTTGTCCTGGAAGTACAGCGCCGTCTCGCCGCCTAGCATGTAGTACCAGTTCCGGATCATCGTGTTCGCGTAAGTCGAATGCCCCAAATACAGATTGGCCAAGTTGTGTCCGGTGAAGGGTGTCGCCATCGGGTTCTGCGGAGTCGAGGACTTCGCGTCATAGAGCGCCGTGGCTACCGTCCCGTAATCCAGGATCGGCCCGTTATTCTGATCGGGCAGGATGTAAATCTGGTCGAATCGATGACGCGCGCCGAACTGCAGCTCGTGCTTGCCGTGAATGTAGGTAAGATTGTCGTCGACTGTGTAGTACGTCTCATTGGCGAAGCTCGCTCCGTTCGCCTTTGGCGTGTAGTTGTCTAGTCCGGTGTTATTAATCTGATATGCTCCGGAGCGGAACGGGTTCGGCAATCCAAAGGTGTCGGGCCAGTTCACACCCATGGTTCTTGTGTATCCGCCGCCGGTCCTTCGGCGGACGCCGCCGAGGAACTCGTTAAAGAAGGATGGCGAAAAGCTGTGAATCCAGGAGACCGTCCCGCTCTTTTCCCCGTCGATGATCTGCGAGTAACCCGACACGCCGTCCAGGAACTGCATGCCGCTCGCGTCGAGGTGATTGCTGTCTTCATAGCTCAGCCGCACGAAGAACTGGTCGCGGTCCGAGAAACGGTGATCGAGGCGACCGGTGACCGCGTAGTCGTCGTGATTCCATCGCACCGGCCCCCACCAGTTATTGTCGACAAGAGGATTGACGTTGTTGGTGGGCTGAGGTGTGATGCTGAATATGTACTTGGCCAGCGGACTCATGCGCTTCGGGTCGATGGCGTTCAGTTTTCCACCGTAACTGAATGGCTGCCGGGCCCAGGTTTTGCCGTCAGTGGTCAGAGGATCATATAGCGTGAGCAACCTTTCCTGGGAATCCTTGAGACCGCTGAAGTCTCCGCTCCGCATCGCTTCCGTCGGAACCCTGTAGCCACGGGTCTCAGACCGGATCTGCCGATACCGCTCGTAGGTGACAAACCAGAACGTCCGATCTTTGCCCTTATACACTTTTGGAATGACGAGCGGCCCCCCGGCACTCACTCCGTACTCGTTGCGGATGAGTTTCGGTGCCTGGGCGTATGTGTCGGTGCGGCTGCGAGCCAGACCGAACGAGTTATTGCGATGGGTTTCGAACGCGGAACCGTGGACCTCGTTAGTACCGCTCTTCGTGGACACGATGACGTTGACGGGCCGGCTGTGCTTAGCCGAAACGGCACTCGCATCGACCGAGAATTCTTGAACCGAATCGACTGGCGGGATTAATGGAATGGGATTCATATCCCACCGCCTGTCGGTGTTCACGGAGCCGTCAATGATCCACTCCTGAGCGGCGCTGGGAGAGCCGAACGCCCGGCGGCCCTCAATGCCCGGCAGGGTATTCAGCAGGGTCGCAATCTTCCGCCCATTCATCGGCAGTTGCTCGATGCGGGCGCGCTCGAGCGCACTGCGGAGCATCGGCGTGTCAACGGTAACCATTGGTGTGACATCGATGACGTCGATTGAGGTCGTGGTCTGCCCGGGTTTGAGCACCGGGTCGATCACAACGCTCTGCTCCACCTGGGCAGTAAAAGTGACCGTGTACGTCTCCATCCCGGGCGCTTCAACCGACAGGCGGTACAGGCCCGGTATCAAGCCTGGAAAGAGATAAAATCCGACTCCATTCGTAACGCTTGAAGACGTGACGTTCGTAGCGGTGTTAGTCAACGTGAGCCGCGCAGCAGGCACGGCGGCGCCGCTCTGGTCCGTTACGGTACCACTCACCCTCCCGATGCTGGCCTGCGGGAACGCGGGACCGGCAAGTACGCATGCCATCACCGCCAAGACAACTAATGACGAAAGTCGTTTCGATCGTAACACTATCATTGGTATAAACCTCCGCGGCATATTAGCCGCACTGTCGGAATTATCACGAGCTATAAGCGCCTGTTGCGCTCGAATACTTCGACTGTATGTCCGCCACGGGCAGAGTTCGCCCGGCGGCGTCCTGCACTATCGTGTGGCGATGGCTTTGCCGGAAATCCTGACGGTCTTGATCTCGTATGGAGCCACCCGCAGAAGCTTCTGGCCGGCGGCTGCCACGTTTTCCTCAAGCAGGTTCACCTCCGCGAAGGGCCGCTGCTGGCCGAGGAAAACCACCGGGGTTTCAGTGCGCTGCCCGGCGATGTCGTAAACCCGCAGGATCAGATCATCGCCGCTCTCGGACTTCTTCAACGCGGTCAAGACGATGTTTTCGCCTTCCACGGAGCCGAAAGAGTACGTTGGCGCCAAGGATTTCGGCGACAGATCATCCGCAACACTGACGGGAATCAACGCGTTGTTGAGTGCCAACCCCGCCCGGTACGACTTCGCGCTCCGCCAGTCGCCCTTGCCGGACGTCAGCGAGTAACGGAAGACGTAGGTCCCGGCAGGCGGCAACTGCCGGACGAATGGCTTGTCGCGCCGTGTGATGCCAACCTGCGAGTAGGATCCGCGCAGCATTCCGGCGCGTATCACTCCTGGATCCAGAGAAACCACCTGGTGGTCGGCCGCCACAGTCAGGCCCCAATCGGATGTGCCGGCATATACCCAGTCGTGAATCTGGCGCCATTGCTTCCAAGCCTCTTTGCTGATCTCATCGCCTCGCCACGGTTCGGATTTCGGCATGAAGTCCGAACCCGATACGGCACCGAACGGAATGCCGTACTGAACCTGGGCATTCGGGTGCTCGTAAGGAATGGTCTGTTCGATTTTGATCAGTCTCTCGCCCGGCCAATGCAACGTGTTCTCCAGATCCACACGCTTGAGTCCCGCATAGAGAATCACGCGCTGGGAAACAGGAATGCCGCCGAGACTGCCGGGAATGCGAACCACTGTCCGAACGGAGCTGTTTTCCTCTACTTCGATGCGGCCCACGATGTTGACTAAGGTGCGCCCACTGGGGAGCTCCTTGCTAAGGGTATCGCCGCCTCTCTCCTCGGCGCCCGTGATTTCCATGTCCTTCGCTACGACGCGATTCAGGTCCTTATCGAAAACCGTAACCGCGCCGGTAGCGCGGTCCACGCTTACCCGGTAGAACTGGTTTTCGAACTGGTCGGAACCCAGCGTTCGCTTCGGCTTCGCTTCATCCGCGTCTGGTGTGATCTCCGCGGCATTGGGGAAAGTATCGGGTTCCTCCGCCGGCACGACGAAGTACGTCTTGTAACCAAGGGACGGGACACCGCGTGCCACGAATACCATCTCAAGAGCGCGCGACACGGTCCCGCTGAACTGCTCCACATAGAAAGGAACCGAAGTTCCGGTCTCATCCACCAGCTTGATGCCTTTCCGGTAGTCGTCAATATCGCCCGGTGAGGCATCGCCATACAAGCTGACGTGCGCCCGTACCACATCGTCCCGCGTCCAGTTCAGGGGGTTGAAAACCACCACGGGCGTGCTGCGGGCGAAGGGAATCCGCACCCGCTCGGCAATATTCCGCAACGTGTCACGCAGGAGTGTTCGAGCGCGCACATCGGCGCCGGTGGCGTACTCGAGTTTGCGGGCGTCTCCGTCATCCCCGCCCTGGCCGAAGTTGTTATGGTCGCTTGCCTCCAGCACAAGCTTCCACAACTTCTCCAGTTCGCTCTGGGGATAGTCCGCATAGCCAAGGGCGTAGTTGATGGCCGCGAATTTCTCGGCTGTAATCAGGCTGTCGGTGGCAGTAATGCTGGGTGGCAAGGTGTGCACGATCGAGGAAAGAATATTCCCCCAGGCGTGCGGGATCTCACCCGATGTTTCCGGTATCGCAGGCACTTTTTCCGCCTGCTGGAAGAACTGCGACGGCGTCGCGAACGCCATCGGCACGGGCGACTTGAACCCCTCGATGGCCGGTACCAGGTTATCGTCCGGAGCCCAGAGATCGGTCCCCCAGTTCATCAGGATCGGGCCCGTCGCCGTCTTTCTGACGTCGGCGATGTCCTTCAGGAATCTCTGGCGCTTTTCTTCCTCGGTTAATCGCTTGGAGGTAATAAAGGTGCCCCAACCGTAGCCTTTCAGTGTGTTCCACGTAAGTGCCTTCGACCCGTCCGGCGCGCGGTAATAGAAAAGCGATTTGTCCACCGGGCCCATGCGCGTCATCACCATGTAAGGCACTCCTGAACGCGCCAGAATCTGGGGAAACTGCGAGGTGTAACCGGGCAGGTCGCCCAGGTTCGCCACTTTCGGATCCACCCCGAACACCTCACGCGCGTACCGCTTACCGTATACGAAATTGCGCACCCAGGTCTCGCCGCGCGGCATGTTCTGAAGAATTCCGGTCCACTTCGGCGCGATTTCAATTCGGCCTTCCTTAACCAGCCGTTTCAGTAATTCGAGATCGGGAGAGCGTGGGTGAGTGTCTGCGAATTGGGCCAGCCACACGTTGTCTTCGATCAGAAATCGGAATTGAGGGTGGCGCTCGGCCATTCGCACTGCCTTAACAATGATGCGGTTCCCGCGGCTGAGGCACTCCTCCCGGGTCCCGGCCCAAAACAGGTCCAGGTGCGAGAACGGCACAACGTACACTTCCGGCTGGGCGGCTGCCATCAGCCCCGGAAAGACGAACGCGAATACGATAGCGATAATCCTGAATCTTATATTCATGTGCGTAGCTGTTCCTTGAGAGAAGGGGCGCTTCCCATGCCGCGGCAAGCAGCGTCCGGGTTACGCGCCCCTTGAATGGTCGTATCTTCAGTGGTACATGCCAGGACACGAAGCATCCTACTCAGTAAATCAGTCGCAGGGTTAATTGCAGGACCCGCGGATTCTGTCCGGAACTCCGCGTGCTGAGCATGCCATCGCCCCCGACGCTGTTTGGATTGCCCGGGTGGTTCAGCACGTTGAAGAAGTCCAGGTTGAACCGCAGGGCGACGCGCTCCGTGAGTTGGGCCGACTTGAACAGCGAAGCATCCAGCCCCCACTGCCGCACGCTGGGCATGAACTGATTCCTCCACGGATGCAGACCGGTGTCGTACCCCAAGCGCTGCACGCTGCCGTTTTTGAGCGGGACCCATACGTTGTTGGTATCCCAGTACGAAGAGATGTTGGTCCCCTCAGGAGCATTGGCCGGCATTGCCGTGCTACCCCAGGGAATCAGCGGCGTTACAGCGGGTTTGTAGTTCGCGGGCACGCCCATGTACCCGTTGGGCTTTCCGTTGGCATCAACGCTGTTGATCTTGTTGGACGGAATATAGCCGTTCCACCAGAGATAGCCGGGCACACAAGTTCCACTGGTACAGTTCTGTATAGGATACTGATAGCCATAAAGGTGGATAGGCTCGCCGGTGAAGTTCCAGTTGCCTGTCGGAAGCGTGAAGTAGGTGCTCCGTAGCGTACCAATGCCGGCGAGTTGCCAGCCACCGATGACTTTGTCGAGCAGGTTGCTCGAATTCTTGCCGAGCAACTTGCCCCTGCCAATCGGAAGATCGATCAGCCAGTTCCATCGGACGCGGTGCTTGGGAAATGTGGTGTCGCGCTTGTAATTCAGCAGCCGGTTCCGCTCATCGTAATCCGTGGGCACCAGACCGGGCATGTACTGATTGGTCTCCGTCATGAAACCGCCATAAGCGTCTCCAGTGGCGTTGAGCGCGTTCGACATCAAATAGGACAACTCGAAGGCGTACCCGCTCTTATATCGCCGCGCCAGCTCGAGTTCGGCGCCGCTGTAGTTGGCCCAGCCCGATTGCCGGTACTCCTGGATTTCGCCGTACACCTGCTGGTCGTACGGCCGCCTTGCCACGTTGGCGTACTCGCCGACCGGCAGCGGCAGGCCCGTCGTCATGTACCAGATGTAAGTCGGAGTGGAGGTGTTGGTGTTGTAGTTCTGGCTCAGTCCGCTCTGGTGAGTTCCAATGTAGCGGGCACGCACCACTGTGTTCGCCATCAACTCTTTTTCGAGAGTCAGGTTCCAGCTTTGCATTGTCGGAGCAGGCATGCTCGGGTCGAAGTAGTTCGTGAATGTCGATCCGCGCGTAATGCCCTGAGGATCTCTGATATCCACAGCGTTCCGCGTGTTCACACCGTCAACATAAACCGGAGCGTTCCGAAGCAGCCAATTGCTGTAGCCGTCCGGAGACTGCGCGGAACTCATGGGGTTGTACTCGAACTGAGCCCTGAGGGGCGTGTTGTTCATGTTGTTGTCGTTCCACTTCCAGATCGGGATATTGAAGTAGGAGACACTGTACCCGCCCCGCAACACGAAGGGCACCCCGCCGACTCGCCCCTGATAGGCGAACCCGACGCGGGGCCCGAAGTTCTTCTTCCATGAATTCAAAAGGTGCTCCGGCAGGCCGGCCTGGTCCGGGGTCACGAACTTTGCGCCCAGAGCCTGATACTTTGCGATCAATTCCGGGGTCGTCGACCCGAGGGCGTACATGGTGTCGAGGGGCGCTCCCGTCACGATAGCGTGGTTGGCCCGGTCAAAGCTGGTCATGACGTTGTACTTGTCACGCAGCGCCGGCCAATATTCCCAGCGCAGCCCGTAGTTCAGCGTGAGCTTGGGCGTTGCTTTGAAGTTGTCCTGGAAGTAAAGCGCATACTCCTTCTCGCGCAAGTAATACATGCCCTTCGAGAGCGAGTTGGCATAAGTGGATACACCCAGGAACATGTTGCCCAGATTGTGCCCTGTGAAAGGCGTGGCTTGAGGGTTGTCGAGCGACGACTTGGGGTCATAGAGCGCGGTGGCCATCGTGGCCCAGTTCACCCATGCTTGAGCGTATCTCTGCTTGGCCTGGATGTTGAGCTGGTAAAAGCGGAGATGCGTGCCGAACAGGAACTCGTGTTTCCCGTGAATCTTGGTAACGTTGTCGTCAACAATCTGCCAGTTGTTCCAGTAAGACTTGGTGTCGTTCGTCTGCAGGGCGTAGTCGGTCAAGCCGGTATTCTGGAAGTAAGGCCAGAGCTTGGAATTGAACGGATTTGGCAGGTTGAATTTGTCCGACCAGTTCACATCGGTGCCAAGTCCGGACCCGTCTCCCTCCCGGCCCAGGTAAATCCCGCGCGTCCCGCTCACAACCAGTTCGTTAAAGAAGGTGGGCGACAGAGTGTGTACCCAGGTAAGCGCAAGGCTCTTCTGCGGCCGCCTGTAGAGCTGCCAACCGGCGATTCCGTTTTCGTACTGCATGCCCGTTGCGCCATCGTTATGAACGGGCTTGGTGACGAAATGGGAGCCGATGTTGAGAACGGCATAGAAAGTGTCGCGATCGGAGAACCGGTGGTCGACGCGTGTGGTCGTAACCCATCGGCTCTCTCTCGTCCGCTTGGGACCCCACCAGTTGTTGTCGACCAGAGGATTGACGCCGTTGGTGGGCTCGGGGGTGATGCCATACAGATACTTGGCCACGGGGCTGATCCGGGTAGGATCGATCACGTTGAGCCTGCCGCCGTAGTTGAACGGCTGCCGTGCCCCGTTGGCTGTGGTACTCCAGGGGTCGTACAGCGTTTGGAGCCGGCCCTGGGAGTCTTTTAAGTCGCTGAAATCGCCCTGCCGCATCGCCATCGTGGGCACCCGGAAGCCCCAGGTGGAAGCGGAAGCGAGGCGGTAGCCTTCGTAATTGAAGAACCAAAAGGTGCGGTCCTTGCCGTTATAGAGTTTCGGGATGATTACCGGACCGCCCGAGCTTGCCCCGAATTCGTTTCGGATGAGCTGGGGTGCTTTGGTATAGGTATCGGTGCGGCTGCGCGCCAAACCGATGGCATTGTTGCGGTGGGTTTCGAAGGCCGATCCGTGGAACTGGTTCGTTCCACTCTTGGTGGATACGACGACGGTCACGGGACGGCTGTGCTTCGTCGACACCGCGTTGCTTTCGACGGTGAACTCCTGAATGGCATCCAGTCCCGGTCCGGCGTGCGGTTCGTGCCCCCACTGGGGATCCACCCGCGTGGCGCCGTCGACGACCCAATCTGTGGTGCCTTCGAGGCCCCCAAAGGTCCGGGGCGAATAATTTCCATCCTCACTTCCGGGCTGGAGCCTCAATAGGGTCTGGAGGTTGCGGCCGTCAATCGGCAACTGCTCGATGCGCTGGCGTTCCATGCCCGAGCGAAGAGTGGCATTGTCCGTCGTCACCATCGGCGTGACATCGACCACGTCGACAACGGAGTTGACAGCACCGGGTTTCAGGACAGGATTGATCACTACACTCTGTGCAACCTGAACTGTGAAGACCACCTCGTACTTCTCCATGCCCGGCGCCTCGACTACCAGACGGTAAGGTCCGGGGATAGCGGCCGGATAGAAGTAGAAACCGACTTCGTTGGTTTGCGTAGTCGAGGTGGTGTTGGTAGCCGTGTTGGTCATCGCGGCCTGGATATTGGGGATAGCGGCGCCGCTCTGATCGCGGACCGTACCGCTTACTCTCCCGGCGCTGGTTTGCGGCCAAACACAAGGGACGAACAGGGCGAGCGAGAAGACTAGGACTAGACAGCGTGACAGCATGTACATCTTGATCTCCCCTAGCAATTTATTCTGTTCAATGACTTCGGCCCAGGCGTTCCGCCACGTATGTGGCGCCGCTCTGGCGGCTGTGGGTTCCCATAACCGCTCCGCTACCGAGCAACAGTGAATACTGAGCGGATATGACAGGTTCCAACACAAGCTGCATATTGTGATCCGAAAGAGGCTCTATTATGTTGAGGTACCCGGCGCCAAGTCAATAGCACAAACGGTAAACCTGCCTCAACCAAAAGTGAAACAGCGGCAGCATTGTGCAGGTGCGCGGAGTGAGTGATGCTACGGACTGATCCGGCTGACGAAGCATGCGGGTGGCATACGTAGACAGGACGTCTTTACATCAAAGGCGTCCCGGTTGAAACCTTCCGAGGCAGTCGCAGTTCGCGCGTACTGCCTGGCCGCCCAACCTCACGGAGCGAGGGTGGCTGACCTCATTGCACCTTGACATCCGGCACCACGGACATCCCCGGCCTGAGCAGGTGCTCGGGATCCTGACCCTTTTCGAATACGATCTTGACTGGAATCCGCTGGACGACCTTGACGTAATTTCCCGTGGCATTCTCGGGCGGCAATAGACTGTAGCGTGCCCCGGAAGCCCCGGCAATATTGAGAACATGACCGTTGTAAGTGCGGCCATAAGTGTCTACGGAGATCTTTACCGGCTGGCCGGGACGCATGTACTTCAATTGCGTCTCTTTGAAGTTAGCCGTCACCCAGATGTTCTGGCTGTCGAGCGGAACGATGGTCATCAGTTGCTGGCCCGGCGTGACATTCTGTCCCGGCTGGACCGACCTTTGCCCAACGATCCCGCTGACCGGCGCAACTATGGTTGTGTACTGCAGGTTCAGTTGAGCCTGCTGCAAGATCGCGGTAGCGCGCTGCGTCTCCGCCTGCGCCGCTCGCGCTCTGGATTGCTGCACGGAAATCTGTTGAGGCCGGGTCTCGGCATACTTCAGTTGGGCTTGCGCCTGTGCCAGTCTGGCGCGGGACTGATTGACCGCCTGCTCCCTGGCGGCGGCAGCGGCTTGGGCGGATTCCACAGCGGCGGCGGTCCCTTTTTGCGTGTCGGTAGCCTGAATGTATTGCTGCTGCGAGATCTCGTCCCTTGCTGCAAGGGGCTTGTACCGATTCACGTCGTCCTGAGCCTTCAAGTCGTTCGCCTCGGCCTGCCGCAGCAAAGCTTGCGCGGAATCGAAATCGCGCTGGGCGGCAACAGAACCGGCTTTGGCGTTCTCGACTTCGGCCTGAGCGCCAGAGAGTTGGCTCAACGTGTTTACAGACGTGATGGGAACGTTGGTCGAGAGGGAGGCAGCGCTCGCCTGGTCATTCGCCAGAGTCGCCTGAGCATTCGCCACGGCGACGCCGTAATCTTTGGGGTCGAGTTCCACCAGCACTGTCCCGGCCTCGACATACTGGTTGTTGTCCACCGTAACCCGATTCACGTAACCGGTAATCCGGGAACTTACCGGATAGATGTAACCGTCGATCTGGGCGTCGTCCGTGGACTCCCAGGCAGCGAAGTGGCGGTACGCCAATACCGACACCGACACGATAACGGCGAGACCGAGCACAACGAACAGAATTCGCCTTAGTGGCCTCGCGCGGCGGGCCTGAGGCCGGGCCGGTCCTACTCTTGTGGTAGATTCTCCGGGCTCTGTTGTTTCGGGAGCTTGTATCTCCGGGTTTGTCATAGTTACTTGCCTCACCCCCGGCCTGGAATGCTCGATCGGGTCTGCCCATCCTCGTACCTCGCTACCGCATCGAGGATGGTCTCAACCGCCACCTCGTCACCCATGGCGGAATTGACCATTAAGTGGAAGTGGTCCCTTCCAGGCCATTCAACGTCGAAATATCGCTTGACGAAGGCCGCGCGATCGCGGTCCACGGTCTCCGCCAGTTCGATGGCTTCTTTCTCACTCTCGCCGGCCGCCCTCAACCGGCGAACTCTCTCCTGAAAGGGAGCGTAGACGAAGACGTGAAACGCATCGGTGCGACTCCCGAGGTAGTAAGCGGAGCCTCGCCCTACGATCACGCAATCGCCGGCATCGGCGATTTGAGGCAGCAATTTCCGCACGACCTCGCGGACGCATTCCGTGTCCACCATCTTCAATCTCGGAGCGTTCAGGCTGCCTTCGAAACTGCCCCGCATGAAGGCCTTCAAGAGGCGGTAGTACACCGGGTCCTCTCGCTCTTCATGCTCCTCCACTGCGCCCCGATCGCAGTCCAGCCAACGCGCGATCTCGTCGGTGAGCAACTGGTCCCACAGCTTCCAGCCCAAGCGCGACGCCACCTTCTCTGCAATCACACCCCCTCCGCTCCCATATTCGCGCTCAAAGGTAATGACCCGGATTTTCATAAATTCCTCGATTCCCTGTTCCTATCCGGCTGCCACTTCTCCTCCCGCGCCCGGCTCATTCTTTTTCAAGGCAAAAGACAGCAGGAACATGATTCCCGCACCAATGCACAGAACCCAGAATGTATCGATGTACGCCAGAGTCGTTGCCTGGGCAATCAAGACCTGATAAAGGCGGCCGTATGCCTGGCTCATCGCCTGTGAAGCGTCCAGGCCGGCCGCAGCAAGGCGGTCGGCCAGAGCCTGTGCCGACTGGGTAAAAGCCGGCTGGCCCGAGGTGACGTGCGCCACGAGATACGTGTGGTGGACCTGCGCGCGACGCGCGATAAGCGTGGTCACCATGGATGTTCCGACGCTGGATCCGATGTTGCGCATGAAGTTCACCAACCCGGCAACGCTGTTGCTCTTCTCCGGCGGCATACCGACGAAAGAGGCCAGGTTGATGGGAACGAACAGGAAGCCCAAACCGAACACCTGCACTACTCGCATGATGCTGGCAGACCGGAAGCTGATCTCGAGATCGAGATGCTGCGTGGAATAATACATGGCCAGCGAGAGCGTCAGCCAACCAAAGGCGATGATGTAGCGCGCCTGGATCTTGGACGCGAGCGTACCCGCAACGGGCATCAGAAATAGCAGCAGCAGGCCGCCGCCGGAAAGCACAAGGCCCGCCAGCTCGGCCGTGTAGCCCATAAGCGTTTGCAGGAACTGCGGCATCATGACGAGGCTTGAAAACAGCATGATCCCCAACACGAACATCATGACGTTGGCGCCGAAAAAGTTAAGGTTCTTGAAGAGGCGGACGTCGATGATCGGGTCCTTGTGAAACCATTCCCATATGACCAGGGAGACCAGGCATACGCCGGTAACGATGGCGAGCGTAAGAATGAAGCGCGATCCGAACCAGTCGTCCTCCTGCCCTTTGTCGAGCATGACTTGCAACGCCCCAATGCCAAGCGTGAGCAGGGCGACGCCGATATAGTCCATTTTTACTCCAGCCCTCGCCAGACGCTTCGCCCAAGGCGGATCTTCGACCAGGCGAAGAATCTGGAAGAGCACCAAAATGCCGACCGGAAGGTTGATGAAGAAAATCCAGCGCCAGGTGTAGTTATCCGTGATCCATCCTCCCAGGGTGGGGCCGACTGTCGGCGCGATGACCGCCGTGATGCCATAGAGCGCGAATGCCAGGCCGCGTTTCTCGGGAGGAAAAGTGTCCGCCATAATGGCCTGCGCCATGGGTTGCAGTCCGCCGCCTCCCGCACCCTGCAGCACTCGAAACAGAATGAGCGTACCGAGGCTGGGCGCCATCCCACACAGCAGCGAGCTCACGGTAAAGATCGTGAGACACGCCATGAAGAATCGCTTGCGTCCGAACACGCCCGCGAACCATCCGCTGATGGGCAGCACGATTGCGTTCGAGACAAGGTAGGACGTCAGCACCCAGGTGCTCTCGTCGTTGCTGACGCCAAGGTTGCCCGCCATGTAGGGCAGCGCCACATTGGCGATGCTCGTGTCGAGCACCTCCATGAAGGCCGCCATCGAAACGACCACTGCGATCAGCCAAGGGTTTACCTTCGGCTTCCAGGGTTCGGCAGGCGGAGAAGCCGCCGCGCTCCCGCTTGCAGCCTCGGGTCGCGTGCGAGACACGTCTTCACGCTCATCCTGCATATGTGTCCCTCTTGAGGTGCAGAGCTTCGGGGAATGGAGGTTCGACTCTTTCGGACGCCCGATTCATCGTGCGCCTCCGTGATGGCCGGTCAGTTAGCGAGGAGCTGCAATCTGTGTCTCTATGTGGTGGTTCAGGTGTTCCTGCACGCGCCGGAGCGCATCGCTGTTGCGCTCGAGCCGGCTCATCATCAACGCGCCTTCAAGCGACGCTACGATCAACGCACCGACTGTCTTCGGATCGACGCCCGGCCGCGTTTCGCCGCGCTCGACGGCTTCCTTTACCATTGCTTGCAACCGCGTCAGCCAGCATCGGAGAGCTTTGGCGGCGTGTGCGCGGAGCACCGGATTTCCATCGTCGGCGTCGATCGCCGTGTTTAGCATAGGGCAACCGCCGGCAACCAGGGTCCGGGACTCCACGAAATTCGCGATCAATTGTTTGAGTTTGTCGAGACCCGATGTTCTCTCATCCACGTGAAGCATTCGGGCATCCCAGGCCGCCTGCCACATGTAATCGAAAGCCTCAGCCGCGAGCTCTTCCTTACTGGAGAAATGGCGGTAGATTCCGCCCTTTTGCAAACCGGTCGCCGCCATGAGATCTGCCATAGAACTACCCTCATAGCCACGCTGATTGAAGATCGGACCGGCGGCGGCCACGATCTTTCGCCGGGTTTGCTGGCCTTTGTTCATAACTAAGCAGCATCCCGCGCCAGCACGAGACCGAGTGGTCTCTTTCTCTGATGGTACCTCCGCTTTCCGGGCGGGCGCGAGCAGCACGCCCGGTGAGCTTCGGATCGGAACCGCGCTGGTCACCCCCAGCTATCATAGTGACGAGGGGAAGAAATTCGCGCGCTGCGTTCGTGGAGAGAGCAACCATGAAAGCAATCCAGATCCAGGCGTTCGGCAACCCCACCCATGTCGCGCAATGTACCGACATCGCTGATGTCGGAGCGCCTGACGTGAATGAAGTCGTTATCGCGGTCGAAGCCTCGCCCATCAATCCGTACGATCTCATGATGATCGCCGGGGAATACGGCTACAGCCCGCCTTTGCCGGCCATCGTCGGCACCGAAGGCGCCGGCCGCGTCATCGCCGTGGGCGCGGGAGTGAAACATCTCAAGGAGGGCGATCGGACTCTGGTGCCATTTCTGCACCCGAGTTGGACGGAACGCATCAAGACCGGCGCGCCTTGGCTCCGTCCTCTGCCGCCGGGCGATGTGAACCAGTTTGCAATGATGGGCGTCAACCCGCCGACCGCTTATCTCCTGCTAACAGACATCGTGAGATTGCCGCGTGGATCGTGGGTGATCCAGAATGGCGCTAATTCCGGCGTCGGGCGTGCCGCGGTCGCGATCGCAAAATCGCTGGGTCTGAAAACCGTCAATGTGGTCCGTCGCGAGGAGGTAGTGGCGGAAGTCAAGGCGCTCGGCGGCAATGTCGTTCTGGTAGACGGACCCGATCTTGCAAAGCGCGTCACGGCGGAAACAGGAGACGCACCGATTACGCTGGCGCTCGATGGCGTCAGCGATAGATCGCCGATGAATTTGATGAGCTGCCTGTCTGAAGGCGGAGTGCTGGTATCCTATGGCGGAACAAGCAACAAGCCGATGGTCGTGCACCCTGGCAGCTTCATTTTCAAAAAGCAGATGATACGCGGTTTCTGGCTTCTTTACTGGTACCGGTCAGCCAAGCCGGATGAGATCACGGCGATGTTCGAGCGTCTGGCGCCGCTGGTCGCTTCCGGCGCCATCTTCACCCCCGTAGTTGCGACCTACGGCTTCGAACAGGCCGCGGAAGCCTTCGCGAAAGCCGGTGAGAGCAGTGGCAGGGTGCTGTTCACGCCGGGAACGTGATTTCCCGGCGTGCAAAGAACACATCGGAGGCACCAGGTGACGCAGCCAACGTACGCGGCGGCGCGGGCGGCCGCCGCCCGAATTCATGCTCGTTCGGTACTTGAGCGCGCCCTCTCCTGAGCACAGCCGCGAAGTAGCGGCGGTGCCCGACACATCCTGCGTGGAGGCAATGATAGAGGCAGCTTTCTGGGCTAGTCTGCGCCGGGAGGAGAGCTACCTGCCGCGCATCTCGCTGGCCTATGTCGCGCCAGACACTGTGAAATGGCCGCTGAAGTTCGAGCGGCGCCTGCCGCTCGCAGCGCAACCGCTCGCACGGCTTGCTCCCGCAGTGGAGCGCCCGGGCATTCACCTCGGCGTCTGGCACGAGGGCGAGCAGTTCTCTGTTTGGGGCACCGCAAGCAGGTTGCCACCATCGTGCTTCGTGCTCGAGGTGATCGGTCCCGGCCTGCTGATTGTCAAGCACAGCCGCGGCGACGACTCCGGAAAGTTCGTGAATGTCGCCGTGTTCCAGGGCGATGAAGTCAAATTGATCGACGAACAGGCCACGCGCCTGCCGGACGGCCCGGACCTACTGCGTTCGCTGCTCGGGTTCGCTACCCGGCACGCCTCCGCGCAAGCCCCGAACGTGCTCATCCAACTCGCGGTCTCGATGAGGGCGCATGGCCACGGCGGCTCGCTCCTTGTTGTGCCCTCGAATTCGGAACTGTGGCTGGAATCGGTGGCGCAGCCAGTCCTGTACGCGCTCGTGCCGCCGTTCTCCGCCCTTAGCGAACTGATGCAGGACCGCGCTGAGAAGAACTCGCACCGCCGCTGGATGAATGCACTCGGACGTGCTGTCGACGGAGTCGCGGGCCTCACCGCGGTGGACGGCGCCACCGTGATCACGGACCGCCATGACGTGCTCGCGTTCGGCGTAAAGATTGTCCGCCGTCACGAATGGCCGCAGGTGACCGAAGTTATCTTCACGGAGCCGATCGAAGGCGCGCGTGCCGAAGTCGTAGACCCGGCACAACTCGGGGGAACGCGTCACCTTTCGGCGGCGCAGTTCGTACATGACCAGCGCGACGCCGTGGCGCTTGTTGCCTCACAGGATGGACGGTTCACCGTGTTCGCCTGGTCAGAGTGCGAGAACATGGTCCATGCACATCGCATAGACACTCTCCTCATGTAGAAGCTTGCAGTCAGACGTGCTCTGGGATTCACGAGTACACCTTCGTTCGTGCCTTAGTGGCCAGCGAATTGCTAAACAGACTACCGGGGCATCTTATGCTGGATGTGATTGGCGCTCTGTTGTTGGGAGCGATTTGGGCCGCCGACGTGATCGTACTGATTGGCCTGGCGGCGATTCGGCCACCCGCCAAGTTCTCTGCCTTCGTAATCGCAGCGGCCTGGACATCCCTCATCTTCGCAATCGGCGCCCTCGGTGGATTCGTGCCCGGAACCGCCGGGCCGTTTCCCGCTCTCATAATTGCCTTTCTGATATTGATGATCGCCGGCCTCGTCGCCTGGTTTGCGTGGCCAGCCTTCCGCGGCGCGTTGCTCTCGCTGCCGCTTGCAGGCCTCGTTGGGATCAACGCCTTTCGGATCGGAGGAATCTGCTTTCTGATCCTGCATGATCGGGGGCGGCTCGCGGCGCCCTTTGCGACGTCCGCGGGCTGGGGAGATATCATCACTGGCATCGCCGCGGTCCCTCTGGCGGCCATGGCAGCTTGGAGAGGAAGGTTGCCTCGTGGGCTGCTGACCGTTTGGAACGCTTTCGGCGCGCTCGACCTGATCGTTGCCATCATCCTGGGCGGCCTTTCGGCGCCCGGCGCCCCGTTCCGCGTCTTTACGGAGGCCCCCGGCACCGAGGTGATGGGAACGCTTCCCTGGGCGGTGGTCCCGACATTGCTCGTACCGCTTTACCTGATGACACACCTCACAATCGCCGCACGTCTGCGGATGGTGGGCGCAGGACGGGAGACGGCGCCAGATTGCAAATGACCAGCGATACTCTGAAAACAGGCTGCTGTGTAGTTGGAGGCGGCCCGGCGGGCATCATGTTGGGATATCTGCTCGCCCGCGCCGGTATAGACGTCACCGTTCTCGAGAAGCACGGCGACTTCATCCGCGATTTCCGCGGCGATACCGTGCATCCCTCCACTCTCGAAGTATTGTACGAGCTTGGGCTGCTCAAGGAGTTCTTGCAGATTCCGCACCAGAAGGTGGTTCGTATCGGCGGCATCTTCGGAGACTTCCCATTCCAGGCTGCCGACTTCCGGCACGTGCCGGCCCACTCGAAGTTCGTCGCGTTGATGCCGCAATGGGACTTTCTCAATTTCCTCTCCGAACAGGCGAAGCGATTTCCGGCTTTCGATTTGCGCATGCAGCATGAAGCCGTCGGTCTGACTAGCGACGGCGATCGCATAACAGGAGTCATCGCTCGCGGTCCGGGAACGACCGTGCAGATCAACGCCGGCCTGGTTGTGGGCTGCGATGGGCGCCATTCCATCACGCGAACTGCGGGCGAATTGGAACTGATCGAGTTCGGCGTTCCGATAGACGTGCTCTGGTTTCGCCTCAGCCGCAAGCCGGACGATCCCGAGCAACTGCTAGGCGTCTTCAACTATGGAAAGGCGCTCGTCCTCATCAATCGCGGCGAGTATTTCCAGGCCGGATTGATCATCCGGAAGGGCTCCTTCGATGAGATCAAACGTCGCGGCCTGGAGGAGTTCCGAAACAGCATCTTGCAGCTCGCTCCGTACCTGAACGGGCGCCTGGCAGAACTGCGGGATTGGGAGCAGATTAAGCTGCTCACGGTGCAGATCAACCGCTTGCGGCGCTGGTACAGACCTGGCCTGCTCTGCATTGGCGATGCCGCACACGCCATGTCACCCGCCGGAGGCGTTGGCATTAACATGGCGATTCAGGATGCCGTTGCAAGCGCCAACCTCCTGACGAGTCCGCTTCAAGACGGATGCGTTCCAGAAGCGGTGCTCGCAGCCGTGCAAAAGCGGCGGGAGTTCCCGACCCGTATGATCCAAGCGGCCCAGGTCAGAATCCACAAGGCATTGGCTCGCGCTTTCGACAATGCCGGGACCGCTCCAGGCGCCGTGGGCGTTCAGAATTGCCGTACGGGCGCCGGGATTGCACCGGGCGCTGGGCTACGCGGTCGGCGTTGGCGTCCGGCCGGAGCATGTCCGGGGCGGCAGGCGCGAAGCCGCCCGCAGGCGTGCCGCTCTCGCGATTGCGGTTGGCGCTACGCTGGGAGTGGCGGGTGCGATCGTTATATGCGCATTGACATCGCGTAGCTCCCGGAAGCGCAACCGCGGGTAGATATCAAACATCGACGCAGCCGTGGGCGAGACGGACGCGGCGTCACTTTGGCACGGTAACAATCGGTGCCGTGATGACTGGGGCGGGGGCGCTGGACGCCGGAATCATTCCGGCACGCATTACTTTATTCGCGTCAATTGCAATGGCGTGGTTTAGCGAGACTTCAACGCCCGAGCCGATATCAAAGCGCACATCGCTTCCGCGCGCCAAGAGCCCAATCAGAGTACCCGCGGCAATGCCCGAAATCCCGCCTATTCCAAGACCCCGAACGCTCCCACTGGCTGCACCCGCCATGCCGCCGATCTGCCCGCCTGTTGCCGCCGCCTCTCCGATGCGCTTGAGATCGGCGCCCTTTTCCGGGTCGTGCTTCACGGTGCCCGGTTCCTTCATACGCGCATCCGAGTTGCCAGGCACCTGATCGATCGCAGCGGCCAGGTCGAGAGTGTAACCGTTCGGATAGATCAAGGTCGTGAGGTGAAACTGCAATTCCGCACTTCCCTTAATACGGCCCGCGCGTTTCGAGCTATCCACCACGCCCTTCACGTACGTGCCGGCGGGAATCATGATAGCCCCATCGGCTACGATCGGAAAGGTCGTCTGCGCGTAAATCGGATCTCCAACCGCTGCGTTCTTGGTCGAGACCGCTTGTCGCAGTTGTATAGGTATCTTGGTGCCCGCAGGGACGATCCATAGACCTGACACGTTTTGCTGAACCGCCGGCTCGGGTTTTGCTATATCGGCCGGCAGTTCGGTCCGCGTCTTCAGTTTCGGCCCTGGGTCTGGCGATTGCTCAGGTGGCTGCTGGGAAAATGCTGAGACGGCGGTCAAGAGGACGGCAGCGATCAGGCTCCGCATACGTCGTTGCTTTTTAGTATAGGCGAAAACGGATTCAGCGCAAGGCAAGTCAACTCATTATCAGACCCGGACTTCGATGCCGTCGTTTATATACGCGAGGCCGCGAAAGCCATCGTGCTTGATCATAGAGAGTCCAGGAAATAAGACTTTGAGGTATGATAATCCGTGCCGCTTCGAGGTTTCTTCATTTGCTTCGCGGCGGAGATTAACCAAAGAGACTAGGGATTTCGACGCGCTCCGACAACTGTTATGCCCATGTCCTCGCTTAAATGCTCTAAGTGTGTCCACCTCCTGCTGATCCCAGCCCTGGCTTCATCCTGGGCGTGTTTTCCTGTGATTGCGGCCGATCGGAGCACCGGTGTCTCTATCCGGGCCATGGGAGGTCAGCCGCCCTGGCTGAAGCTGGAATCCGCCGAGAGGCATGCAAAGTACAGCGGCGCAGCGGAAGACGTGCGGTTGCTCGAGACCAATCAGGCCACGTCGTTGGCGCTCGCAGTTGACGATTTCGATGGCGACGGGGCTGCGGACCTGGCCGTCGGCTACGCGGCGGCCGGGCGCGGGCTAGTGACGTTGGAGCGGGGCAACGTCGAAGCGGTGGCGCCCTCGAACAAAGCGGTGTATCGAGACGCTATGGAAGGCCGTACGCCGCCCTCGCTGCTGTCCTCGGCGCGTGTCTTCTCCACGCCCGAGCCGCCCGATTTCGTCATGTCGGGGGACTTTGACGGCGACGGAAACAGGGACCTGCTCACGGCGGCGCGGGGCGGCGGTCTGTATCTGCTGGCGGGCGATGGCACGGGTGGTTTCGCAGCCGCGCGCCTCATTCCGCTTCCCGGCAGTATCACGACCGTGGCCGCGGGAACGTTCCAGCCCGGGCGCGCGCCCAAGACCGTGGTGGTTGGCGTTTCGGGGCCGGGCGGCGCCTCGCTCCTGGCCTTCGAAACGGTTTCCGGCGGCCTGAACGGACGTCCGGCTGCGTTTGAGATGCCCGGCGCGGTCACGTCACTGGTGATCGACCGGCTCGATGATGACGGCTATTTCGATGCGGCCGTAGCCGCCGGAGGACGCCTCTACATTTTTCACGGCGGCGCCCGCGCGCCCTCGCTCGAAACTGTTCCACTCGATTTTGCGGTGAGCGATGTGGCGACAGGGAATTTCCTGCCAGACCGCGATGCCAAAAGCGAAATCGCGGTGCTTGGGGTGGATGGAGCGATCCAGGTCCTGCAAAGGGGCGAACTGGATACGCGGCCGATCACGGCCGCCGAGGGCCTTGCGCGCCGCAGGACGCGTCGGAGCGTGGCGGCCTGGCGGCCGGGCGGGCCGAATCCATGGCGCCTCGGTTCCCGGGTGGAAGACGGGGCCGCAGGGGGACGGCTGCTCGCGGCCCGTGTCTCATTGTGGTCCGGTACGGACCTGCTCGTCATCGACCGGAAAGCCGGCGAGATGCGCCTCCATGCGTTGGGCGAGCGTCCTGTGTCAGGCAAGAGCGCGAGGCCCGCGGCGGGGCGGGCTGCGCCGCTGGCACTCACGGCTGGGGAGGGGACGCCGGTGGCTTTCGCGACGCTGCCGTCGAAGGTGAACGGCGACCGCGAGATGGTGGTGCTCACGTCGGGTTCGGTAAAGGCGCAGATCATCCAGCAGCATTCAGCGAGCTACAACGTGACAGCGGGCGATGCGGCCAGTCTCGTGAGCGCCATCAGTGCGGCCAGCGACGGGCCATGGCCGGCAACCGTGAACATCCCGCCGGGCACGTACACCGTTGCGGATGTCGAAATCGGGAGTACCGGCGCGGACATCACGCTGATGGGAACCGGAGTGACGCCGACTGAGACCATCCTCCAGACCGCTGCCAGCAACACCACGAGCCGAATCATTAATCCGGGCTACTTTGACAACCTCGCTCTCCATCTCCAGAACCTAACGTTCCGCCACGGGCACACGCCGGACGAATACGGCGGCGGGGCAATCGTTACTGGATTCCAGGCCGGCCAAACGCTCGAGGTCGTCAACTGCGTGTTCGATGGAAACCAGACGAACAGCGGACAGTGGGATTCCGGTGGGGCGATATACCACAACGGATACGGAGACATCACGATTACCGGATCGACTTTCACTAACAACTCGACCGGCGGATATGACAACCATGGGGGCGCCGTTGCGGTGGCGTTGTGGCAGTTGACTCCGATGACAGCGACGATCACGAATTCCACTTTCACCAACAACACACTGACTGCCGGGGGCAGCATAGGGGGCGGCGCGTTGTCGCTGGTCGGGTTCGGAGAATCGTACGACGAAGGCACGGGCACCTGGAGCACGAACTACCTCACTCAGATCATGAACGTGAACCATTGCACGTTCTCCGGCAATTACGCGTCGAACACCGGGGGCGCGCTGCACATCTCCCGTTCAGCGGGGACGTTGCAGTACAACCGCTTCTCAGGGAACAGTGTGGGGACAGCGGGCCAGCCCGCAGGCCTGGCCGACGACAACCGCTTCGTGACCACACACGCGGAGAAGAACTGGTGGGGGAAGAACACCGGTCCGACCTCGGACGATGCGGCGAACATATGCACGCCCGGCACGTGGGCTCTCGCGGGCGGCGGCACCGTCCCGATTCCGTGCAACGGCGGTCTGATCAGTAGCCCCCACCTGAGTCTGCGGGCCAACGCGAACCCGGCGTCCGTTTCGTTGGGCGGCACGTCCACGATCACGGCGGACCTGATGGCTGTGAGCGACGGCACCACACTAGCGGCCGGCACGCTCAACGGACTGCCAGCCATTCCTGTGACGTTCTCCAACCCGGTGAAAGGAGCGTTGTCCGGGGCCGCGACGAGCCTGACCAACGGCGCGGGCACGGCAACATTTACGTCCTCCGCGTACGGCACCGGCAGCGCCGATGCCACCGTTGACAGTCAGACCATCACCGCCAACATCGGCGTTTTCGGTCCGCCGGATCTCACGATCGCGAAATCGCACACCGGCAATTTCACGCAGAGCCAGACCGGTGCGACCTACACGATCACGGTCACCAACTCAGGCCTGGGCCCAAGTTCGGGCGCGGTAACCGTGGCGGATACGCTGCCGGCGGGTCTCACAGCAACCGCCATTGCGGGAACCGGCTGGACCTGCACGCTCGGCACGCTCACCTGCGCGCGCTCCGATGCGCTGAGTGCATCTGCGAGCTATCCCGCGATTACGGTCACGGTGGATGTCGCGAGCGACGCGGCCGCGAGCGTCACGAACACGGCCACAGTCTCGGGCGGCGGCGATAGCGATACGACCAACAACACGGCTAACGACCCGACCACCATCACCCCGGTTGCCGACCTCACGATTACCAAGTCGCATACGGGCAACTTCACGCAAGGCCAGACCGGCGCCAGCTATACGATCACGGTCAGCAACGCGGGCCATGCCGCAACTTCCGGGATGGTGACGGTCACAGACGTGCTTCCCGCCGGTCTCACGGCGACCGCGATGGCCGGCACGGGCTGGACCTGTACAGCGCCCACGTGCACGCGGACCGATGCGCTGGCGGCCGGGGCCTCGTACCCGCCCATCAGTCTCACGGTGGATGTAGCGAGCAACGCCGCGGCCGTGCTGACCAACACTGTCACCGTCGCCGGCGGCGGCGAGATCGTCACCGGCAACAACACCGCGAGCGACCCGACCACGGTGACGCAGGTAGCCGACCTGCAAGTGGCCAAGGCGCACACAGGCAACTTCCGCCAAGGGCAGACCGGGGCGCAGTACACCATCACGGTGAGTAATACCGGCCCCGGGCAGACGACCGGCGTGGTCACCGTGACTGACACGCTGCCTGCCGGGCTGACCGCAACTGGAATGGGCGGGTCAGGCTGGACGTGCAACCTGGGGACGTTCACCTGCACGCGCAGCGACGTGCTGGCCGCGGGTTCGCCGTATCCGGCGATCACCCTGACGGTGAACGTCGCGGCCGGGGCGGCCACATCGGTCACGAATAACGCGGCAGTATCCGGCGGCGGCGAGATAAACACCGCCAACAACTCCGCGTTGGACGTGACCACGGTGGATCAGGCGGCCGATCTGCAAGTCTCGAAATCGCACACGGGCAACTTCACACAGGGCCAGGCCGGCGCCACGTACACAATAGTGGTGAGTAATACCGGCCCCGGACCGACTGCCGGCCTGGTCACCGTGACCGACACATTGCCCGCCGGACTGGTTGCAACCGGCATGAGCGGGTCAGGCTGGACCTGTACCGCGCCGACCTGTACTCGCAGCGACATACTTGCCCCGGGTTCGTCCTACCCGGCGATCACGCTGACTGTGAACGTCGCCGGCAACGCGTCGGCGAACCTGACAAACAGTGCGACTGTTTCGGGCGGCGGCGAATTGGACACGAGCAATGACTCCGCGAGCGATCCCACAACAATAGTCCAACTTCCCGACCTGACGATTGCGAAGTCCCACGCCGGCCTCTTCACGCGCGGTCAGTCGGGCTCGTACACGATTACAGTAAGCAACACCGGCTCGGCAGCGACGAGCGGGATCGTGACCGTGACGGACACGCTCCCGGCCAGTCTAGCTGCGACGGCGATCTCGGGCTCCGGCTGGAGTTGCGCACTGACGCCGCTTTCCTGTACGCGGTCGGACGCCCTGCCCACCGGCAGTAGCTATCCTCCCATCACCTTGACGGTGAGTGTGGCCACGGATGCTCCCACGCCGGTGGCCAATAGCGCCACGGTCAGCGGCGCCCCCGACGCCAACCCGGGCAACAACACCGCTACGGACGTCACCGCGGTATTGGTGATCCCGGAGATCACCTGGACAACCCCGGCCGCGATCACGTACGGCATGGCCCTGAGCGCGACTCAGTTGAACGCATCCTCCACGGCGCCTGGAACATTTACATATTCGCCCGGGGCAGGCACGATCCTGGCGGCGGGACCGCACACCCTGAGCGTGACATTCACGCCCACGGACACGAACGTGTACGCACCGGCAACCGCCAGCGTGAACCTGACGGTGAACAAAGCCACCCCGACGATCACCTGGACGAACCCGGCGCCGATCGCGTATGGCGCCGCCTTGAGCGCAATACAGTTGAACGCCACGCCCGGCGCGCCCGGCTCCTTCGTGTACTCGCCCGATGCGGGCACAGTGCTCGCGACCGGCAGTCATACGCTCACCGCGACATTCACACCCACGGACACGGCCAACTACAATGGCGCCACCGCATCCGTGACGCAGGTGGTCAACAAAGCCACCCCGACCATCAGCTGGGCAACTCCGGCGACAATCACCTATGGCACGGCCTTGAGCGCCACGCAGTTGAATGCCACGACCGACGCGCCAGGATCCTTCGTGTACTCACCTTCAGCGGGCACGGTGCTCTCAATCGGCAGCCACACGCTCAACGTAACGTTCACCCCCACGGACACGGCTAACTACAATGGCGCCACTGCGTCCGTGACACTGGTGGTCAACAAGGCCACGCCGGCCATCACCTGGGCAACTCCGGCGGCAATCACCTACGGCACGGCCTTGAGCGCCGCGCAGTTGAACGCCACGACGGGCGTGCCCGGTTCCTTCGCGTACTCGCCGGCCGCCGGCACAGTCCTGCCGGCCGGCAGCCACACCCTCAACGTGACGTTCACGCCGACGGACACAAGCAGCTACGCGAACGCAAACGCGTCGGTCATTTTGGTGGTTAACAAGGCGACCCCGACGGTGACGTGGGCAGCGCCGGCAGCAATCACCTACGGCACGGCGCTGAGCGCGACGCAGTTGCATGCGGACGCTGGCATGCCTGGCTCGTACGTGTACTCGCCCAGCGCGGGCACGGTCCTGCCGGCCGGCAACAACATCCTCAGCGTGACGTTCACGCCCACGGACGCGGATAACTACAGCAGCGCCGGCGCGTCTGTAACGGTGCTGGTGGACAAGGCGACCCCAAGCGTCACCTGGTCAACTCCAGCAGCGATCACCTATGGCACAGTCCTCGGGCCGACACAGTTGAACGCCACCGCCAGCGTACACGGCACATTCATCTACTCGCCGGCTGGCGGCACGACGTTGCCCGCAGGTAGCAATACCCTGAGCGCGACTTTCACGCCCGCCGATTCGGCGAACTACAACAGCGCGACCGCCTCCGTCACGCAGATAGTGAACAAAGCGACCCCGGCCATCACTTGGCCCACGCCGGCGCCGATCGCTCCAGGGACGCCTCTGGGGCCCGCTCAGTTCAACGCGACCGCCAACGCGGCGGGCACCTTCGTCTACTCGCCGGCTGCCGGCACGGAGTTGGCGACCGGGATCCACACCTTGAGCGTGACCTTCACAC
Source organism: Acidobacteriota bacterium (assembly GCA_023436715.1). GTDB lineage: Bacteria > Acidobacteriota > Terriglobia > Bryobacterales > Bryobacteraceae > Fen-330. The sequence goes on from JAEZIJ010000064.1 coordinate 36,280, forward strand.
CCAGTGACACAGCAAACTACACCAACACCGTCGCCAGCGTGACGCTGGCGGTGAGCGAGAGGGGCCAGTCGATCTGGTTCCCGCCGATTGCGGACCGCTGGTATAGGGACACTCCGGTGCCGCTAGGCGCAACTGCGTCCTCCGGCCTTCCGGTGAGCTATACGGTCGCCGCCGGACCGGCCACAGTCAGCGGCAGCATGCTCACGATCACGGGGCCGGGCCGGATCACCGTGCGCGCCTCGCAGGGCGGCGGAGGCACATGGGAGCCGGCGCCCGACGTCGCGCAGTCGTTCGTGGCCGGGTACCGCACCGAGATACTGGCCGGGCAGGGCCTGGCCGTTTGGATCGACGACAGATCGGTGCTCGGAGGGTCTGCGTTTATCTGGGAACCGGGCACAACGCACCGCATCGCCGTGCTCCCGTTCCAGTCTCAGATGCCGGGATCGGGATACCGGTTCGCGAGTTGGTCGGACGGCGGCGCGCGGGAGCACACAATCACCGCAGCGGCGGCTGATGCCAGCTATACGGCCAGCTTCGTTCTGCAATTCGAGCTCAGGGTGAACGTGAAGCCGGACCCGGAGGCCGGCACGGTTGTTCCGGGGACCGGGTTCTACGATGCAGGGACTACTGTGGCGCTCGCGGCGCGTCCGAACGCGGGGTATGAATTCGTGGGCTATAGCGGCATCGAGGGATCGAGTGCCGTGATGACCGGGCCGCGGTCGGTGATTGCAACGTTCGCGGCTGCGGCGGGGCCGAAGCTGGAGGCGGTGGCGGATTCGGCGTCGTTCCGGCCGGGCATGCTGACGAGCGGTGCGCTGTTCACGGTCTTCGGGTCCGGGCTCGGTGCGGGCACGCTGGCGATCACCGACAGTGCGGGCGTGGAGCGCGTGGCAAGCGTTCTCTACAGCTCGGCCGCGCAGGTGAATTTCATTGCTCCGGAAGGAATGGCGCCGGGGGCGGCGGTGCTGCGGTATACGGGCGCGGAAGGCGTGACAGCGACCCTGGCATTGGAAGTGGCCGCGGTTGCGCCCGGACTGTTCTCGGCGAACATGAACGGCCGCGGCGCACCAGCCGGCCAGGTGTTGCGGGTGAACGCAGCCGGGCAGACGGTGTTCTCGAGCGCGCTGGCACGATGCGGCGCAGCGACGGGGAGCTGCGAAAGCGAGCCGATCGATCTCGGCGCACCGACGGACCAGCTGTTCGTGGTGCTGTACGGGACGGGTTTCCGGAACTACAAAACGATGGCAGCGGTAATCGGCGGGGTCGAAGCGGAGATTGCCTGGGCCGGCCCGCAGCCAACGCTACCCGCCCTGGATCAGATCAACTTGAAGCTTCCCCGGTCACTGGCTGGCCGCGGTGAACTAGAGCTGACCGTAACGGTAGATGGGAGGGCCACCAACACGTTGGTATTACAGATTCGGTAGCGCTGAACCCGCCTGCGCAGCGGTCGCGGCGGAACCCAGGCTCCGTTTGCACGCGCTACCGCATCTCAAGCAGCGCACAGGGTTAGCAATGGCCGGAGGCCGTTCCCTTCGGGCCGCGACCGAACCGTTCGGGAGCTTCAGATGGTCAAGCCCGCCGGACCGCGGCCAGCCACCTTTTATACGATCTCTCTTCACGCCCTCATCTACGCCCGCGTCCCCTCGAAGGACCGGGAGCGCGAAAGCTTCTCAACCCCGCGCAACTCGACCTGCTTCGGCGATACACACTCGAAGCATGATCTGCGCGTCTTGACCGAAGTCGTCGATGTAGAGACGGCAAGACAAGATCCAAACGGCTTGACAGAATCGGACCTTCTAGTCTAGAATTGGATAGAGAAAAAAATCTCGATCTAAGATCCTCAGTTAGGGGATCCTACGCACGGCGGTCCCTCTAGTCAGGGTTCAGATTTTCGCCACGTATCCCGGTTTGGTGGATATTCACCTAATCGAAGAGAATAGAGATGTTTTTCTCGAACCTGGAGGATTCGCAATGGAAGGCTTCGTTGACATCCCGGAGCCGACGCTCAGGCGCCTGCCGCGCTACCACCAGTTTCTGACCGGGCTCGCGCAGAACGCGGTCTACTCGGTTTCCTGCACCCAGATCGGAGCGGAACTAGGACTTGATCCCACACAGGTCCGCAAAGATCTCGCCTGCGTGCGTGTCGCCGGCAAGCCAAACGTCGGCTACTCGGTTTCCGAGTTGATCCAGGGCGTCGAGAGGCTGCTCGGCTGGAACAACACCCGCGACGCGTTCCTGGCCGGCGCGGGCAACCTCGGCGCCGTCCTGCTTGGCTACGGCGGCTTCAAGCCGCTTGGGCTAAACATCATCGCCGCTTTCGATATCGATCCGCGGAAGATCGGGACGCAGTTGTGCGGCAAGCACGTCCTGTCGCTGGCGAAACTGCCCGATCTAGCGCGCCGCATGCGCGTCCACGTCGGGATCGTGACCGTGCCGGCGGCGCAGGCGCAGAGCGTAGCGCACCTGATGGTCGAAGGCGGCATCCGCGCAATCTGGAATTTCGCTCCGGTGGCTCTGCGCGTGCCGGGAAACGTAGTGGTGCAAAACGAAAACCTGGAGTCCTCCCTTGCCGCGCTGTCGTACAGACTCGACCAGCGCCTCAGGGCGGAAGCCGAAAGGGGAACTACCGAGAATGGCAGCCTGCCAGACGCCGACGGCGGCCAAGACCGCTGAACGGTCTTCCGATAAGTTCGTGAGGGTCTGCTCGATTCTAGCCCGCTACTCGCATCAGCCGTCACGGCTGATTCCGATCCTGCAGGCGGTCCAGGAGGAGTACCGCTATCTGCCGGAGGAGGTCCTGACGTTTGTCGCGACCTCGCTCGGCGTGCCGGCGGCGCGCGTCTTCGGTGTCGCGAGTTTCTACACGCACTTCGCGCTGAAGCCGAGGGGGAAGCACATCCTCCGGCTCTGCGACGGCACGGCGTGCCACGTGAAGGCCTCGATTCCGATCCTCGACGCGCTGCGCGAGAAGCTGAAGCTGGACGAAAAACGCAACACGACCGAGGACCTGCTTTTCACGGTCGAGCTGGTGGCATGTCTCGGGGCGTGCGGTCTGGCTCCGGTGATGGTGGTTGACGACGAGGTACACGGACTCATGACGCCCGAGAAGGCCCTCGAAGTCGTCGAGCGGATCGCGAAGGCGGAGAAAGCGTAATGGAGCAGACTCACACCGTTGTGGACGGCTCCGCGGCCCGGATCCTGCCGGGAGACATCAGGATCTGCGCCGGCACCGGCTGCGCGGCGAGTGGAGCGTGGAAGGTGTTCGCGACCTTTCAGCAGGGGCTGGCAACGGCGGGCAGGAGCGCGGATCTCTCGATGGACACGGACGGCTGCTCCGCGCACGTGCGCGTCGGAAAGAGCGGCTGCCAAGGGTTCTGCCAGATGGGTCCCCTCGTGACGATCCTGCCGCACAACATCCTTTATACACGCGTGAAAGCGGAGGACGTCCCCGAGATCATCGAGAAGACGCTGGGGCGCGGCGAGGTGATTGAGCGTCTTCTGTATGTGGATCCGTCAACGCGGAAGACGTGCAAAGGGACTGACGACATCCCGTTTTACCAGCGGCAGACGCGCTACGTACTGAAAGGGTGCGGCCATCTCGATCCGGAGAGCATCGACGAGTACCTCGCGGACGGTGGCTATCAGGCTGCGCGCAAAGCCTATGCGGAGATGAATCCGGAGGCGGTCTCGAGGACGGTGCTCGAGAGCGGACTCCGCGGACGCGGCGGCGGCGGATTTCCGACGGGCCGTAAGTGGGAAGCCGCGCGCGTCCAGCCGGGCCCGAAGAAGTACGTCATCTGCAACGGCGACGAGGGCGACCCCGGCGCGTTTATGGACCGCAGCGTGATGGAAGGCAACCCGCACAGCGTCATCGAGGGACTCATGATTGCGGCGCGGGCCATCGGAGCCGACAAAGGGTACTTGTATATTCGGGCTGAGTATCCGCTGGCGGTGAAGCGGATGCGGCAGGCCGTCGAAGATGCGGAAGCGCGCGGCATTCTCGGCGACAACGTCTTTGGCAGCGGGCAGCGCATGCGCTGCGAGGTTATGGAGGGGGCGGGGGCGTTCGTCTGCGGGGAGGAGACGGCGATGATCGCCTCGATAGAAGGCTCGCGAGGGATGCCGGCGCCGAAGCCGCCTTTCCCCGCGCAATCCGGCCTGCGCGGACGGCCGACGATCATCAACAACGTCGAGACGCTGGCGCAGATCAGCCGCATCATCCTGGACGGTCCCGCGGCGTACCGCGCTCTGGGAACCGAGAGCTCACCGGGCACCAAGACGTTCGCGCTTACGGGCCACGTGGCCAACACCGGACTCATCGAAGTTCCCTTTGGAACCACGCTGCGCGAGATCGTCATGAAGATCGGCGGCGGCGTGACCGACGCCAAGGGGAAGATCAACAGGAACGCGTTCAAGGCAGTTCAGATCGGCGGACCTTCCGGGGGCTGCCTGACGGCCGATCACCTCGACCTCGCACTTGAATTCGATTCGCTCCGCAAGGTGGGCGCGATGATCGGTTCCGGTGGCCTGGTGGTGATGAACCAGAACACCTGCATGGTGGGGATCGCGCGGTTTTTCATGGAGTTCACGCAGCGCGAGTCCTGCGGCAAGTGCGTGCTGTGCCGCGAGGGCACGCGCCAGCTTCTGAAACTGCTCGACGACATCATCGAGGGGCGCGGCACGGCCGAGACCCTCGAACTGCTCCAGAAACTCGGCAAAGCGGTGCAGATAGGCTCACTGTGCGGGCTGGGCAAGACCGCCCCGAATCCCGTGCTCTCGACGATGCGCTACTTCCGCGAAGAGTACGACGAGCACGTTTTCCAGAAGCGCTGCCGGACGGGACACTGCAAAGCACTGCTCTCCCCCGAAATCAACCAGGAGAAGTGCAAGGGTTGCGGCCTCTGCATTAAGGCCTGCGCCGCCGGCGCCATCACGGGCGAAAAGAAGAAGCCGCACAAAATCAACCAGGAGCTCTGCATCAAGTGCGGCGCCTGCGCGAAAGTGTGCAATCTCGGCGCGGTAGAGGGAATAGCGTAATGACGCCAGTTCAGAAGGTCACAATCGACGGACGCCCGGTGACTATCGATGGCGAGCGCAACCTGCTCGAGCTGATCCGCAAGGCCGGAATCGACCTGCCCACGTTCTGCTATCACTCCGAGCTGAGCGTTTACGGCGCCTGCCGGCTCTGCCTGGTCGAAGTGGAAGGCCGCGGCATTCAGGGCGCGTGCTCCACGCCTCCCGAGAATGGGCTGCGAATCCGCACGATGACGGAGGAGATCCGCGAAATCCGCAAGATCGCGGTAGAACTGCTGCTCGCGAACCACGATCAGAGCTGCCCGACCTGCATTCGAAGCAGCAACTGCCAGTTGCAGAATCTGGCGAGGCGGCTGGGCATTCAGAAAGTGCGTTTCCAGAGTGTGCACTCGCCGGTGCCGATCGACCAGTCGTCGCTCTCGCTGATTCGCGATCAGAACAAGTGCGTGCTCTGCGGAGACTGTGTTCGCGTCTGTTCGGAGATCCAGTCCGTAGGCGCGATCGACTTCGCGTACCGCGGCCACGATGCCGCCGTGCTGCCCGCGTTTGGCAAGGGACTCGGCGAAGTGGAGTGCGTGAATTGCGGCCAGTGCGCCAGCGTTTGCCCGACGGGCGCCCTGGCCCCCCGCCCTGAGCTGGACGAGGTTTGGTCGGCGCTTCACGATCCGAAAAAGCGCGTGGTCGCGCAAATCGCCCCGGCGGTGCGGGTGGCAATCGGCGAGTGCTTCGGCCTGGATCCCGGTGCGGTGTCTTCGGGCCAGATGGTCGCGGCGTTGCGGCGGCTGGGGTTCGACAAGGTCTACGACACCTCGTTTGCGGCCGACCTCACGGTGATCGAAGAAGGGACGGAGTTTCTCGAGCGCAAGGCGTCCGGCCGCCGCCTTCCGCAGTTCACGTCCTGCTGTCCGGGCTGGGTAAAATTCGCGGAGCTCTACTTCCCCGAGTTGCTCGAAAATCTGTCCACGTGCCGTTCGCCGCAGCAGATGATGGGGTCGCTGCTCAAGGAAGTTGTTCCGCCGTCGTTGGGGATCAAGCGCGAAGACCTTGTCGTCGTCTCCGTGATGCCATGCACGGCGAAGAAGTCCGAAGCGCGGCGGCCGGAGTTCTCTTCGGCTGGAGTCCGGGACGTGGATAATGTGCTGACCACCGTCGAACTCGCGCGGATGATTCTATCGGCCGGCATCCGCTTCAATGACCTGGAGCCGGAGTCGTTCGATATGCCGTTCGGTTTCACAACCGGAGCGGGCGTTCTGTTCGGCAACTCCGGCGGGGTGACCGAAGCCGTGTTGCGGTACGCAGCCGAGAAGATCACCGGCAAGCCCCCCGCGAAACTGGACTTCGAGGAGGTTCGTGGCGAATCGGGTTTGCGCGAGGCGTCGGTTGAGTTGAATGGTCGGAAAATCCGGCTCGCGATCGTGCACGGGTTGCGCAACGCGCGCGCGGTCGCCGAACAGGTCAGAGAGGGCAATTGCCCGTACGACCTGGTGGAAGTCATGGCGTGCCCGGGCGGGTGCGTCGGCGGCGCGGGCCAACCGCTCTCGACGTACGACGGGAAGACTCGCGGCATGCGGGCGCGCGGGCTGTACCACATCGACAAGAACCTTCAACTCCACAAGAGCCAGGACAACGTCTTCATCACGGAGTGTTACACGAAGTTTCTCGGCGAACCGGGGAAAGGCAAGGCGCACGAACTGCTGCACACGGATTATCAAAGCCGGCGGAGGCTGACTTCCGAGCCCCTGCCGGTTCTGAGCGGCTCGGGCGCCAAGAGGATTCCGGTGACGGTCTGCCTGGGAACGAGCTGCTTCCTGCGCGGATCCGAACAGGTTCTGCGCGGCCTGATTCACGAAGCGGAGGAGGAAGGGTTCGAGAACTCGGTCGACATCCGTGCGTCGTTCTGTTTTGAGCAGTGCGACCGCGGTCCGACGGTTACGGTTGACGGCGAGCGGATCGAGCGGTGCACGCTCGAAGCCGCCCGTGAGGCGCTGGAGCAGGCGTTCGAGCGGTCGCGGGAGACGGAGCTTGTTCCTATTGGAGGGACAGATGGTAGCGGCGGAAACGGCAATCATTGACGAACAAACGATAGGCGCGGCGCTCGAGGGCAGCTCTGCCCCCGATGCCCGGCAGGTGCGCGAGTTGCTGGCTCGCGCACGCGAACTGAAGGGGCTCACATTTTCGGACGTAGCGTTGCTCACGGCCGTGGACGACCCTGAGTTGCTGCAGGAGATATTCGCCACGGCGCGGTGGGTGAAGGAGGAGATCTACGGCAGCCGGCTGGTGCTCTTCGCGCCTCTGTACGTTTCCAACTACTGCCGGAACCAGTGCCTGTACTGCGCGTTTTCGGCCGGAAACACAACGGTGACGCGCAGGGCGCTCAGCCAACAAGAAATCGCCGAGGAGGTCCGGGCCATCATCGGTATGGGCCACAAGCGGATTCTGCTGGTGGCCGGCGAAGCGTATCCCGGTCCAAGAGGGTTCGACTACATCCTCGAGTGCATCGAGAGCATCTACGCGACCAGGGCCGGCCAGGGCGAAGTGCGGCGGGTGAACGTTAACATCGCTCCCCTTTCTCTCGAAGAGTTTGGCCGGCTGAAGGGGGCCGATATCGGGACGTACCAGATTTTTCAGGAGACATATCATCGCGAGACCTATGCGCGCGTGCATCCGCGGGGTCCAAAATCGAACTACGACTGGCGGCTTTGGGCCATGCACCGCGCGATGGAAGCAGGAATCGACGATGTGGGAATCGGTCCGCTGTTCGGGCTTTACGACTGGCGATTCGAACTCCTGGCGCTCATGCAGCACATCCGTTCGCTGGAAGAGCAGTTCGGCGTCGGACCGCACACCATTTCCGTGCCGCGCCTGGAGCCGGCGGCGGGAGCGCCGCTCGCTGAGACCTCTCCCTACCTGGTGAGCGACGCGGACTTCCTGAAGATCATCGCCATCCTCCGGCTCGCGGTGCCCTACACCGGGATGGTTATGTCCACGCGAGAGAGCCCGGCGATCCGGCGCGAGACTTTGCGGCTCGGGATTTCCCAGATCTCCGCGGGAAGCCGCTGCGATCCGGGCGGCTACTCCCAAGACCCGCAGGGCAGCACGGCCGGGCAGTTCCAGTTGGGCGACCATCGCTCGATGGATGAGGTGATTCTCGACATCAGCGAAATGGGTTTCCTGCCGTCATTCTGCACGGCCTGCTACCGCCTCGGCCGCACCGGGCGGGACTTCATGGACCTGGCCAGGCCCGGCGAGATCAAGTATCACTGCGACCCGAACGCGATGTCGACCTTCCAGGAATACCTGCTCGACTACGCGTCTCCACAAACCCGAGCAGCCGGCGAGCGGCTTATCCGGATCAAGCTTGACAATATGGACGAGGGCCAGCGCTTGATCTCGCGCCGGCAGATCGAGGAAGTGAAAGGCGGCAAGCGGGACGTTTTCGTATGACAACCCCGAAGAGCTTCCGTATCCACATCGGGATATTCGGGCGGCGTAATGTGGGCAAATCGAGCCTGCTCAATGCAATCGTGCGCCAGGATGTCGCCGTGGTTTCGGGTACGCCGGGTACCACTACGGATCCCGTCGAGAAGCCGATGGAACTGCAGCCGCTCGGCCCGGTGGTCTTCATCGACACAGCGGGCATCGACGACGAGGGTGCGCTCGGCGAACTGCGCGTCGAGAAGACGCGAAAGGTGCTGGACCGCACCGACATCGGAATCATCGTCACAACAGGCGGCGAGTGGGGCGCATTCGAGAAGGCGCTGCTCGCCGAATTCGGCCGCCGTGGCGTACCGGCTATCGCGGTATTCAATAAGGTGGACCTCGGGCCTGCGCCCGGGCTTGCAGCCGGAGTGCGTCAAGTCGCGGCCTCGGCGGCAACGGGAGCGGGAATTGCCGAACTGCGGAAGGCCATCGTCGAGGCCGCTCCGGAGGGCCATGCGCGCGAGCAGACGATCCTGAATGATCTCGTCGGCCCGGGAGAGCTCGCCGTCCTGGTGGTTCCCGTGGACAAGGAAGCCCCGAAGGGCCGGCTCATACTGCCCCAGGCGCAGGCCATTCGCGACTTGCTGGATCACGATTCCCTTGCACTCGTGGTGAAGGAGCGCGAACTGGGAATCGCGCTCCAAAGCCTGCGCAGGCCGCCCAAACTGGTTGTGACGGACTCGCAGGCGTTCCTCAAAGTCGCGGGCGACGTGCCCACGGATGTTCGCATGACGAGTTTCTCCATCCTGTTCGCGCGCCTGAAAGGCGACCTGGTTGAGCAAACAATCGGCGCGGCAGCGGTGGACGGTCTGAAGGACGGCGACCGCGTCCTGATCGCCGAGGCGTGTTCTCACCATCCGATCGGGGAGGACATAGGCCGCGTCAAAATCCCGCGCTGGATCACGCAGTACACCGGCGCACGCGTCGAATTCGTCCACTGCCAGGGTCGCGATTTCCCGGAGGACCTTTCGCCATACAGCCTCGTCGTACACTGCGGCGCGTGCATGTGGAACCGCAGGGAAATGCTGAGCCGCATCGCGCGCTGCCGCGAAGCAGGCGTCCCGATTACCAACTACGGACTGGCGATCGCATATTCGCTTGGCATTTTCGAGCGCGCGCTGGAGCCGTTTCCGGCGGCGCTCGATGCATACCGGAGCCGCCGTGGTTAGGGAAGAGATCCTCCGCTGGCTGCGGGAAGACGACCCCGCGCAGCTCGACGTGCTCTACCGGCGGGCCGACCGGATCCGGAACGGCCATGTGGGCGATGAGGTTCATCTGCGCGGCCTCATCGAGATTTCGAACCATTGCGTGCGGCAGTGCGCGTACTGCGGCATCAACGCGGGGAACAGGAGTCTGGTCCGCTACCGGATGACGCAGGCGGAGATCCTGGAGTGCGCCCGCACGGCGAAGGGCCTCGGTTACGGCACGGTCGTGCTGCAGGCGGGCGAGGACTACGGAATCACCGGCGAATGGCTGGCGCAGGTTGTGCGGCAGATCAAAAGCGAGGCGGATCTGGCAGTGACGCTGAGCATGGGAGAGCGTCCCGATACCGACCTGGAACTGTGGCGGCGCGCAGGCGCGGACCGCTATCTGCTCCGCTTCGAGACCTCGGACCCCGTTCTCTTCGAGAGAATCCATCCTCCGCACGGCACGCGAACGGGACGCAGCCGGATTGAGATCCTTCGCCGCCTTCAGGCTCTCGGCTATGAGGCGGGCAGCGGAGTGATGGTCGGGATTCCCGGGCAGAGCTACGACAGCCTGGCGCGCGATATCGAACTGTTTCGCGAACTGGATCTGGACATGATCGGGATCGGGCCGTACATCCCGCACCCATCCACGCGCCTCGCGAGCGGCCGGCTTTCGCCGGGACTTCCGCCATCGGAGCAGGTTCCGAACACCGAGGAGATGGTCTACAAGTCGGTGGCACTGGCGCGGCTCGCCTGTCCTCAAGCCAACATCCCGAGCACGTCGGCGCTGGCGACGATCAATCTCGAGAGGGGACGCGAACTCGGCTTGCAACGTGGGGCGAACGTCGTGATGCCGAACCTGACGCCGCCGCGGTACCGCCACCATTACGAAATCTACCCAAACAAGGCATGCATCGGCGAGACACCGGCCGATTGCAGTCACTGTCTTCGCAACCGCATCCGCTCGCTCGGGCGGCGGGTTGGCGCCGGTCATGGCGGACGAGTAAGGAGCGGAGCAACACGATGAGCGACGTTGCGGCGACAATCGAAATCTGCATGGGCAGCTCCTGCTTCTCGAGAGGCAATCCGGAGAACTTACGCGCGATCCGCGACTACCTCGCCAACGAGGGGCTCGCGGCGACCGTTCGTGTCACGGGCCACCTTTGTGAAGACCAGTGCAGCGAGGGGCCGAGCCTCCGCATCAATGGATGCGTGTTCCGCGGCATCACGCCGGAAGGAGTCAAGGCGCTGCTCGATTCGGAACTGAAAGGAGGGCGCCGCCGTTGACCTCCCTCGATCCCATCTACACCGAACCCACGCAATGCCAGGACTGCTACAAGTGCATCCGCGAGTGCCCGGTGAAGGCCATCAAAGTCGAGTCGGGTTACGCCTCGATCATCGCGGAGCTCTGTATTTACTGCGGCCGCTGCGTGGAACTGTGCCCGCACGGCGCCAAGAAGGTTCGCTACGACCGCCCGCGCGTGCGCTCGCTGCTGGCGCAATTCCCCAAGACCGTGGTTTCCCTTGCGCCGAGCTGGGTCAGCGATTTCCCGGAGGTGCCCGAAGCGAAGCTGATCGCCGCGCTCAGGAAGCTTGGATTCTACGGTGTATCGGAAACGGCGCTGGGGGCGGAGCAGGTCTCGGCGCATGCCGCTCGCCTGATTCAGGAGAATCCGGACCGGACGTGCCTCTCCACCGCCTGCCCCGTTGTTGTGGAGTATGTCGAGAAGTACCGGCCCGAGGCAGTCGGCTCCCTCATCCCGCTGCTCTCACCCGCCCTGGCGCATGCGAAACTGCTCAGGCGCGAACTCGGCGAGGACACGCGCGTTGTGTTCATCGGGCCCTGCATCGCCAAGAAGCGGGAATCGGACTTGCACCCGGAACTGCTGGACGCGGCACTGACCTTCGCGGATCTCCGCGCCTGGATGAAGGATTCCGGCATCTCTCCGCAGGAGATGGAGCCGGGCGAAGCCGACCGGTTCATCCCACGCGCCGCGCGCGAAGGCGCGCTGTACCCGATCGAGGGCGGCATGATCGCCGGAATCCAGCCGGCCTGCCCGGACACGGACTTCATGTCGTTCTCCGGATTCGCCGGCGTCGAGCGCGCCATCGACGGGCTGGACGAACCGGGCGAAGCGGCGAGCGCATTTTTGGAGTTGCTTGCCTGCGACGGTGGCTGCGTGAACGGCCCGAAGTCACGACGCGGCGGCACCGCGGCGAAATACCGGCGCGTCATCCGCGCCGCCAACGCGGTACCGGCGGCGCGCGGACCGCTGGTAGAGATCGGGAAAGCGTATGCGCCGCACGCGGTGCCCGAGTTCGACTGCTCCGAGCACCAGGTTCGCGAAGCGCTCCGGTCCGTCGGCAAGCTGGCCGCGGAGGATGAACTGAATTGCGGCGGCTGCGGCTATGATTCCTGCCGCGAGTTCGCCCGCGCCTTGGCCATTCGCCGCGCCGAGCGGCAGATGTGCGTCAGCTACATGAGGAAACTCGCTCAGAAGAAGACGCACGTGCTGATGCAGAGAATGCCTTCGGCCATCGTCATCGCGGATGAGGCGCTGCACGTGGTGGAGTGCAACCCGCGATTCGCGGAATTCTTCGCCGGCGATGGAGAGAGTGCGGATTCGCTCGCCGGCACGGACCTCGCGGCTCTCGTGCCGTTCTACGGCCTGTTCCGGAAAGTACTGGCCGCGGGCGAGGAGATCCTCGACCGCGAAATCCGTGTGCGGGGGAGGGTGTTCAACGCCTCGGTATTCGAGATCGAAAAAGACTCCCTGATCGGCGGGATCTTCCGTGACGCCACCCAGCCGGCGGTCGAGAAAGAGCAGATCATCCGGCGGGCGCGCGAAGTGATTCAGAAGAACCTGCTCACGGTGCAGCAGATCGCTTACCTGATCGGAGAAAACGCGGCCGAATCGGAGATGGCCCTGAACGATATCGTGCGGTCGTTCACTCCGGGCGGATTGGAGTCGGACGGCTGAGGTATGCCACACAAGCACCGTTGTTTCGTCGATGTGGACTCCTGTCAAGCCGCCAAGCGAGGGCAGTTCGTCTCCGGAGACGTGTTTCTTTGCCAGAAAATCCGGGAAGAGGACCGGACGCTCGCGGTCCTTTCCGACGGCCTGGGCAGCGGCATCAAAGCGAGTGTTCTGGCCACGCTCACCGCGACAATGGCGATGCGGTACACCGCCCGCTTCAGTGACATCAAGCAATCCGCCGAAACCATCATGGATACGCTGCCCATTTGCAGCGTCCGCAAGATCAGCTACTCGACTTTCACGATTGTCGACATGGACGGCGCGGGGCACGCGCGTATCATCGAATACGACAACCCTCATTACATTCTGCTGAGGGACAACGCCGCAGTCTTTCCGCCGGCTTCGACAGTCGCACTGCGGAAATGGAACGACCGTAAGCTCCGCTATTCGGAGGTCGAGATGGAGCCCGGGGACCGCGTCATCTTCTTCTCGGACGGCGTGGCGCAGGCCGGCATGGGCGAGTTCCTGACTCCGCTCGGCTGGGGCTGTGAGAACGTGGGCGCCTTCGTCGTGGACCTGGTCGGGAGGGAGCCGGATATCTCCGCGCGCCAGCTCGCCTCGGATCTCGTCGCGCGGGCGCAAGAAATTGACGGCGGCGAGCCGAAGGACGATATCACGTGCGGCGTTCTTCACTTTCGGGAACCACGCCGCATGCTGGTGGTGACCGGGCCGCCGTTCTTTCCCGTGCGCGATCAGGAAATCGCGCAGATGGTGGAGACGTTCCGGGGCGTCAAGGCGATTTGCGGCGGCACGACCGCCAACATCGTTTCGCGCCTGCTGAACCGGCCTGTGCGCGTCCGCCTCGGAGAAAAGCTCGACCACGAAATTCCCCCCGCGGCATCGATGGAAGGGGTTGATCTCGTGACCGAGGGAACTCTGACACTCGGCCGCGTTGCGAGCCTGCTCGAATCAGGTGCGAATCCCGACCTGCTGGAGCGCAACGCCGCCACGGAACTCCTTTCGCGTCTCCTCGACAGCGATGTCATCCGCTTTGTAGTCGGCACCCGCATCAACCAGGCGCACCAGGACCCGAACGTGCCCATCGAGCTCGACCTGCGCCGCAATATCGTCAAGAAGATCGCCGCGCTGCTCGAGAGCAGGTACGTGAAAGACGCGGAAATCCAGTACCTTTAGTTCAAAGATTCCCGCCAGGCGGGGGAGCGGTTGTTCATCAGGGGCCGGCGGCGTTTCGTCGCCGGCCCTTGCAGCGAATAGCCCGATTTGGAAAACGTGCTCTACCCCAGCAGGGCGGCGCGCTGGCCGTTCCATGCGATGGTTTTGCCGCCGTTCCGGATGGACATGCCGCCCATGAGGGTGGGAATCGTTGAAACCGCGCCTGTCTCGATGTCGGCCACTGGCCGCTGCCGGCTCTTCACACAGTCCAGGAAGTTCCGGATATGCTTGCCCAGATCGCCCTCGAAAGACGGCTTACTGGGCGGGAATTCATCGCGCAACTCAACTTCTTTCTCTTCAAACGGCGGCTTTCCTCCGCTTCCGCGCCAGTTTCTGGTCACTGGCCGGACGCTATAGCCGAACCGGTTGACGAACAGCACGCCATCGTCGCCCCACAGATAGGTGCCGACAATTTCCGACCGCGAGCTGAAGTTGGCGACGAAATTCGGATACTGCCAGGAGACGTCGGTCGTATCCGGGAACCGGTCGTCCTCCGGCCGGTTGAACCACCCGTACACTGCAGCCGCTCTTTGGGAGGGTTCGGTTACCCCCAGGTACCAATGCGCTATGTCAAGCAGATGCACGCCCCAGTCGGAGAGCGGACCGCAGCCGTACTCCCAATAGCTGCGCCAGTTGTTCTGGCGCGAGGAACTGTAAGGCCGGCGCGGCGCAGGCCCCTGGAACATCTCCCAGTCGAGCCCGGGAGGGGGAGCGGAAGCTTCGTCCGCCCTTTGGCCCGGTCTGCCGCCTCGGGGCGCGCTGCCGCCCGGAATCACCGTGACGACATGACGCACCTTGCCGATCACGCCGCTCTGGAAGACCTTGTGGGCCTCCTGGAACGGCGCGCCGCTGCGCTGTTGGAGGCCGACCTGCACCACGCGCTTGTGCTTCCGCGCCGCTGCGACCGCCTTGACGCACATGTCGATATCATTCGAGACCGGCTTCTCGACGTAGACGTCTTTGCCCGCCGCGCAAGCATCGATGGTCATCGGACAGTGCCAGTGGTCGGGCGTCCCGATCACCACGATGTCGATGTCCTTGCGATCGAGTAGCCGCCGGTAGTCGCCGTAAGTGTCGACCTTACCGTCCACCAAGGTGGCCGCGTGGTCCAGGTTAGGTTTGTACACGTCGCACAGCGCGGCAATGCGGACGTTGTTGTGAATCTTGAAGTTCGGTAACAGGTGTCTATTGGTGCGGCCGCCGGTGCCAATAAACCCGACCACCAACTGGTCGGAGGCAGCCGGAGCCGGGCCCCCGGCCGCGGCAACTCCCAGGGTCCCGGCTAGGAACGATCGTCGATTCAGCATTTGTAGAAACTCCTTTCTGAAGAGAGGACAGTGGGCTACTCCGCCAGCCGGCGCATCCAGAGGTTGCGGAATTTCATGTCCGTTTGTGGCGCGGGCCCGTTGATCGGCCCTTCCTCTACCTGGATCTTCCGGCCAACGTAACGGCTGTGGTCCTGAAGCACTAAGGGGCCGTCGGAGACGCACCGGCGTCCCCATTGCGGGACGTTCACCGGCACACGATCTTGAACCAGCACGCCATTGTGCAGCAGCGTCAGGCTGCCGGGCGCCTGCATGCTCCCGTCCGAATTGCACTTCGGAGCGTGATAGATGATGTCGTAGCTCTGCCACTCGCCAGGAGGCCGACAGGCGTTCACCAGCGGTCCCGATTGCTTGTAAAGCGAGGCGCAGGAACTGTCGGCGGGGGTATAGCTCTTGTAATTATCCAAAATCTGAATCTCGTACAGGTTCTGGAGCAAGATGCCGCTGTTCGCGCGCGCATAGCCCTTCTCGTTGGGTTCGTATGGAACCACGAACTCCAAATGGATCTGCGCGTTGCGAAATGTCTCGGTACTCCTGGTATCGAGGGCGCCGGTTTTGCAGGTCATCACGCCGTCCTCAACCGTGCAGCGCGACGGCGTCCCATCCAGCCTTGTCCAACCGGCATTATCCCGCCCGTTGAACAACACCACGGCATCCGACGGCGGCTTGGCCGGGCCACCTGGATCCACCACCGGCGGTTGCGGCCCTTCCCTCTGATAACCGTATGCCAGCCCTACGGCGAGCAGGCATAACATCAACACACGTTCTCGTTTCATGATTGCTCCATCGACTGAACTAGAGTTTCCATCCCTTGCGATACTCGTGCTGTATGAATCGATCGGCCTCCGGGACGCCCTTGACGCGCATATTCTTCGCGTCCCATTCGATCGGCTTGCCCGTACGGACGGCCACGTTCCCTAACGCCCCGATCTCAAAAATGCGGCTCGCATAGCTGTCAAAGGCGCAACTGGCCGGCTTGCCGCCCTTAATGGCATCGAGCCACTCGTTGAGGTGTTCCTGGTCCTTCACGCGCGGCAAGGTTTTCGGCGGCGGCTGGAATTCCTTCATCCTCGATTTCGGCAAAAGCCATCCGCGATCGGATTCGAGGTACGATTTGCGGCCCACGGCCAGGAGCTTGCCCTTACTTCCGACCAGTAGGTAACCGCCACCTTTAGGAAGTTCCTCGCCCGGTTCCAGTTCCTCGGGCCGCGGCGGCCGCTTGCCGCCGTCATACCAGGTGAGCGTCACGGGCGGGAGCTTCCCCCGCGCCGGGAATTGGTACTTGATTACGGCCGACTGCCAGGCAACCTCCGAAACGTCGCTGCCGTCCCATTGGGGCTCGATCGAAGTAGGGGCGCCCAGATCCAGGCTCCAGACCGCGCAATCGAAAAGGTGCCCGCACCAGTCGCCAAGAATACCCGTGCCGAAATCCCACCATCCGCGCCAGGTTGCCGGATGCAGGCCCGCGTGATACTCGCGTTCGCGCACCGGGCCGAGCCAGAGATCCCAGTTCAGATACGCCGGCACCGGCAGCCGCGCCTTGTTGCCAGGGTAGCCTCTGGGCCGGTCGCTGCCCTCCCCTGACCAGATATGGACCTCCCGGACCTCGCCGATGACGCCGGCTTTCACCCACTCCACCATGCTGCGCAACTCGTCAAAGGCATGGCCTTCCATGTCGCACTG
Source organism: Acidobacteriota bacterium (assembly GCA_023436715.1). Lineage (GTDB taxonomy): Bacteria > Acidobacteriota > Terriglobia > Bryobacterales > Bryobacteraceae > Fen-330. The sequence continues at coordinate 53,200 of JAEZIJ010000064.1, forward strand.
CGTGGCCACTTTTTTGTACTTCCTGGCCGCGGCCGCCAGAGCGCGGAGTTCGGAGATTGTGCGGGCCAGCGGCTTCTCACAGACGACGTGTTTGCCCATTTGCATCGCCCACATTGAGATCACCGCATGGGTATGATCGGGCGTGGATACAAACACGGCCTCGATATCCCGCTGTTTGTCGAGCATCTCGCGGAAGTCCGTCCAGATTCGGAGGCCGGTGGGGAACTCCTTGAAGGCTTTTCGGGGATTCCGCTGGAGGGGATCCCGGCTGTCCGCGTCGCACAACGCTACGACGTTGATGGGCAACTTGATCATGCGGCCGATATTCCCTATCCCCATGATTCCGACGCCCACCGCGGCGACATTGATCCTCTCATTGGCCGCGTAGCTTCTGGCGGAGAGGGCAGGGATGATTGTAAACGCCGATTTCAGGCAATCACGCCGTGACGGTAAACTCATTAGCACCCTTCCTGTGGTGTTCCGCTGACATCGGGAGCGCAGCGTGGAAGAAACCGTCACCCGCCGCGTTACTGATATAGCAAATCGGAGAATAGAGCAATATTGTTCGAATGTCAACCAGAAACAACGTGAAGAGCGCGGGTCGCAGCTTCCTGACCATGAATGCTGCGCTAAATCGGCGCGCCCGAACCCGCCTGCCCTTCCGGGCGGAGGCCGGTCATCGGTTCCGCATGGTCCATCACTGCGATATCAGTAGCTTCTCGTGTGCCTCTCGGCTATCGGCTGATTACCACAACCATCGGTAAATTCCGATGGTGGCGGCGCTCAGCAGCGCCAGTTGAAGCCGCCAATCGGCCAAACCGCACCAGCGCTCCCAGCGCCCGCGCCAATCGATGGTGAGGCCGGCCAACCGTTCGGCCGGCAGTTTCGGCGTGAATGCCGATACCAGGAACAGTATTGCCGTAACCAGAAGCGTGCCCCACAAGCCGCGGTAAGTGTAGTTCAGCGTGAGCTTGGTATGAAGCCATGGCAGCCACGCGGCGCCGGCTTCCGGACTGAGCAACTGATCCACCACGAAGACGATGGCAAGCAGTGCGCCAACGATTACGGAAACAATCGCTCCGTGCACCGTCACGCGCTTGCTCATGATGCCAAACAGAATGGCAGGCGTGATAGGCATTACGAGGTAGATCGAAATCGTTTGCAGATACTTGTAAAGGCCATCCGGCGTCGTATAGCACAGGTAAGCGGCCATGACCCCGAGCATCCCCGCTATGCCGATCGCGATCCGCCCAAAGAACACCTGGGCGCGTTCGCTCGTCTCGGGCCGCAGGTGGACGATGAAGTCCCGCACCACCAGCGTCGAGACGGAGTTCATCACCGACAGGTTGGACGAGATCAGGGAGGCTACCAACGCCGCCAGAACGATGCCGCGCGCACCGGTGGGCAAGAGCTCGTTCAGGAGAGTCACGAACGTGGTCTTGGCTTCTTGTCCGGGAAACAACACATGGGCGATGACTCCCGGGATGGCGAAAATGAACACAGGCGAGAGTTTCAGAAGAACGGCGAACATCGCTCCCCAGCGAGCCTGCCGCAGGTCTTGCGCACCGAGCACCCGCTGAACGTTGACCTGGTCCATGCCCCAATAAAAGGTGCCGCTGAACACTGCGCCGATGACGATTCCCCAGAATGGATAGTTCGCGTCGTCGTACGGCTTGGCTATGCTCATTGCCGCGGGGGCGGCCTGGACGAGAGCGTCCCATCCGCCGACCCGGCCCAGGCCGATCCACAGCATCAGTCCGCAGCCGGCGATCATGATGGCGCTCTGCACGGCATCCGTGTAGGCGACCGCCGTGAACCCGCCAACCATTGTCACTATAGCGACGACCACGCCCGCCAGAGCCACGACCGACATCACGTTCCAGCCCAAAAGGCCGTGCAGCACCAGGCCCCCCGCGTAGAGATGGAAAGCCATTTTCGTCATGATGCAGATGACCAGCATCAGGGCGGAGAAAAACACGCGGGCCGCGCGGTTGTACCGCATTTCAAGGAACTCGGGGATCGTGAACACCTTGTTCTTCAGGTAGTAGGGAAAGAGGATGGCCGAGGCGAACCCCAGGCAGATGCAGGTGGTGAGTTCGACTGTGCCCGCGCAGAGTCCGTAACGGTAGGCATCGCCGGAGAGCCCCACGAGGTGCTCGGCGCCTATGTTGGTGGCGAACAGGGACGCCCCGACAATGGGCCATGTCAGCCGGCGTCCCGCCAGGAAGAAGTTCGCACTGCTTTCACCGGCGCGGCCGCGCAAAGCGAGATAGAGCCCGAAGGCTATGCTCGCACCGACCACAACCAAACAGATAATCCAATCCACCGGCGTCAAGGATAAGGCCGCCATGCCTCAAATGCCTCCCACACGCAGACTCAAATCACATCAATGTTTGTGACGATGCCTGTCTTCCCACAGGCCCCCGCCAACGTGGAGCACCGATCGGCTCCGGAAGAAAACCTCACTGCTGGCAGCGACGCCAATCCGCCAATCGGACATGGCCAGACCGGCGCGGAAGACGGTTGACGTCGCCGTGCCACTCGCGGGGTCGCGGGCGAAGCGTCCACGATTTGTACTTCGCCCTACTACAAGGATAAGGGTCTTTCAATCTGGCACGTCAGTTTCATCGGGCGCACACGACGTGCGCCCGATCGCGATGAGCAACGTCTAGAAGCTCAGACGTCCACTCCAGTACACCCTTCGCGGCGCACTCTGTTCAGTGGTAATGGCGCCAAAAGAGCCACCACTTGTCGGGTTTGTGTTGGGACTCCCAAGCCACACCCGGTTCGTTGCGTTCATGGCCTCCAGCCTGAACTCGAGGCCGAGTCTCTCTCTGATCCTGAATTTCTTGATCGCGGAGAGATCCAGCACGCTGAGAGCATCGCCTCGGAGCCAGGAGAACCTCGAAGGTGTGGTGTTCAGGTTGTAGGAAAGCTGCTGGCTCGAGGTGGGATTGAAGCATTCCGTCTTGAACCAGCGCTTGTGGCTCCGCTGGCCCGCCGGCAGGGCGACGTCCTTCCAACCTGCGCAGGAGCCGTTGAAGAGCGGGTTGCTGAAGCCCAGGGGCGGCCCCGACTGGAACCGGTACATTCCCTGAACCTGCCATCCTCCCACGAAGAAGTTGGCGAGATTGGAAATCCCACCGGCCAGCGCCCGGCCGCGTCCAATGGGCAGCTCGTAAATAGAACTGAGGGCGAGGTAGTGCGGCCGATCCACCGAGGCGATCATTTCCGCGGGAACCGGGTCAGCGCCGTTCAAGAAGCCCGTGGCCTCCATGGCCTTTGAATACGTGTAGGAAGCCTGAACGGTAAATCCGTTCGCCATGCGCCTCTCGGCCGTCAGGTTCAGCGCGTGGTACCACCCGTATCCCTGTTGAGTGTCAACCTGGACGCTGGTGAACTGCGGGAAGCGCCTCAGCAGTTGGTTGCGGGCGACGCTAGTGTTCGAACCCAGGCTGGTTCCCTCAAAGCCCGGGACCCCACGGAAGGGGTTCGGGATGTTGGTGGTCAGGTAATTGATCCTCTCCGTGTCGCGAACCGGCAATGTGCTCAGATACGAGTTGGACAGCGCATTCAGATCCCTGGTCGTGCTCAGATGCGTCTGACGGCTTCCAGCGTAACCGGCGGTCACTACCACGCGCCACGGCAACTCCCTCTGCACGTCCAGACTCCACCTTTGTATGTACAGGGAATCGGGGTCAGTGACCATGAAACTGGCACCGCCGCCGACACTGGTCAAAAGTCCAAGTCCGGCGCCAACCGGTTCCAGGACCCCGCCCGAGAACGGGTTGGAGAGAGGATTCTGGTAGGTCAGGCCGTTGTCCAGCGAAGCGTTCGTCGTCGTCGTCCGGCTGAATCCGGTCTGCCTCACGTTCTGGAACTCATAACCGCCGGGGCCGTAAAAGATTCCGTAGCCGGCGTGAAATACGGTTTTGTCGTTCAGCGCGTACGCGAGTCCTAACCGGGGCATGAAGTCGTGGTTGGCGCTGTTCAAGGCTCTAGGTCTCTGACCGCGTGAAAGGATTCCTTTTGTAGCCGAACTTGCGACGAGCGGCTCTGCGATCGAACTTCCAGTTGATCTTGATGCGATCGCGATTCGTCTGCCGATTCCAAGCCCGGCTTT
>JAEZIJ010000073.1 GCA_023436715.1 Acidobacteriota bacterium
GAGCGCGACTCCCCAGGGAATCGATTTCACTTTACCGAGAGGAGAAAACGCCGGCGCGTTCGGTCATGTTTTTACGTGGCTCAACAACCCCCGTTTCGGTCACCTCGTTATTTGGCTTGACAGGGCCACGGTCTTCGGTACACTCTCAGGATGGAACGAGAGTTCTACCTGAGCCTGGCCGCACGCGGCGTGCGGATGCCGATCGGAACGGATCTTGTCCTGCACGAGAATGCCGGCCCCGAAGAGATTATGCGTGATGGGCGCCGCCTTGGCGCAGTGATGGCGGACGCCGCCGGGCGTTACCGCACTCCCATCGCGGTGCCGTTGATGGACTTGCGGCTGGAAAAGGCCGACCTGATGCGCCTCCTCGGTGTAGCGGAGTCCGATGTCGATGGGTTCCATTTCGGCGAGGCGCCCGGCTGCGATTTGATCGCGAAAGTCGAAGACGCCTCGGAGGCGCCGTTCAGCGCGCGCAACCAGGCGAACATCGATTCCATTCGCTACATCGCGGAGGAGACCGATCTGTTCCCCGTCGGAATGGCAATCGGGCCGTTCTCGCTCACCACGAAATTGCTGGCCGACCCGATCACTCCCATAGCCATGGCGGGTTTGGGAATGACTGCCGAAGATGACGGCGGAGTGCTTGCGGCCGAGCGCTGCCTTGCGCTCGCCGAAAGAACCGTCGCTCGGTCGCTGGCCGCGCAGGCGCGCGCGGGCGCCAGGGCGATCCTCATCTGCGAACCGGCGGCCAACACCGTCTATCTGTCGCCCAAACAGATTGCGGCCGGGTCCGACATTTTCGAGCGGTTCGTCATGCAGCCGAACCTGCGGCTCAAGGAGCAGCTGAAAGCGGCGGGCGTGGACCTGATTTTTCACGACTGCGGCGAGCTTTCGGACTTCATGGTCGAACAGTTTGCTACGCGGCTGGACCCCGCAATCCTGAGCTTCGGCAGTTCGCGCCGTCTCTGGGAGGATGCGGCGCTCGTGCCGAAGCGGGTCGTGCTCTTCGGCAATCTCCCGACCCGCAGCTTCTACTCGGATTCAGCGATGCCTCTGGAAAAGGTGGTGAGCATGGCCCGGGAGCTGGTCGAGAAGATGAGAGCGACGGGGCACCCGCACATTTTGGGCTCGGAATGCGACGTTCTGCACGTGCCCGAAGCCGCGGAGACGATTCGCCGCAAGGTGGCGGCAATGATGGAGGTGTAGTCGTGAACCGGAGGAGCTTCCTTATCAACTCGCTGGCTGCGTCCGCAGCCGCAAGCGGGACGGGCTTCGCCCAACAGTCGCCCGCGGGCAAGCCGAACGTCATTTGGTTTTTCGGCGATCAGCACCGCGCGCAGGCGATGGGCTGCGCCGGAGATCCCAACGCCAACACGCCGAATCTCGACACGCTCGCAGCGCAAGGGGTCAACTTCACCGGCGCGGTCAGCGGGTTCCCGCTCTGCTGCCCGTTCCGCGGTTCTCTGCTCACCGGCCGCTATCCACACAAATGCGTGCCGGGCCACGAATACCCGCTGCCGGAAGGCCAGCCCACCATCGCCGCGGCTTTCCGCGACGCCGGATACGGCACAGCCTACTTCGGAAAGTGGCACGTCGGCGGCTGGCACGAGCGCGACGGCCGCGCGGCCATGCATATCATCCCGCCCGAGCGGCGCGGCGAGTTCGATACCTGGATCGCTTACGAAAACAACAACAGCCAGTACGATTGCTGGGTTCACGGCGGCAAGGGCAAGGACGCGTTCCACTACCGCCTTCCCGGCTACGAAACCGATGCGCTCACGGACCTGCTCATCAAGTACATACGCGAGCAGGGCGAGGCCGCCAAGGTAGGCAAGGGGCGGCCGTTCTTCGCGGCGTTGTCGGCCCAGCCGCCGCACAATCCATATGTGGCGCCGCCGGAGTACATGGGCCATTACAATCCGGCTCGCATCCAACTGCGTCCCAACGTCCCGAACGTGCCCTCGATTGTTGAGCGCACGCGGCGGTCGCTCGCCGGCTACTACGCACAGATCGAAAATCTCGACCACAATCTCGGGCGCGTGCGCGAAGCGCTCAACCAGGCGGGGCTCGCGTTCAACACGCACATCGTCTTTTTTAGCGACCACGGCGACATGCACGGCTCCAACGGGCAGTTCCTGAAGATGACGCCGCACGAAGAGTCCATTCGCATTCCGTTCCTCATTGGGGGCGAAGCGCTCCACGGCTACGGCGGCCGGGGCAATGGCGGCTTCAACGTGCCGCTGAATCACGTCGATATTGCGCCCACGACGCTCGGGCTATGCGGAATCGGCAAGCCCGAATGGATGGAGGGAACCGACTACTCTTCGTACCGGCTGCGAGGCCGCGCGCCCGCCGGCGAGCCCGATTCGGCCTACCTGCAGAGCGTCATTCCCACGATGCACGGAGACAGCGTCGACAAGCCCTGGCGCGGTATCGTGACGCGCGACGGGTGGAAGTACGTCTGCTTCGATCGCGTATCTTTCCTCATGTTCAACCTGAACGAGGATCCTTACGAGCAGGCGAACCTCGCGCACAACGTGAAATACCGCAGAGAACGGAAGAAGCTGCTCGATCGCCTGCGGCAGTGGGTCAACGACACCGGCGACAAGTTCAACCTGCCGGAGGCTTGACGCAGACCGTCGTGCGACTCGCCGACTATCAGGCGCCGGGCCGCTGAATCCTGAATCCACTACTGTAGCTTCTTCAAGTAGATGTTCCGGAATTCGTTCTTCATGGGCTTGCCCATGTGGAGTTGCAGGCCTAACTGGCCTTCCATTGCCCGGGCTTCGGGATCATCGTCGATGAAGATCGCCATCACGCGGCCGTTGACCGAGTGGATCAAGGTGTTCCCCTTCGCCACGATGTGAATCTGGTTCCAGTCGTTAGGCTTGATGAACGCTTTGAGCGCCGCTGATTCCGCGAGAGAGCCAATGAGCTTGAGCGATTTGCCCGGCAGCATCCTCGTGAACTGTCCGCGCATGGCGAGAAATCCGCGCGCGCGTTCCTCGTACAACTGGCCGGTGTAGGTGTCGCTGCCGTCCATGTCGGCCTGATAGCCCTTCATGGCCCATTTCGCAACTTCCGGCAAAACCACGCTGCGGTACTGAATGCCGCTGTTGGCGGCCTCGCTGAGTTTGAAGTCCGCCTTCAGTTCGAAATCCTTCAGCGTGCCGCCTTTCCAAATCAGGAAGGTGTTGACCTTCACCACCTTGTCGGCAGTGCTTTCGCCGATGATCTCGCCGTCTTCCGCGCGCCAGAACGTGGGGTCTCCATCCCAGTTGTTCAGGGTCTTGCCGTCGAAAATGGCTTCGAAGCCCGTGTTGTCGTCTGGTGCAGGTCCGCCGCGGGCGCGCTGTTGGGCGCTGGCCGGTGTGTGGAAACAAGCCGCAGTGGTCAGGAGCGAAATAATGGCGATCGCGTGACGCTTCTTGAATCTCACGAACATGAGTCCTCCGTTCTTGAGTATTATTCCGCCGGTCTGCCGCGATGTCCAGCAGTGCGGGCATCCGGGCTAGACTTCAAGCATATGGAAGTCCTGGAACCGCTCGATATCACTTGCTGGCGAGGGCCGTTCCGCCCCGAGATCGTGGCGAAAGCGGCGGATGCCCTCGAAACCGGGAAGCTCCTCTACGCGCCGTGCCTCCCATTCGAACTGTCCGGGGCCGAGCGCCGGTTCTTGTCGCCTGAATGCCTGGACGGCAAATCGAAGAACGTCAGCTTCCGCCCCGGCTCGGGCGCCCTGCGGGGTACTGGTTGCCGGGGAGCCGAGCGCGAAGAATTGCTCGGCATGCTACAGCGGTATTACGCTCATTCCTGTGATCTGCTGAAGGCGCTGTGTCCGGGCTACGCGGATCACCTGCGGCCCGGATTCACGAGCTTTCGTCCCGTCGAAGTGGCCGGCCGAGTCACATCCTGGCGGCACGATGACACCAGGCTGCACGTGGACGCGTTTCCGTCCCGCCCCTTGCAAGGCCTGCGAGTTGTTCGGGTCTTCACGAACGTACATCCCCAGAAGCCGCGGGTTTGGCGCGTGGGAGAAGCGTTCGAACAGGCCGCGGCCAGGTTCCTGCCACAAATCGGGCGTCCCATGCCGGGGTGGTTGCCGCTGCTGGGCCTGCTCAGGGTCGTCAAGGGGCGGCGAACCGAATATGACCACGTCATGCTTGGGATTCATGACCGGATGAAAGCGGATGCACGGTATCAGTCTGAGGTGACCCAGACGCAACTTGCCTTTCCGCCTGGCGCCACCTGGGCGTGCTTCACGGATTGGGTGTCTCACGCCGCGATGGCCGGCCAGTTTGCGTTTGAGCAGACCTTCTATTTACCGGTTATCGCCATGCAGGATCCGCAACGTTCGCCGTTGCGCGTATTAGAGCGGCTTGCGGGTCGCAGTCTGGTTTCAAGGACCCGTGCCGATGGCCGCCAGGGTTTAGTCCACACTATCCTGTAGGCCCGTTGAAGCCTCTTCGGAGGAGGCGGTCGCCGAGCGTGGGGTTGCTGTGCATACATCCAGGCCGGCCGGTTCGCAAACGGCGTGGGAGTGTCCGTCAGGATTGAATCGGCCCGCGGTCAGGTAGGCTACACCTGCCGTCGCCGCCAACCAGGGCTGGACCAGGAGCAGGGGCGCCAGGTATTTTTTCGATCGGACGAGGGATTCATTCACACCCCGCACCTTGGTGCTCCGGCGCAGCCCTGGGACCTGCGGTACCACGAAATGGGAAAGGTTCAGTTCTGGCCGGCGGCGGCCGTACTTCACCAACGACTTGCCCAAGTGCTTAGGGGTCGTGATGCCTGCATCCGCGATAAGACTGCGCCGGAGCGCACGTGGATAGTACACATTAATGAGACCGCGCGCAAAATCGGCGCAATTGCGGTAGAGGAGATGGAACTGCTTTATGTTGGGCCGTGAATTCAGATGCCGGATGAGGCGTTCGTCATCCTCTCGCGTGGTTTCGAGAGCAAAGCCATATATGCCGCGATCATAGGCGGCGCCAACCAGTTGAACCCAGTTTCCCTTGGGTGTCTCTCCCTGCGGGCTGTCGGGCACAAGCGCCAAGAGATGCGCCCGGCGGTAGCCATCCCTGAGCCGGGCGACCGACTCCGCGCTGGCGGTTGCGGGCACGTCCTCCGGCCGTTCCACGGCATAGAGGTATGGCACCAAAGGTATGGCAATCCAGTCGCGTCCCGCAACCCGGTTGTAACGGCTGATCACCACTCCCGATTCCCCAGGCTGGCACAGCCGGAGCCTGGTGGGCGTCTCGGCGCACACGCCCGACAGGTAGATCGAAGCGTGTCCGGTCGGGCTAAAGAAGCCGAACTTGCCAAATGGCTCACTTACCAGGAGCGCAACTCCCGCAGACAAGCGCGCAATGCCCGCGATGATGAATAGGGATAGAAACCGGATTCCCGTGTGCATGCCTCTACAAACTATTCCGACGAGCCAGGCGCCAAAGATGTTTCACAGTGGGACTGTTCGGGCCGATTCCGAGAAGGTATAACAAATGAAAAACCTCCTCCTCTGCCTTGTACCGGCCGGGCACACACCCGGAAACCCTGAAAACGCGCTCTGATCTTGACCTCAGCGGCGATGTGGCTTATTCTGGCAGAGGAGCGTAAAGGGCTCCAAAAACAACGGATATGGAAACGGCTGGTGGCAGTAGTTCGATGACCAAGCGGGATGAGCCGCCCTTGCGGGTGGGCTTACTGCCGGCGTCCTTTTCTCCAGTCGCGTGTGCCGATCCGGCCCTCATGACCCTCGTTTTCTAGGGCGATGAGGCTGGCCCCACGCGGCGGATCGAAGACGTCGCGCGGTGGCCCGCCGCGCCCAACCCTCATTCCAGCTTGATTGTTCGCACGATTTCCGCTTGTGCAGCGGCTTGAAGGCAGCCGCCTGCGCATTCGGCAAGCGCATTGTGCGTAACTCATCGCCGAATTGCGGCCACGGGAAAGGAGATGCATCACAATGCTCAACCTGCTCGTGGAAAAGGGGAAGAACAGGAACGTCAAGTCACAGGTCAGGATTCAGCAGAGGGCCTTGGACGTGGACATTCACCGGGTGCTCGAAGAATACGGGGCCACGCCGGATGGACTCAGCCCCGACGCTGTGGCCGAGCGGCTTGACGAACACGGCTTCAACACGGTCGTCCACGAGAAGGCGAAAGGCTGGTGGTTCCACCTCCTGCACGCCTTCAACAACGCATTCATCCTGCTGTTGCTCGCGCTCGCCGCGGTTGCGGCTCTGACCCGCGACTTTCAGGCTGCGGTAATCATCGCGACGATGGTGCTGATCAGCGCCGTACTGCGGTTCACGCAGGAGTACCGGTCGAGCGCGGCAGCCGAAAAACTCAAGGAGATGGTCCAGACGACGGCAACGGTCACGCGCGCCGGCGTGAAATCGGAAGTCGCCGTCGAGGAACTTGTCCCCGGAGACATCGTGCATGTGTCGGCCGGCGATATGATCCCCGCCGATCTCCGGTTGCTTACCGCCAAGGACCTCTTTGTCAGCCAATCCGCACTAACCGGCGAGTCGCTCCCAGTCGAGAAATTCGCCAACGGCGACACTCCCGAGGCACTGAGTTTGTTGGACCACCCCAAGCTCTGCTTTATGGGAACCAACGTGATCAGCGGCACGGGCACCGGCCTGGTAGTGGAAACCGGAACGGGAACGTACCTCGGTTCCCTGGCGCGGCAGGTGACCGGCCGGCGGGTAGAGACGGAATTTGACCGTGGGGTGAGCCGGGTCAGCCGGATGCTGATCCGGTTCACGATGGTCATGGTCCCGGTCGTTTTCTTTGTCAACGGGTTCACGAAGGGCGATTGGGCGCAGGCGTTCTTTTTCGCACTTTCCGTCGCGGTCGGCCTGACACCGGAGATGCTGCCGATGATTGTGACGGCAAATCTGGCTCGTGGCGCGGTGAACATGTCGCGAAAGAAGGTGATCGTCAAACGGCTGCATTCCATCCAGAACTTCGGTGCGATGGACGTGCTTTGCTCCGACAAGACAGGGACATTGACTCAGGATCGCGTCATTCTCGAACGGCACCTGGACGTCCAGGGCCGCGATTCCGAAAAGGTGCTCCAACTTGCCTACCTGAACAGCTACTATCAGACCGGATTGAGGAACCTCCTCGATGTGGCCGTCCTCCAGCATGCCGAAATTGCCGAAGGGCTGCAGGTTGCAACCGACTACCGGCTGGTAGACGAAATCCCTTTCGACTTCGGCCGGCGGCGCATGTCGGTGATCGTCGAGACCCCCTTGGGTGAGGAAATGCTGGTCACCAAGGGCGCGGTGGAGGAGATGCTTCGCATTGCGAGCCTGGTGGACGTCAATCGCCAGTTCGTGCCGCTTCAGGACGATCTTCGGGAAGGCGCCCTCAAGATGGCCCGCGATCTCAATGAAGAGGGGTTTCGGGTCATTGCGGTCGCATATCGAAAGTTCGAGCGCGGCAAGGGCGTCTATTCAGTGGCGGACGAGCGGGAACTGATTCTAGCCGGTTTCATGGCGTTTCTCGATCCCCCGAAAGAGTCCGCCGCGCCAGCCATTCGCGCGCTGCAAGAGCACGGCGTGTCGGTCAAGATTCTCACCGGCGACAACGAGGTCGTCACGAGCCGGATCTGCGCGGACGTGGGTATCGACGCCGGCCGGATCGTGCTCGGCCACGAAATCGACGGTCTGGATGACGCGGCGCTCGCCGGGATTGCCGAGCGCACAACCGTTTTCGCAAAAGTATCGCCGGTACAGAAAGCCAGAGTCATCGAGGCGCTCAAGGCGCGCGGGCGCGTGGTGGGATTCCTCGGCGACGGCATTAACGACGCCCCGGCCCTGCGCGAAGCCGACATCGGCATCTCGGTTAATAGCGCGGTGGACATCGCCAAGGAATCGGCCGACATCATCCTGCTCGAGAAGAGCCTGATGGTGCTCGAAGAGGGGGTGCTCGAGGGGCGGCGCACGTTCGGCAACATCCTGAAGTACATCCGCATGGGCACCAGTTCGAACTTCGGGAACATGTTCAGCGTGCTGGGCGCAAGCGCCTGGCTGCCGTTTCTGCCCATGCTGCCGGTGCAATTGCTGGTGCAGAACCTGCTGTACGACTTCTCGCAGATCGGAATTCCATTCGACCATGTGGACGAGGAATACCTGAAGAAGCCTCGCCGGTGGGATGTGAACGCAATAGCGAAGTTCGTGCTGTACCTCGGCCCGATCTCATCCATTTTCGACTATGCGATATTCTGCCTGATGTGGTTCTTCTTTGGCGCGAAGACTCCCGCCGGGCAGACGCTATTCCAGTCGGGCTGGTTCGTCGAAGGATTGTTGTCGCAGACCTTGATCGTCCACATCATCCGGACACGTAAGATACCGTTCGTCGAGAGCCGCGCCTCGGCGCCCCTTACGTTCTTCACGTTGGCGGTTATGGTTGCCGGCCTGGCCATCCCGTTCACCCCTTTTGGCAGGGCGCTGGAGCTTGGTCCGTTACCATTGGCCTACTTCGGATGGCTTGGGCTCATTCTCATCTCGTACGTTGTGCTGGCTCAAGTGGTGAAGAACTGGTTCGCGCGGAAGTACGGGTATTACTGAATGGGGTGGCACAGGCCTCCCGGCCTGTGCAGCATACTTTCAAGTGGGGCAGGTCCCTGGCCGGCCAGAGACCTGCCCCACTCGCGATCGGAAGCAGCGCGCAGCGCCGACGACGGTATTACGCCCCGCCGCCCAGCACCTTGTACAACGTGACCTGATTACTCAGACGCGCCAGACGGAGGCCGACCAACACCTGCTGGGCCCCGTACAGCGACCGCTGAGCAACCAGGACACTCAGGTAACTGTCGATTCCCGCCTTGTAGCGAGCGTCCGAAAGACGGTAAGTCTCTTCCAGGGTATTCACCAGGTCCTGCTGGGCCTTTTGCTGTTCCATCAGCCTGATCCGCAGGGTAAGTGAGTCGCTCACTTCCCGGAACGCCGATTGGATCGCCTTTTCATATTCAGCGATGGCGGTATCCCGCTCCACCTGGGCAACTTTAAGATTGGCCTTGCGAGCGCCGGCATCGAAAATAGGCAACAGCACCTGCGGGGCGAAGTTCCATGTTCTGGCGCCGAACTTGTACAGGTCGGTCAGGTCATTGCTCAGGAAGCCGGCACCGGCTGTCAGGGAGATTCGCGGGAAGAACGCCGCCCGGGCCACCCCGATGTTGGCGTACGCGGCTTTCAAGCGGTGCTCTGCCATGAGGATGTCGGGGCGGCGGAGCAGCACGTCGGAGGGCAATCCGGCGGAGACATCCTTCATCGGCCGGTCGGAATCCAGTTCGCCGGGCAGCAGATTCGCCGGAACGGGCGCGCCCGCCAGAAGGTTGAGAGCGTTCTCGTCCAGGGCCACCTGGCCGGTGTACCTTGCGATATCCACTCGCGCCGCTTCCACCTGGCTCTGCGCCTGGCGAAGGTCCAGGTCGGAGGCTATGCCCGCCTCCCGCGTGCGCAGGACCAGTTCGTACCTTGCCTGCTGGGTAGCCAGGGTCTCCTGGGCCAGACGCAGGTTGTCGCGGTCGGCGGCCAGGGCGAGGTAACTGTTGGCGACGGCGGCCACCAGCGCGATCTGCGATGCGGAGCGGGCCTGCTCCGTCGCGAGATACTGCTCGAGCGCCTCGCTTTTCAGGCTGCGGATCCGTCCGAACAGGTCAAGCTCCCAGGAGGCGGAGCCCAGGTTTACATGTTGTTCCACCGTCTGCGCCTCACCGGTGGGCGACATTCTTTCGGGAAGCCGGGAAAGGTCTCCGCTGCCCACGAAGTTCACGCTGGGATACTGCTGGGAGCGTTGGATCCGGTACAAAGCGTGTACCTTTTCCACGTTGAGCGCGGCCATCCGGAGGTCGCGGTTATTGGTCAGCGCCAGTTCGATCACGGATTGCAGGCCGCGATCGGTGAAAAACTCCTGCCATTTCACGGCGGCGGCCTCGGGCGCGTCGGGATCCCCGTTTCGGCCCGCGGAGCTATCCGGCCATGCGGAAGGAACCGGCGGTGCCGGACGGTGATATGCGCCCGGGCGCATACACCCGCACAGGCAGGCGGTCATCCCCAGTAAAAGAAGCTTTCGGTACATGTTATCGTCCCTCCGCCTGGCCCAGTGCGCCACCCCGGTTCTTCTTTCGCTGGAACAGTTGCACCACCACAACGAAAAACAGGGGGATGAAGAAGATCGCCAGGAAGGTTGCCGTAATCATCCCGCCCAGAACGCTGGTGCCGATGGCCTGTTGGGCTCCCGCTCCCGCTCCCTTGGCGAGTGCCAGGGGCAGAACACCGAAGCCGAACGCCATGGACGTCATCACGATGGGGCGGAGCCGGAGCTTGGACGCCTCGAGCGTGGCCTGGATCAAGCCCTCCCCCTGCTCCACGCGAATCTTAGCGAACTGAACGATCAGGATGGCGTTCTTGGTGGTCAATCCCAGCACGGTGAGCAGCCCGATCTGGAAGTAGACGTCGTTGGGCAAGCCCCGGGATGAGGAGGCCAGCACACCGCCGATCACTCCGAGGGGTAGGGCCAGCATGATGGCGATCGGGACCGTCCAACTCTCGTAGAGCGCCGCCAGCACGAGGAAGATGACCAGGATCGAGAAAGAGTACAGGAGCCCGGTCTGAGACTGCCCCATCCGCTCCTGGTAGGAGAGGCCGGTCCACTCATAGCCGATGCCCTTGGGAAGTTTTGCGACGATCTCTTCCATGGCTTGCATCGCCTCACCGGAGCTCCGGCCGGAAGCCGGCTCCCCGAGGAAGTTTAGCGCCGGGAAGCTGTTGTACCTTTCGAGGCGCGGGGAGTCGTAGACCCACCGCCCGGAGGCCAGTGCGGAGACGGGCACCATTCCACCCTTGTTGTTCCGGACATAGAGCCGATCCAGATCGCTCGGAAGCATCCGGTACGGGGCGTCCGCCTGGACGTACACCCGCTTGACCCGTCCGCCCTGGATAAAGTCGTTGACATAGGCGCTGCCGAAAGCCGCCGAGATCGTGCTGTGGATGTTGCCGATGGGGACTCCCCACGTGCCGGCCTTTTCCCAATCCACATCGCTCTGGAATTCGGGCACATCGTCCAGGCCGTTGGGGCGAACCCGGAGCAATCTCGGGTCCTTCGCCGCCAAACCAAGGAGCTGGAGGCGGGCTTCCATCAGCTTGTCGTGCCCGAGCCCCCCGCGGTCCTGCAACATGAAGTCGAATCCATTCGCCTGGCCGAGTTCTATGACCGCCGGCGGCGCGAAGGCGAACGCTACGGCGTTTCGCAGGCCTGCGAACGCTTGCATCGCTTTGCCCGCAACCGCCTTGACCCGCAGGTCCGGCCGGTCACGGACTTTCCAGTCCTTCAGCATGATGAAAGCCATGCCCTGGTTCTGTCCGCGGCCGGCAAAGCTGAATCCGGAGATGGTCATGACGGATTCCACGGCTTCCTTCTGGTCCTCGAGGAAATGACGCCGCATCTTTGTCATCACGGCGTCGGTTTGTTCCCGGGTCGAGCCGGGCGGCAGTTGCGTCATGGCCATGAGCATTCCCTGGTCCTCATCGGGCAGGTAGGCCGTCGGCATTCGCACGAAGAGGAGACACATCGCCACGACGATCAGAACAAAGGCGGCGAGGGAAGGAACCCTGGCCCCCAGAATGCGCCCCACCACGGACTGATACTTATCCCGCAGGAAATTGAACACCCGGTCGAATGCCAGGAAGAACGGCCGGAAAAGGCGGAATCCGCTCTCCGCCGCCTCGTGCCCTTTGGCCACGGGCTTGAGGAGGGAGGCGCAGAGCACGGGCGTCAAAACCAGGGCGACCACGACCGACAGCAGCATCGAGGCAATCACCGTTGCCGAGAACTGGCGGTAGATGATGCCTGTCGCGCCCGGGAAAAAGATCATGGGCGCAAAAACCGCCGACAAGACAAAGCCAATGCCAATCAGCGCTCCGGTGATCTCATCCATGGACTTCCGGGTGGCCTCCCAGGGCGGAAGCCCCTCCTCGCTCATGACCCTTTCCACGTTCTCCACCACGACGATGGCATCGTCTACCAGGAGGCCGATGGCCAGCACCATGGCGAACATGGTCAGCATGTTAATGGAGAATCCAAGCGCCCCCAGGATGCCGAACGTACCCAGGATTACCACCGGAACGGCGATGGTCGGCACCAGCGTGGCCCGTATGTTGCCGAGGAAGAGATACATGACCAGGAACACCAGGACGATGGCCTCAATGAGGGTTTTGACCACCTCATCGATGGCGACTCTCACGAAGGGAGTCGTGTCGTAGGGGTAGATGACCTTCATACCCGCTGGGAAGTACCTGGACAGTTCCTCCATCTTGGCCTTAACCGCGGCGGCGGTGCTCAGCGCATTGGCGCCGGGCTCCTGGCGTACGGGAAGCGCGGTCGTCGGCCTGCCGTTGTACGATACTTGTACGTCGTAGAACTCGGTTCCCAGTTCGGTGCGCGCTACATCCCGGACACGGACGATTGATCCATCCGGATTGTTGCGCAGAGGGATGGCGCCGAACTCCTCGGGGGTCTTCAGGAGCGACTGCACGAGGATGGAAGCGTTCAACCGCTGGCCCGGGACAGCGGGCCCCCCGCCGAACTGGCCCGCGGAGACCTGCACGTTGTAGGTGCGGATTCCCGCGATAATGTCGTCCGTCGTCATGTTGTACTGCGTGAGCTTGTTGGGATCGAGCCAGACCCGCATGGCGTATTGTGAGCCAAAGGCTTCCACTTCGCCGACGCCGGGCACGCGAGCCAGGGATGGCTGTATCTGCGAGACCGCATAGTCGGACAGATCGTCCTGATCGATGCCCGGGTTCTCGGAGACAAGGCCCACCATCATCAGATAGTTGCGCGTCGATTTGCTGACCGTGACGCCCTGCCGCTGCACCACTTCAGGCAGCATGGGCATGGCGAGCTGGAGCTTGTTCTGTACTTTGGACCATGCCAGGTCCGGGTCGACGCCCGGCGAAAAAGTGAGCATGATCTGCCCGGTCCCGGACGAATCGCTGGTGGCCGACATGTACAGCATGCGGTCCAGCCCCGTCATCTTCTGCTCGATGATCTGGACCACGCTGTCTTCCACCGTCTTCGCCGTAGCGCCGGGATACCTCGCGGTGATCGAAATGGATGGCGGGGCGATGGGCGGGTACTGCGAGATCGGCAGGTTGTAAATCGCCAGGCCGCCCGCCAGCATCATGGCGATCGCGATGACCCAGGCGAAAACCGGACGGTCGAGGAAGAATTTAGCCATTACTTCTCCCCCTTCGCGTTGGTCTGGTCTCCGCCCGCGAAGGGAACCGCCTTGACCTTGGCGCCCGGGCGCACTTTCTGCATTCCTTCGACGATCAGCCGGTCGCCTGGAGCGAGGCCGCCGGTGACAAGCCACTTATCCCCGATGGCGCGGTCCAGTTCGAGAATCCGTTCCTCGACTTTTTCTTCCTGGTTCACAACCAACGCCGTGGGGATGCCCCTGGGGTTGCGAGTGACGCCCTGCTGCGGGACCATGAGGGCCTGTTCGTTCACGCCCTCCTCGACGACCGCGCGCACGAACATGCCCGGTAGAAGAACCTGCTTGGGGTTCGGGAAGACCAGGCGCAGGGTGACCGATCCGGTAGCCGGGTCCACGGTTACGTCACGAAATTGCAGGGTGCCCTTCAGCGGATAGGTCGTCTTGTCTTCCAGAACGAGCTTCACCTTGCTCTGAAGCGGCCCATTCTGCTTGAGCCCCCCGCTCTCCAGGCGGCTCCGCAACCCCAGCACTTCCGCGCTGGCTTGAACAACGTCCACATAAATCGGATCCAACTGCTGCACAACCGCCAGGGCGACCGGCTGGTGCGCGGTTGCCAGCGCGCCGACCGTGACGTTGGAGATTCCGATGCGTCCGGTAATAGGCGCCTTGATCGGCGTGTAGGACAGATTGATGCGGGCGCTTTCCACGGCTGCCCGGCTGATCTCGACGGACGCCTTTCGCGCCCCCAGAATGGCCTCGGCCTGCCGCAACACACCGGCGGCGTCATCGTAGTCCTGCTGTGCGACGGCGCGGATGGCCACGAGCCCTTTCAGCCGCTCCTCACGGGACCGGATGGCCGGGAGGTTCGCCTCGGCCGTGACGAGCTCCGCTTCCGCCGTGGCGAGTGCGGCCTTGGCCTGAGTGAGGGCGGCCTGGTAAGGCGCCGGATCGATTTGGTACAGCAGGTCGCCCGCGCTGACATTGGCGCCCTCCCGGAACTGCCGGCTCTGGATGAGGCCGCTCACCTGGGGACGGATTTCAGCGACGAGATAGGCGGATATGCGCCCGGGCAATTCGGTGGTCAGGACGGTCCGTTCGGGAGCGAGAGTGACGGTCGCAACCTCGGCGAGGCCTGCCGGCGGGGGGGCGCTTGCCTCCCGTTTACAGCCGGATAAGAGCAGGCTCGTGAGAACGAGTGCGGTGACGAAAAGACACTTTGGCCATTTGCCAGAAGACATGGTCAACGGAGAGGCAAGCAGGTGGCCAGTATCCTGGAACGTGCAATGAAAGACTTACGCGCATGCTGCCGACGATCTCTTCGGCACTTCGGCACTTGCCGATCAACTGCCGAGATCAAAATCACCGGTACTGGCGTTCGATATTGAGCTTCTTCATCCGGGATTGCAGAGTCGTGCGCCGAAGGCCAAGGCGAGCCGCGGCCCCGTTCGGGCCCGCTACTTTTCCGTGGGATTCCTGCAAGGCCTGGAGGATCCGTTCACGCTCGCCGGATTCGCCGAGCCGGGGCGTTCGGGGGGAAGGAGGAGACGATTTCGCGACTTCCGGGATAGCGATTTGAAGCACCCGGCCAGGGCTGAGGATAACGGACCGCTCGACCAGATTCTGCAACTCGCGGATGTTGCCGGGCCATTCATACCCGGTCAGGGCTTCGATGGAGGCCGAAGGAATCGACTCGATAGTCCGGTTCATCGCCTTTGCGTATTTCTGCGTGAAGTAGCGGAGAAGGAGAGGAATGTCCTCCTTGCGCTCCCGCAGCGGAGGAACCGTCAAGGGAAAGACATGCAGCCGGTAATAGAGGTCGCTCCGGAACTTGCCTTCTTCGACCATCTGTTTGAGACCGCGGTTTGTCGCGGCAATGAACCGGACATCCACGCGAATCGTCCGGTTGCCCCCGAGACGCTCCACTTCCTGTTCCTGGATGGCCCGGAGCAGCTTGGATTGCAGTTCCAGCGGTATCTCACCGACCTCGTCCAGGAAGAGCGTCCCCTGGTGGGCGAGTTCGAACCGGCCGATCTTCTGAGCGAACGCGCCGGTAAACGAGCCTTTCTCATGTCCGAACAACTCGCTTTCAAGCAGAGTAGCCGGAATGGCGGCGCAATTCACTTTGATGAAGGACCGCTTGCTTCGCCCGCTCAGGTCGTGCAGCGCGCGAGCCACCAGCTCCTTCCCCGTTCCCGTTTCGCCCTCGATGAGCACGGTGGCGTCGGTGGGGGCCACGACCTGAATGCAGCTCAGCACGGCTTGAAACGCCTGGCTTTCCCCGATCATATTGCCCAGGTTCTGATCGATGCGGATCTCATCTTCGAGGTACAGCTTTTCCGTGGCGAGTTTGTCCTTGATCTCCGAGAGTTCGCGGTAGGCCAGGGAGTTCTCGGTTGCAATGGCAATCTGGCGCGCTACCTGCACCAGCAAATCCACCTCATCGTTCGTAAACGGCTCTCCGCTCCTGCGAGCCAGATCGAGCACACCGCGGATTCCGTTTCCACCGGCAAGCGGGATCGAGCAACTGGAACGAAAGCCCAGCTCTGCGTACTTGCGGTAAAGCGGAGACGAAAAACGTTCGAAGTCGGGCTCGGCTGTCACGACTGGCTTCCCCGTGGCCAGCGCCTCGCCGGCGGGTAGGCCGTCCGGACAACCCGAAGTCTCGTCGGGCTCGAGGTGAATGCCACCCGGTGAATGCAGCCCGCTGAGGTGAACTTCTCCCGTAGCTCTGTCCAGCAGCGCTACAACCGCGAAATCGTGCGCAACGACGCGGCTGAGCTGTTCGGATATCGCCGAGAAGAGCTCATCCATCGGGAGCTTGGAAACCAGGGCATTGGTGATCTCAAACAGCACCCGCACCCGGTCGCGTTCGTGCAGGAGCGCCTGCCGGGTCAGATATCCCTCCACGGATACCGCGACTTCCGATGCGACCCGCTGAAGAAATGCCAGCGCTCCTTCGTCCGGCTCGAAAGGCTCGGTAAAACCGAACCCGAGTATCCCGAGCCTGCGGTCGCCATTCGAAAGAGGGACGAGGACCATCGCCTGAATGCCTGCTCTAACGGCTTCCTGATGCACGTCGCCCCATCGGGTCTCTTTTTCGAGCGGCGATAACACCAGTGGTGTCTGATCGCGCCAGACCGAAGCGCCGACGTGGTCGCCGTCCGCGGGAAGGGCGACTTCCTTGTCCTCGTATGGCCTGTTTGCGCTGAACGCATGCAAACGGAGCTGATCGTGAACGGGATCGTGGAGAACCAGTGCCAGAAAATCAAACGAAACGACGCTGCGCAGCGAGCCCGCCAGCGAGTTACAGAGAGTCTCCAGATCGGTGTGCCCGGCGATCACTTGCGAAAGATCGAAAAGCACCTTGTAGATTTCCGAGTCTGGGGCCCCCATATCAACAAAGGTATCAGACGGTGCCGGGTTCGGCAATTGACGTTGGCAGATGCTGGTCTTCGGCATCGTCACTCTTCAGAGTCGCTTATTTTCCTCCGGAATCTGTACGGCGCAACGGAACATGCACTTCGGTTTCCAGCACGAACAGGCGGCGAAGCCGCGGATTGGACAGCAGCGTGCATTCCTACATAGCGACAAGTGATCCGGTGATTCGCCATGTTCAGGGTTAGCAAAGCAGAGGAGCGGTCGCGCACGGTCGTCACCATCGACGGCCGGCTCTCCGCCGATTACGTCGAGGTCGTCGAGACGTGCTGCGAGCAGGCGATATCCACGGGCAGGCCGGTTGACCTCTTCCTGCGCGATGTGACGACAATCGACCCGGCCGGCCGCGCGCTGCTCCGCCGTCTTGCCGCAAGCGGCGTCCGCCTGCTCGCCAAGGGCGTCTACACCTCGTACATTGTGCAGGCGCTATCTTGCACTAAGGAGCGAAACGGTTGAGTCTGCCGGTGTGTCCGGATGCTCCGGTGAGGCCTCGCGCTCTTCGGGCCGGGGATCACGCGCCGCCTCCAGTTGCTCCAGGCGCTCCTGGCAGTTGACGCAGTGAGTTGCCCAAGGAAGGATTTCGAGCCGCTTGATCGCGATCGGCTCCCCGCAGTCCTCGCAATCTCCATAGCAGCCCTCCGATATCGCGCGAAGCGAGCTTTCAACGCTCGACAACGTCCGAGACAGCCGATGTACGTTGTCCACTGCCTCATCGCGGTGCGTCATACCCTGAACCTGATCGAGGGGATCATGCACCCGATCGATGACCAGTTCCGACGCATGGGCATGAATCTCCCGCACGAGTTCCTTACGTTTTGTTTCGAGCGCTATCTTGAAGCGAATATGCTGAGCTTTAGCCATCATGACAACTCACTTCCGTCGTAGCCGCGTGCCCGGTTTGGGACGCGGAATGTCGAGCATGGACAACAGGAAACATACTCCGACCAGTAGTCCCAGGGACCAGACGATCCACATATCTATTCCTCGAAGCCGCCCGTAGTCCCACGAAAGCCGTGCGGCGGCTGAAGCCCGCGAGTCAAGATGTGCATAGCCCCGTTGCGGGAATTGGGCGGGTACAGGATCGATGGCGTGTGATCTTCAGTCGGCATGAGCTTTTCGATCCTCCTCGCGGAACGAAACAATCAGGCACTTCGCGTTCCAACGCTGCGAGTGAGGACGCAACCGGTCTGGACACAGCAGCGCCGCGCTGACGGACTGGTTCGCTGCCGATCATCGGCAGTTGCGCCGGCATGTGCTGACAGCGCGGCAGCTCCGGACGCGCGTCCCTGCGATCGCACCGCCGATGCAGGCTGCCGTGGCCGTTCGAGCGCACTGTTCGTGCACCTTCCGCAGTGGGCCCCCTGCGTGCTTGGAAGAGCCGGCGGGCTCACGCCGAGGGCAGCGCCGCACTGGAAGTGAACAGCATGCAACTGTATCAACACGACAGCTCCTCCACTTTCCGGTTTGTGCTTCGGGGCCCTCTAGAGGGGGCGTGGGTGCAGGAACTGGAACATGCCTGGATCACCGCCGCCTCAGTTCTCAGGGGAAGGGAACTCGTCCTCGATGTGTCCGGTTTGACCGGGACCGATGAAAACGGGACAAATCTGCTGTCTCGCATGCGGGAGTCGGGGGTCCGCCTGGAGGCAGAAGCGCCGCCGGAAGCGCCAGGCCGTTGGCGTTGGCTTGGACTTGGTCAGACCAGGCGTTGGAGTCTATGGACCCTGCAGGTTGTGCGGCTCATAGCGCAACGCATCCGGCGCCGGAAGGCGCCGACCGCAGGCCCGTGTCTTCCGCCGAACGCCCTGAATTGAAGGAACGGGAATTCTAAGCCGCGCTCTCGTTTCTGTTACCCTGTAAAGTAGGTTTTGTGGCGAAAAGGATCTGGCGATTAGGCCTTCTGGCGTTCCTCCTGGCCGGTGCATTCGCACTTGCGCGGACGACGTGCGATTGGTCTGCCGCCGGCAGCCGGCACATTTGCAAGGGCATCTCCCGCACTTCAGGTTCGGCCATGGGCAAGCCTGGAACGCTCCAGGCCAAGACCACTTCTACGGCCCGCCCCTGCCTGGCAGTCCTAGCCGCGGCCAGCGCCCCCGCGCCACTCCGCACTCTTCATTTAGTCCGCGAAGCCGATCTCCTCTTCGGACCGACAGTTTCATCTCAAGTTCATCCTGCCAGGGCTCCTCCTGTTCAGGGTGTCTAGCTAACCTCCGGATTCGATCGCGACCTCATCTGAGCCCAGGAACAGAGGCCTGTAATGCAAAATCTCGACCTCATCATGACGCTGGCCGGCGGCTTTATCGGAGCGCTGACGCTGGGGTACATCACTCACCGCCTCGGGTGGTCGCCCATCGTCGGATATTTGCTCGCGGGAGTTCTGGCCAGTTCACATACGCCGGGGTTCGTCGCCGACAAGCATATGGCGGAGCAGTTAGCCGAAGTCGGCGTGATTCTCCTGATGTTCGGCGTCGGGCTGCATTTCCACTTGAAAGATCTGCTCGCCGTACGAGGAATCGCGGTAGCGGGCGCTCTCGTCCAGAGCACCGTGGCAACGGCCTTAGGTGCGCTCGTGTTTCACACCTTTGGGTTGAACTGGTCTCAGGGCGTCGTCTTCGGGCTGGCCCTCTCGGTCGCCAGTACGGTCGTTCTGGTCCGCGTACTCTCCGACAATGGCGAACTCCAGAGCCCGACCGGACGGATCGCCGTCGGGTGGCTGGTGATGGAGGACATCTTCACTGTTTTTGTGCTTGTGCTCCTCCCGGTCATGTTCACTGTGTCGGCCGGCCGAGGGTCTCACAGCCTGCCGATGGCCATTGGGATCGCCGCCATCAAGCTTACGGTTTTCATAGGGTTCACCCTGATCGCGGGCAGTCGCCTCATTCCGCGGCTCTTGAACAAGGTCGCCGCCACGCACTCGCGTGAGCTGTTCACGCTCAGCGTGCTGGCAATCGCGCTCGGGATCGCGGTTGGTTCGGCCTATTTCTTCGACGTTTCCGTCGCCTTGGGCGCCTTCCTCGCCGGCATGGTGGTAGGCCAGTCGGAATTCAGCGCGCGGGCGGGCTCCGAGGCGTTGCCGCTGCGGGACGCTTTCGCCGTGATGTTCTTTCTCTCGGTGGGTATGCTGTTCGACCCGCGCCAGGCGCTGGAGTCGCCCCTGCTCATCGCCGTGACGCTCGCGATCGTCATGATCGGCAAGCCGCTGGCGGCCATCGTAATCGTCGCGGCGCTCGGATACAGCTCGAAGGTCGGACTCGGAGTCGCGCTCGCGCTTGCGCAAATTGGTGAGTTTTCATTTCTGCTCGCGACGCTCGGACGGCAGCTCGGCGCCTTGCCCGAGAGCGCGATGAATCCAATTGTGGCGGTTGCGGTCGTCTCCATCATGCTGAATCCCTTGATCTATCGCCAGGTGGGACCACTGGAGCGATTCATCGAGCGGCATCCCCGGCTGTGGCGGCTGCTCAACAGAAAGGCTGCCGCCGAACGCGATTCGCCGGTCGGGCAAAAGCAGGAGATCGATCCCGCTCATCGTGCCGTGATTGTCGGATATGGACCGATCGGACAAATGGTGTCCCGCATCCTGCGGCAGCGCGGAATTGAGCCGACCGTGATCGAGATGAATATCGAAACGCACCGCAGACTCCGCAGTGAAAACCAGGCGTCCGTGTATGGCGATGCCAATCGGAGAGACGTCCTGGAGAAGGCCGGCATCGCGCGCGCGGCGAGTCTGATTCTGAGCGCCTCCGGTATGGCGGGAGCTACGGAGGCAGTGCGGGCCGCTCGCGAGATCAATCCCAATATCCATGTCGTCGCGCGATCCGACTTCCTCCGCGGGACGGAGGTCCTGCGCCAGGCGGGAGCGTCCGAGGTCTTCTCGGGTGAAGGAGAAGTCGCTCTCGCGATTGCGGACAGTATCTTGAGAAAACTCGGAGCCACCCCCGAACAACTGGACGAAGCACGCGAGCGGATTCGCTTGCATCTTCACAATACGAACGCCTGAGGAAAGACATCGAATGCCCAAGAACTTACGATGGAAATGGATCGTGATCAATGCGGTTGTGCTGGGCTGCGTGCTCGGCATCACCGGCGTGCCCAAGTCGAAACAGGAGCTGCTGGCAAACTGGGAGCAAAGGATCCGCCTGGGTCTGGACTTGAAGGGCGGCAGCCACATGATCCTGCAGGTCCAGGTGCAGGACGCGTTTAAGGCCGAGGCCGATCAGGTCATCGAGCAGCTCAAACCGGTCCTGGCCAAACAGAATGTGGAATACGGCTCCATGGACCGGAACGATCCGCAGTCCATCGAGACCGCCGACACCATTCAGATCGATATCAGAGGAGTTGCTGCGAACAGCTCAACCGCCCTGGCCCAAGCCGTGAAAGACGCGGTGGGGGACAGATGGATACTGGCGCCCACGAGCGCCAACGGCTACAAGCTCACTTTGCGGAGAGAGGCTGCCGTGGAGCTTCGCCAGACGACGCTCACCGGAACGATGGACACGCTCGACAGGAAGGTAAACGGCCTCGGCGTGGTCGAAGCGAGCGTGCAACGGCGTGGAGGATCCGATGGTGAGGCCGAGATCCTCGTGCAGTTGCCCGGCGTTGACGACCCGGCGCGCGTGAAGGGAATCCTGCAAACAACGGCGATGCTCGAACTGTCCGCGGTGAAGGACGGTCCATTCCAATCCAGTGAAGCGGCCCGTGCGGCGCACGGTGGCGTACTCCCTCTGGGGACCAGGATTGTGCGCGGGTCCGCGCGTTCGGGTTCCGGCGAAAACTGGTGGCTGCTGGCCCGCTCGCCCGTTATTACCGGACGCGACCTCCGCGATGCCCGGCCCCAGCAGGGCGACGCCGGTCGTGGATGGGAGACGAGCTTCGTCCTTACGCAGGACGCAGCCCGCAGATTCGAGCGCTTCACCGAGGCGAACATCGGCAATCGCCTTGCGATCGTGCTGGACAATGTGGTGCTCAGCGCGCCGCAAATCGAGGCTAAAATCTTCGACCAGGGCCGGATTACGGGCGCGGCCAATCATGAGGAGGCGGCCGATCTGGCTCTGAATCTGCGCGCGGGTTCGCTGCCCGCGGGTGTGACTGTCATAGAGGAGCGGATCGTCGGGCCTTCGCTCGGCGCGGATTCAATCCGCCGTGGCGTGGCGGCGGGCCTGCTGGGCTTGGCGCTGGTCATCGCCTCGATGGTGCTCTACTACCGCGGCGCGGGTTGGAATGCGGTGCTTGGTGTACTCCTCAACACACTCATCACAATCGCCGCCCAGATCTACATTGGCGCAACCTGGACCTTGCCCGGAATCGCCGGGTTGGTGTTGTCCATCGGCATGGCGGTGGACTCGAACGTACTGATCTTCGAACGCATCAAGGAGGAACTGCGCTTAGGGAAGGCCGTGCCCGCCGCCGTCGCGGCGGGCTTCAAGCGCGCGTTCATCACGATCGTCGATACCCACGTGACTACGGTCGTCTCCAGCGCGTTTCTGTTCATGTTCGGCACCGGGCCGGTGCGCGGGTTCGCCGTCACGCTGGTCATCGGGTTGGTTGCGAACCTCTTCACCGCCGTCTTCGTGTCGCGCGCTCTGTTCGACTTGCAGCTTTGGAAAAAGCCCAGGATGTCACGGTTGAGCATCTGGCCTCGCCGTCCGGACAAAGATCTCTTCAGGCCCACGAATTTCAATTTTCTCGACAAACGGTACCTGACCCTCGGGCTATCGGTCGCCATGATCGTCATCAGTGTGGCGAGCCTTGTCTGGAAGGGCGGGCCGAAGTACGGGTTGGATTTCCGCGGCGGAACGCTCATGTACGTGAGGTTCTCGCAGCCGCCTCCGATTGACGAGCTTCGGAACCTGCTCTCCTCCAGGCTCTCGGGCGAG
The DNA here is from genome assembly GCA_023436715.1 of Acidobacteriota bacterium. Lineage (GTDB taxonomy): Bacteria > Acidobacteriota > Terriglobia > Bryobacterales > Bryobacteraceae > Fen-330. Next base: position 22,533 of record JAEZIJ010000073.1, read on the forward strand.
ATTTCCGTTCAGGAAACGCAGGGGACAGGCGAGTTCATCATCGGAACCGAACTGGCGGACGAGCAGACCCTGGAACGCGCCCGGCAATCCGTGGAGCAGGCCCTTCGCGAGAAGTATGCGAATCTCGGCGGCAAGCTCGATCTGAACAGCACTTCTCAGGCGGAACTCACCGAGCGGCTCCGGAACGCGGCGGTAGCCGCCGGGGCGCCGGCGGGCGACGAGCAGTTGAAGGATCTTGCCGCGCGCGTGCTCCGCTACCGGGACCATGACAAGAGTGGCCTGATCGGAAACCTCGATGAACTGCAAAAGGTGGATGGGGTTGACCAGAAACTGCTGGCCGCGATCAAGACCGAGTGCGGCGCCGGGTCGTTCAATATACGGTCGGTCGAGATGGTGGGGCCGCGCGCCGGCGCGCAACTTCGCAAACAGGCGCTGTGGGCAACCGCCGGAGCGTTTGGCGGTATGCTGATCTACATTGCGTTCCGGTTCAAGCTGATCTCGGGCGCCGCCGCCGTCATCGCCACGATTCACGACGTGGTGATCACGTTAGGACTGTTCTCACTCACGAACCGCGAAATCAACCTGAGCGTGATCGCGGGGTTGCTGACGCTCATCGGTTATTCGATGAACGATAAGATCGTCGTGTTCGACCGCGTGCGCGAGAATCAGCAGAACAGCAAGGAACGTCACGGCAGTTTCATCGACCTTGTGAATCGCGCGATCAATCAGACCTTGAGCCGCACTCTGCTGACGGCGGGTCCGACATTGCTGGCTTGCCTGGCCCTGTATTTTCTCGGAGGCGAAGTCCTCAACGGGATCGCATTCGCCCTTCTGGCAGGCATTGTTGTTGGAACGTACTCGTCGATTTTCGTGGCAAGCGCCCTGCTGGTGATGTGGCACGAGCGTAACACCGGAAGGCGCGCACCAGTGGAGGTTTCGCAGCCGGTAGCATAACTTCATTGGCGCAGGCAGGACCGTTCCGTTGAAAGTCGGTCGGCTCATGTGGGGTCAGCCCTTCTGGGCTGCCGCCCCCCCCCGGCCCCGGGGGGGGGG
>JAEZIJ010000092.1 GCA_023436715.1 Acidobacteriota bacterium
CGGCGCGGTGTTTTCCACTGCCGCCACATGGCAGCCCGGAGTCGCAAACGGACCCAGCGGGTTAAACCGGTCAACACCTCGGGCGTTTGGCAGAAGCCGAAATAGCTGCGCCAACCCCGCATGTACGGAGCCAGTTCCTCCATCGTCGTCTCCATGCTGACGCCCTTTGCCCGTCGCGTGATCTCCCGGATTCGTCGCTTAAACCGATCCAGAGCTTTTGGCGCTATAACCCGCTTGACCTCTGGACCGGCACTAAAGCTGAACCCGAGAAACTTCCGCTCCTGCGGTTGTGCCACTGCACTCTTCGTCTCATTCACCTTGAGCTTGAGTCTTTGCGTGATGAATTGCGTAATGCTCTCCATCAAACGTTGCCCCGCCCGCTCGCTACGAACGTAGATGTTACAGTCGTCCGCATATCGAACGAAGCGATGGCCCCGGCGCTCCAACTCCCGGTCGAGTTCGTCGAGCACGAGGTTACTGAGCAGTGGCGAAAGTGGGCCCCCTTGCGGAGTCCCCTCCACGCTCGGGCTGACCAACCCGTTCTCCATCACCCCAGCATTCAAGAATGCCCGGATGAGTTTCAACAGCCGCTTGTCCTCGATCCGCTTGGCGATCTGACCCATCAGTTTGTCGTGATTGACTCGATCGAAGAATCTCTCCAAATCAAGATCAACGCACCAGCCGTGGCCTTCGGCGATGTACTGCTGCGCCCGTGCCACCGCTTGATGAGCCGACCGTCCCGGCCGGAACCCATAGCTGTGATCGGAAAACGTCCGGTCCCACCGCCTCTGCAGAACCTGCATCACCGCTTGCTGGATGAATCGATCCAGCACCGTTGGGATGCCAAGCTTTCGCACCCCTCCGTCCGGCTTGGGGATTTCCACCCGCCTTACCGGCTTCGGCTCGTAGGTCCCGTTCAGCAGTTGCTCCCGGATGGCTGGCCAGTGCTGTTTCAAGTAGTCGGTGATTCCGCCATCGGTCATCCCGTCGACGCCCGCACTACCCTTGTTGGCCCTCACCTGCTGCAATGCTGTCTTCAGGTTTTCTCGCTCACATACCTCCTCCATCAGTCGATTTGTGTTGGCTGGGTTTTCGGTTCCATTCGTCGCCAGGGACGATTCAGTCTCTTCCCTTCCCGCCTCTCGGGCTTCACCCGTCAGCGCCGAAGAGAAGTCCAATTCCATCTGGACATTCTGCTGCTTGTCGTCCGTGAGACTCATGGCCTACTGGCCGCTCCTTCTCGTTCGGGCCTTCGGCCACCGTTCCCAGCTTGGCCTATCCATTGCTCCGCCTTTCGGCTTTCGGAGTGCCTCACTAGCCTTGCCGACGTCACGACCTAATATGCCCTCTGGTGACTTCTGCACCGCGGTCAGGCTGCCTTTCGGTGGCCTCAGTCGCCGAGGCGACACGGTGCAGATCTCCTGGGGTAAGCTCAGCCGCCTTCTGTGCACAGTCGCCGAATCTACGCTTCGCACCCTTGATGGATATGAACTTCGCGGTAAGTTGCCCGCTCGTTCGGCGCTCGCGCCTAATATCCGGTTTTTGTTCATCGACTCGCACATTTGATCCATGCTTCTTTCAGACCCCGCCTCGCGGCGATAGCCCTTGCATCATCACTAGGCCTTCACCTCCATCAGGTTGGCCGGAGGACTTGCACCTCCAAGCTGCTGAGCATGCCCAGCACACAACAGGACCGCTCCCTCGCGGTCGCGGCTCGGAGACTGCATGACTGACCGACCGCCACGGAGCGGTTTGGCCGCCAGACCGGGGGCGGCGGATATACTGTTACGTATGCGGAAATCGTGGGTCGCGTGCCTGGTCGTCGTGTGCGCATTCGCCGCGGCGATTCCCAACGAGGATTACCACGCGCGGCGGCTGAAGACGCGCCGGGCTCTGGGCGATGGCGTGCTCGTCTTGTTCGGCCACACCGCCCGCGAGACCGACGACCTTCGGCACACCTTTGTGCAGGAGCCGAACTTCTGCTACCTCACAGGCTGGCTCGAGCCCGACGCGATCCTGCTGCTGACCCCGGAGGGCGAAACTCTGTTCCTCCCGAAGCGGAATCCCACAGCGGAGCGATATACGGGGAGGAAGATCGCCCCCGAGGACGCGAATGCCGCGGCGGCGACGGGCTTCGAGCAGGTGCTCCCCGCGGCGCAGTTTGAAACGCAGTTCGCCAAGGCGCTCGAAAAGCACGCCCGCGTACACATCCTGCCCGACCGCCCCGGCGCGGAGAAACTGAAGGCCCTGGCGCCCATGCGCGAGTTCTCCGATGCGGCGCCGATGCTGGCCCGACAGCGCGCGGTGAAATCCGAGCGCGAGATCGAGATGATCCAGCGGAGCACGGACGCCACCGTTGAGGCCCACCGCGCGGCGTGGAAGCGAATTGCGCCCGGTCTGTACGAATACCAGGTGGCGGCGACCATGACGTTCGTCATGCAGGATAACGGATGTGAGCGAAACGCCTACGCGCCGATAGTCGGCTCGGGGCCGAGCGCGCTCATGCTGCACTACTCGAAGAACTCCCGGAAAATGGAGGCCGGCGAGATGGTGCTGATGGACGTCGGGGCGGAGTGCTCCGCGTACGCCTCGGACGTGACAAGGACGGTTCCGGTGAACGGGAAGTTCACACCGCGGCAGCGCGAGTTGTACGAAGTCGTGCTGGGAGCGGAAAAGGCCGCTCTCGCCGCGGTGAAACCGGGCGTGATCATGGGCGCGAATCGCAATGCGCCGAACAGCCTCTACAAAGCCGCGTACGATTACATCAACTCGCACGGAAAAGACCGGGCGGGAGAACCTCTCGGCAAATACCTGACGCACGGCGTCAGCCATCACGTCGGCCTCGAAGTTCACGACGCGCCGGCCGCGTCGTATTCCCAGCCGCTTGAAGCGGGCATGGTCATCACCCTGGAACCCGGCATCTACATCCCGGAAGAGGGGATCGGCATCCGGGTCGAGGACACGGTGCTCGTGACGGCCGATGGCGCGAAGGTTCTGAGCGCGGCGCTACCGAAGGAGCCGGACAAGATCGAAAAGGCGATGGCGGCGCGATGAATCGCAGCCGGACGGCCGGTTATCTTGCGGTGCTCGGAGCGAGCTTCACGCTCGCCATGGCGGCCGGCTGGCTCGGCACTCAGATCGATAACGGCGCTTACGACTGGATGTTCCGGCGAGCGCGGCCCGGCACCCATCAGCCGCAATCGATTCTTCTGGCAGTGGATGAGGAGTCGCTGTCGCGCCTCGGCGGCATGCTCAGGCTCCGCGAATTCATGGCCGAGGGCCTGGAGTTGGTAGCGGCGGCGCGGCCAAAGGCGGTGGCGGTGGACTTGATTCTCGCCGACGAGGGGGATCCACGACAGACCGCCGCGCTCGAAGCGGTATTCGCTAAACTCCCGGACCTGGTGCTGGCCTGCGAGATGGTGAACGGCGGCCGGCAGTGGGAGCACCCGCTAGCCCGATTCGCGCGGCACGCCGCGGCTTTCGGGCACGTCCATGCGGAGCCCGGCGACGGAGTCTGCCGGCAGTTGCCACTGGTGAAAGTGGCAGGCCGGGAGCGGAGGTGGGCGCTCGCACTGGAAGTCTGGCGCCTGAGCCGCGGGGTGAAGGAAATCGTGGAGTCGCCGGCCGATCTCGACGTGGGCGGGGTGAGGATTCCGGCCCGGTGGCCGGAATCGCGGGCGATGCGCATCCGGTACGCGTCAAAGCCCGTCGAGCACATCTCGTTCTGGCAGTTGAAAAACAATCCTGGCCTGGCGGAGCGGTTCCGTGACCAGGTGGTGTTCGTGGGAGTGACGGCGCAATCGGCCGCGGCCGACCGGTTCATGACCCCGATTTCGGACGCGCAGACCCTGGCCGGCGTGGACATTCACGCCAACGCGTTCGAGACGCTGGCGGGCGGGCAATTCCTGGTGAACGCATCGAACCTGGCGGTCGCGGCGCTGTGCCTCGCGCTGGCGGCCGCGGGCGTGGCCGCGTTTGCGTTCCGCGGCGGCTGGCAGGCCTACTCGGCGGCGGCGGTAGTTCTGGCCGCGGCGCATGTCGCTCCGTACTGGATGTTCACGCGCGGCGTCGTGTTTCCCTACTTCGCGCCGGTGTCGGCGGCGTGGCTGTCGGTGGTGGGAGCAGCCGCATTCCAATTCATAGCCGTGCGGCGCCAATTGCGGAAGTCGGAGGCCGAAAAGGTGCGCTACCAGCAGGCCATGCATTTCGTGACCCATGAGATGCGGACGCCGCTGACCGCCATCCAGGGGTCGAGCGAGTTAATGACCCGCTACAACCTGAGCGATGAGAAGCGCAAGCAGATTGCGGACCTCATCAACTCGGAATCGAAGCGGCTGGCGCGAATGATCGAGACGTTTCTCAACGTGGAACGGCTCTCCGCGGGCCAGATGCAACTAAAAGGAGAGGTATTTCCCGCACGGGATGTGGTGGACGCATGCACGGTGCGTGTGCGTCCGCTGGCCGAGCGCAAACATATTCGCCTCGAAATGGAGCCTGTGGCCGAGGTAAACCTGACCGGCGATCGTGAATTAATGGAATATGCGGTATATAATCTGCTGACGAACGCGGTGAAATACTCGCCCTCGGATACCGTGGTCACGGTTTCGGGGCGCGCCGAAGGAGAGCAGTTGCGTCTGGCGGTGAAGGATCAGGGCATCGGAATGGAGCAGCACGAACTGCGAAAAGTCTTTCAGAAGTTTTACCGCACGGGACGCGCTGTGGAATCGGGTGAGGTGGGGACGGGGATCGGGCTGTCGATCGTGGAGCAGATTGTGACGCACCACGGCGGGCGGATCGACGTGACGAGCGCGCCGGGAAAGGGGTCTTGTTTTACCCTGGTGCTGCCGGCGCAGTTTGTGACCCGAATGGAACCGGCGTAGGCGACCGCAAGAAGGTTCTAAACTGGATGGGATTGGGGTTTTCTTGGAACGACTGCTTGTAGTGGAAGATGATCCGGGTGTGCGCACCACGATTGTGACCCTGCTTGAGTGTGAGGGTTACGACGTGGACGCGGTATCTTCGACGCGCGACGCGATCGAGCGTCTGGGCTCGCGCAAGTACCCGATCGTCATCTCCGACATCTATCTGGACGAACGCACCGGCCTGGACGTTCTACAGGCGGCTCGCACGGCAAACCCGGACTGCGCCGTCATCCTGATGACCGCCCGGGGAACCATGGAGACCGTAATGGCGGCGACGCGCGGCGGGGCGTTCGACTACATCGCCAAGCCGTTCGAGCTGGAACGGATGCTCGCGACGGTGAAGCGCGCCGAGGCATCGCTCACTCAGCCGCCCGATGCGGACGAGGCCGAAACCGAGGAATTGCCCGAGACGGAGATGATCGGCAGTTCGCCCGGTATGGTGGCCATCTACAAGGTCGTCTCGAAAGTGGCGCCCACCGATGCGACGGTGCTGGTGGAAGGGGAAACCGGAACCGGCAAAGAGCTGATCGCCCGGATGATCCACTGCAACAGCGCGCGGGTGAAGGAGCCGTTCGTGGCGGTCGATTGCGGATCGATCGCGCCCAGCCTGCTCGAAAGCGAGTTGTTCGGCGCGACCAAGGGAGCGTACACCGGAGCGGAGCGCGACCGCATCGGCCTGTTCGAGTCGGCCGGCCGCGGAACGGTGTTCCTGGACGAAATCGGCGACATCGAGCTGAGCTTCCAGTTGAAGCTCTTACGCTTCTTGCAGGATCGCGAGATCCGCCCGGTCGGGGCGCCGCGGTCGAAAGTGGTGGATGTGCGTGTGATCGCCGCGACCAACCGCGACCTCCGGAAGATGGTGGACGACGGCAAATTCCGCGAAGACCTCTGGTTCCGCCTCAACGTCGTGCGGATCCTGGTGCCGCCCCTGCGCGAGCGCCGCGGAGATGTTTCGCTCCTGGTGCAGTACTTCATCAAGAAATACAACGAGCGGTACCGCCAGCAGACGAAACTCACCAACTCGGCGTTGAAAGCCCTCATGGATCACACCTGGCCCGGCAATGTGCGGCAGTTGCAGCACCTGATCGAGCGGCTGACAATTCTGGCTCCGAACAGCCGAATCGATGAGGCAGCGGTGCAAGAGGCGCTCGCGATGGCTGGAACGCGGCAGCAGGCGAGCGAATCCCTTGCCGACACAGAGGCGGAGCAGATCCGGAAAGTGCTCTCGGCCACCGGCGGAAACAAGAGCCGGGCGGCCAAAGTGCTGGGCATCGAGCGCAAGACCCTCTACCGCAAGCTGGAGCGGATGGGCCTGTAAGCCTCTGATTACAGACCGAAGATTTGTATTTCCTTTTGTCGGCTTCAGGTCTAGAATAGAGTGGCAATCATACCGGTCTCATATCGGAACCTTCCGTCCACCAGGAGGTGAGGCCACATGTTTGAAACTTTGGACGACCACATTAAGCACGACGTCCAGATGGAATCCACGCGAACGGAGCGGGTGCTGCGAGTGGTACTGGCGCTGGTCGTTACGGTGCTGGTACTAGGTGGGCTGTATATTGCAGTCCGGATGGTGGATTAAGGACCTGCCGGACCACGCTGCGAGCCCTGAGAGGCTCGCTGGAATCGACGAGTTTCATGACCGATTTCACGCGGGCAGCATAGCCTGCACGCGGATTATAGGTCCTGAGAACCGCGTCTAACCCTTTTCCTTTGTAGAGCCTGGAGTGTGCGAGGCGCGACGCCACCAGGTAAATCCCGTCCCGAACCTTGGCAAATCCGGTCCGGGCGGAATTCCACCCGAAAATGTTGTTTTTTTCCGCGTTCCGGCCACCACCGGATTCTACGACGCAGATGCTGGGCAGTAGCCGCCAGTCGAGGTTATGACGATCGGCCGCGGCCAGGAAGTCCGCGGCGAGATGGTGGACCGGAGCGTCTACCTCATCGAAGAAGCCAGTCAGGCGCGCCAGCCTCGGGTCGTTACGGTATTCGGATTGGGGTACCTCCTGGGCGGAATTCGACACAGTAGACGCCGTGAGAATACCGGCCCAGAGAATGAATCGTCGCAAAACGAGAAAGGCCTCCCTTAGTCAGATTTATGCGGCTAAGCCGCTGAATTTACAAGATTTCCAGTCCTTAAGAAAGCTTAAGGACACCAGTTTGCGATTGTTTGAGTATAGCATGGAAGTCCGAAATTAGAAGTAAAAAAATGAGGGGATGAGGTCTTCGTTACTCGCTCCGCAGTAGTCTTACGCACTCCTCGCGAGCGCCGCGCGCCGCCGGCACCAGCGTCGCGGCCACCGCAATCGCCCCCACAATCCCGACCACGGCAACGTACGCCTCCGGTTGGGCCGGGGTGACACCGAACAACATCGCCCGCGTGAACCTGGCTCCCCACAGCGCAATCAAGCACCCGGCGGCGCAGCCGGTCGCCAGAGCCGGCACGCTTTGCCGGTACACCAGCCCGCGGATTGCCGCCGGCGTTGCGCCCAGCGCAATGCGTATGCCGAACTCGGCCCGGCGCTGTTCGACGAAATACGTGAGCGTGCCATAAATGCCGACGGCCGCCAGGCACAGCGCCAGGCCGCTGAGCACCATGAAGATCAGGGCGAAGGCACGCTCCCTCGCCACCGAGTCCACAATCTGCGCACTGAATGTCGTGACTCGGAAGCTCAGGTCGGGATACTCGCGGCTGAGCAGTTGGATCATGGGCTGAACCGCCGCATCGGCGCCGCCACGTGAGCGCAGCACGATCGCGGCCGAACCGGGGTGCTTGAGGTTTTGGGCGAACGGAGTGTACATCGTCGGCGGGGCCGCCTCCCGCAAGTCCCTATACTTGGCGTCCTCCACAATCCCCACGATCTCGGCGACTCGGGGGTCGGGACCGGGCACAGAGATCCTGCGTCCGATCGCGTGCGTGTTTCCAAAAGCGGCACGAGCCAACCTCGCATTGACCACTGCCGCGATCGACGCCGCTCCCGAATCGGCTTCGCGGAATGTCCGGCCAGCCAGCAGCCGCGTTCCGAAAGTCCGGAAGAAATCCGGCGTGACCGCGTTGTAATGGACGTGGACCGGCTTCCACCCCTCGGCGGTTTCCGCACGCACGTCCCATTGCCAGGTGCTGCCTGAGATCGGCGTAACATAGCACATGCTGGCGGAATCGACGAATGGCAGAGCTTGCATCCGATCCAGCAGCAGCCTGTAGAACATCGGGCGCGCTTCCTCGGGCAGGCGGGCGCGGCGGAGGTCGATCGCGGCGAGCACGACGTTGCCGTGGTTGAAGCCCAGCTTGACCGTCAGCAGGTTGCGGAGAGTGGTGCCGAACAGGATTGCACCAGTGAGGAGCACTACCGTGATGGCGATTTGCCCCGTCAGCAATAAGCGACGCAGCCGCATCACCGACGTGGGCATGGTCGCGCTTCCGCCCTTGAATGCATCCGCGGGCGCGATGTGAGCCGCCCGCAATGCTGGCGCGAATCCGAACAGGACCGCGCTCAGCGTGCCCGCGGCGCAGGCAAATCCGAACACGGTCCAATTGAGCGACAGGTCCAGCGCCAGCGGGTCCGACGCGCGCGACGCGATGCCGGTCAGCAACGCCGCAAGTGGACCGGAAAGCAACAAACCCGCCAAGGCGCCGGCAAACGCCAGAGTCACGTTCTCCAGCGCGAGCTGCCGGATGATGCGGCCGCGCGACGCTCCCAGCGCGATCCGTACCGCGATCTCCTTCTGGCGCACGATGGCCCGGGCCAACAGAAGGTTGGCTACCGTGAACGACGCGAGCACGAGGAGCAGGAGCACCACCACCGAGAGAATCGTCAAGGCCGGCTTCAATTCGTTGCGCACATACGACACGCCCGATGCGGCGGGCTGCAGCACGAACCGCTGTGCGACGTATCTCGAGTGCTCCTTGGAAGGCAGGACCGCCGGGAGTGTAGAACGCATTGCGATCGGCGACAGAGCCGCCAACCGGCTCTGTGCCTGCTCCATGGTCACGCCGGCACGCAGCCTCCCGAACACCAGCAGCCAGTAATGAACCGGGTTCCGGAACGCGGAATCCTTTCCCCGCAAATAGGGCTCCGCGGCGAGTGGCACGTAGACATCGGCCGTGCGGCCCACCGTCAGTCCGAAGAAGCGGGGCGGCGTCACTCCTATGAGAGTGAACGGCTTTCCTTCGATGAAAATCGTGCGCCCGATGGCGGCTGGATCCGCTGCGAACGCGCGGCTCCACAGCGCGTGGCTGATCACGGCGACCGGCACGGCCGCGGCATCGCGTTCGTCCTCCGGGCCGAAGGTGCGGCCGGCTATTGCATGAGTGCCCAGGCTGCGGAACATCTCGCCTGATGCGTATGCGCCTTGCGTTTCCTTGATCTCGCCGTTCAGGGTCACATCGAAGCTGGCGTCAGCGTAGGCGAACGGCTGCACCAGCACGTCCTGGTGCTCCACCAGTTCCTTCCAGAGATTGCACGTGAGCGTTTCGTCTCCTTCGATATAACCCGACGACATGAAATTGCCGAGCCGCAGGTTCACCAGGCCACCCGGGTCCTTTACTGGCAGGGCGCGCAGCACCAGCGCGTGCCCAATGCTGAAGATCGCAGTATTCGCGCCGATGCCGAGCGCCAGCAGAAAGACGATCAGGACGGCGACCGTGCGGTTGCTTCGCAGTGCGCGCGCGGTGTAGCGCGCATCCTGCGCCAGAGCATCGAGCCCTTGCAGGATACCGGCGTCGCGCGTGCGTTCTTTTTGCAGGGTCAGGTTGCCAAAACGGCGGCGGGCGTCGCGCTGAGCCTCCTCCGGCGACATGCCTTCACTGACGTTATCGCGGGCCCGCATGGAAAGGTGAAACTGGAGCTCTTCGTCCAGCTCTCCTGAGTGGCGGCTGCCCCGCACGACGTTCCAAAAGCGATGCCAAAGCGCCATTCGAGCCCTCTCACGCGTACTGTAGAAACCGGGCTACCGCGCCAGCGATTGCCAGCCATTGACCCTGCTCGGCGGCCAGTTGCCGCCGGCCCGCCGCGGTTATTGTGTAAAAGCGGGCACGCCGGTTGTTTTCGCTGGCGCCCCACTCGGCTTTGATCGCGCCGGCCTGCTCCATACGGTGCAGTGCCGGGTAAAGCGATCCTTCCTCAATGCGGAGCAAGTTCTCCGAACGGCTTTGGATGTGCTGCGTGATGCCGTATCCGTGCATCCGGCCGCAGCTAGCGAGAGTTCTCAGTACCAGCAGATCGAGCGCTCCCTGCAAGCCGCCCGGTGTCTCCTTCGCCATACTTCCCATAGATGTCTAGGGCAGAATACGGCGAATCGCGATCCTTGTCAATGGTCCGCTCAAACAGGTGTACGAAAATCCGAAAATTCGATTGCAATCTTCGCCGCAATCGTTTAGACTCCCCTTAGCGGATTATGGGAAAAGGCGATTTGTTGCAGGGAACGCTGGACATGCTGATCCTCAAGACGGTGGCCCGCTGCGGCACCATGCACGGCTATGCCATCGCCGAGTCGATCCAGCAGACCTCGAACGAGGTGCTGAAGGTCGAGGAAGGGGCGCTGTATCCGGCGCTGCACCGGCTCGAGTTGCGGGGCCTGTTGCGGCCGGAATGGGGGCTGTCGGAAAACAATCGCCGGGCTAAGTACTACACGCTCACACCCGCGGGGAGGAGAACTCTATCTCAGGAGGCGGAGTCCTGGGCCAGGCTCTCCGGGGCGATTGCGCTCATCATGGAGACGCCGTGATCATATGTCACCTTCTGAACTGTTGTGCGGACTGCGTTTGCGACTGATGGCCTTGTGGAACCGGCGTCGCCTGGAGCGCGACCTGGAAGATGAGTTGGCGTTTCACCTCGCTATGCGAGCCGAAAGCCGGACTTCGAATGGGTTGCCGGCCGACGAAGCGCGGGCAGCGGCCCGGCGGCAGTTCGGCAACGAGGCAAACATCCGCGAATCCTGCCGTGCGGTGTGGACCTTCGTCTCTGTGGAAAGTGTCTTCCGAGACCTGCGGTATGCAGGCCGCCTGCTGGCGAAGAACCGCGGATTCACCGCCGCTGTAGTGTTGTCGCTCACTCTGGGTATCGGAGCGTGTACGGCCGTGTTCAGCGTAGTCAATACGGCTTTCCTGCGGCCGCTGCCGTGGTCCGATGCCGGCCGCATCGTGCGAATGTCGCTGCGGACCGAGGGAGATGAGGGGACGGGCCCCCTCTTTCCCGCAGACCGCGATACGTTCGAAAAATGGCGGCGCGATAACAGGCTATTCACTGAGGTGTCGGCCGTCAGCCTGGCTCCGTTCGGTGTGAGCCTCACGGGGTTCGGCGACGCCGAGCACCTCAACGGCACGTTGGTTTCCAGCAACTTTTTCGACCTCCTGGGGGCGGCGCCCGTCCTTGGCCGGACCTTCTTCGCTGAAGAAGACCAGCCGGGACACGCCAATGTCGCGGTTCTGAGTCATGCCTTCTGGCGCCGCCGTTTCGCCGCCGATCCGGGCGCACTCGGCCGCAGCCTCATGCTGAATGGACAGGCGTACACCGTGATCGGCGTGATGCCGGAGGGCTTCAAGATCCCGCAATGGTACCTGATGAAGGACGCCGATATCTGGCTTCCGCTTGATAGGTCGAAGGACATCGGCGGCCGTTTTATGGGCATCCTTGGCCGTGTGAAGCCGGGCGCGACGCTACGGCAGGCGGAAGCGGACGCATCCGCGCTCGCGGGCCGCGACCGGAGCGGGCGTCGGCTCAGGTGCTCGGTTTCGCCGCTGACCAGCGATTACGATGAAGCGCGCCCGCGGATGATGCTGCTGTTCGGCGTGGTCGGCCTGGTGCTGCTTGTGGCTTGTGCGAACGTCGCGAACATGACACTGGCACGTTCGACCGCGCGCATTCGGGAAATGGGCATTCGCGCGGCGATCGGCGCGGGAAGGGCGCGGCTCGTCTGGCAACTGCTGATCGAGCACGCCCTTCTGGCGGCCGTGTCAGGTGCGGCGGCGCTGCTGTTTGCTCAAGGCGTGATCGAACTGCTGCGGTACGCCAAACCCGCCCTGCTGCCTCGCGCGGATGAGTTGTCGCTGGACTGGAGAGTGTTCGCGTTCGCCCTGGCGCTTTCCATTGCCGCCGGATTGGCAACAGGCCTTGTGCCGGCGTTGCGCGCAGCGCGTCCCGATATCAGAAGCATGCTGGGCGCGGCCAGCGAACGCAGCGGCGACGGCAGAGTCGCCACCAGCGGGCGCGAGTTGTTGATCGCCCTTCAGGTGACGCTGTCGCTGATGTTGCTGGCCGGCGCCGGAGTCCTCGGGCGAAGCCTGCTCGCGCTTTCGCGAGTGGACCTCGGTTTCAAGCCGCAGGACACGCTGAGCTTCAACGTAAAGACGCCGGACCAGTGGTCCTCGGAACAGGTCAACCGTTTCTTCTCGCAGGTTCGCGAAGGGATCGGGGCGGTTCCGGGCGTCGATTCCGTGGGGTACACGGATTTCGGAGCACCGCTCGAAGGGACCGGCTCCCTGGACATAATTGCAGCCGGCAGCAGGACCTCTCCTGGCCGTGCCGTGCTCACGATGTTCCGCCACATCTCGCCCGGCTATTTCCGCGCACTCGGTATTCCGCTGATTGCCGGCCGCAATTTGACGGATGCGGACTTCAAATCGTCCGAGAATGGAGTCGTCGTGAACGAAACGTTCGCACGGCGGCACTGGCCGGGGGAGAGTGCAATCGGACGCCTGGTCTATCCGCCCGGGGGAGAAAAGGCTCCAGCGCGGATCGTCGGAGTTGTGAAAGACGTGCGTGAGTACAACCGTGCCAAGTTGCCGGGGCAGGAGCTTTATGTTGCGACTCCGGGCACCCGCATGGAAATGATGTTCGTAGTGCGGGCGTCGGGGAATCCGATGCGGACGCTATCGGCGATCCGCAGAGCCGTCGCTGCCGCGAATCCGGAAATCGCGGTGTACCAGGTGCGCCGGCTCGAAGATGTCGTCTCGACGGACATCGCCTCGCCGAAGTTCCTGGCGGGCTTCCTCGCGGTGTTCGCAGGCGTCGCGGCGGTGCTGGCAGCAATCGGGCTGTACGGCGTGGTTTCCTACGCGGCGAGCCGGCGCGCCAGGGAGATTGCGATCCGCCTGGCGCTGGGAGCGAGCCGCTGGTCGATTCTGCGCGCGATTGGGGGACGCTACCTTGCGGCCTCGGCTGCCGGCCTCGCGGCAGGTATCGCGGGAACCGCACTCGCCGCCGGCCTGATACGCCACTTCCTGTTTCGCGTCGAACCGCGTGACCCGGGAACGCTGGCTGCCGTAAGCATCATGCTAATCGTGGTAGCTTCGATCGCGACATGGCTCCCCGTCCGCCGCACGCTCAGTGCCGACCCGATGCGATCTCTGCAGTACGAATAGGATGTTCCATGAGAAAAGTGCTGCAAGTCACTGCCGCCCTCCTGTAGGGACCGGGCCTGCCCGAATGCTGATCACATGGCGCCGAGGGATGAAAGGTTCTGTCGGCCCCGGCCTAAGTGCATGGGAGCGTAATCCAGGAGCAATGACGAATGGGAGCGCTCTTACCGGGCGGCGACAACCCGTCAGCATGAGTTTGCAAACGCTATGCCGTTGATCGCGGGTGCCCGTCCCGTCTTCAATGCACGTTACTCATCTCTGAGCACGACGTTCGGGTCCAGGCGCGATGCGCGCCACGCCGGGAGCCAACTGGCGACCACCGCCACGGCCGTAATCGTCGCGATCACAAAGGCGATCGTCACGGTATCTGTCGGCTGCACGCCAAACAGCAGGGACGCAATCAGCCGGTTTACGGCAAGCGCGCCTGCAAGGCCAATGGCGACACCCAACGCCGTGACTTGAAGCCCTTGCTTCATGGTCTGTGTGAGCACGTGTGCGCGAGCTGCACCGAGGGCGACCCGAATGCCGATCTCGCGCCGGCGCTCCGTAACCATGTAAGAGAGCACACCGTAAGTGCCGATGGCTGCCAGTAGCAGCGCCAGTCCGGCAAAAGCGCCCAATAGCTGTGCCAAAAGTCTCGGCCGGCGAATCGATTCGGCGAACACCGAATCCATGTCGCGAAGCCGCACGACCGGAACCGCGGCGTCCACTTCCCGCACCACTCGCTCGATCGTCCCTGATAGCGCGGCCGGTGGCAGCGTCGTCCGCATCACCACATTCATACTCGGCGGAGAGACGCCGTGCTGGTCAAGGGATACATAAAGTTCAGTTCCCGCCGGACGCTCCACCCCGCGCTGCCTGACGTCCTTGGCTACTCCGATCACCGTATGCCAGACATCATCGCTAGCGCCAAACGATGCACCCGAAGGCCGCAGACGCTGGCCAATCGGGTTGTGCCCCTTCCAGATCCTTGTCGCCAAAGTCTCATTGACGATGGCTACCTTGCCTTGCGATGCGTTGTCGGTTCGCTCGAAGCCGCGGCCGGCGACGATCGGGATGCCCATCGTCCCGAAATAGTCGCCCATGACGAACTGGTAGTAGTCGATGATTTCAAAGGGCCTTCCATCGTAAGAGCTGTAGTTCTCGATAGGAGTAGCGATCCCCTCTGGCGTTCGATTCGGCGGCAGACCCGACATGGCAGCCGTTCGTAGCACGCCCGGTACGGAACCAAGCCTGTCGAGGACGCGTTGATATGACTGCGCCCGTGTGTCGGGATCTGAATTCGCCATTGGCAGTGTCATCGAGAACGTCACCAGCCGCGACCGGTCAAATCCTGCATCGATTCCCGTGAGGTTGTAGACTGTCTGAACTAGCAAACTCGCTCCGATAACCAGCATCACCGCGAAAGCGACTTGGGTTATCACAAGCCCACGACGGGCGTAATGACGCCAGGCGCCGCTGGTACCCCTCCCGCCCTCCTTCAGCGCAGTCATCAGGCTGCTCGTTCTCCGGCGCCCGAGCGACACGAATCCGAAAAGCACGGCAGCCCCAGTCGAAAGGCCGAGCGCAACCAGAAGAACGGGTAGATCGATCGTAAGCTCACTCGTCCGTGGGATGCTAGTCGGGTAAGCACGGATCAGCGCCCGGACGCCAGCGCTGGCCAGCAACAGACCCAGAATGCCACCGGCTCCAGCCAGCACCGCACCTTCGGTTACCGACTGCCGGAGCAGCCGGCCGCGGCTGGCGCCGAGAGCAGCGCGCAGTACAAATTCACGTCGGCGTGACAACGCGCGAGCCATCACCAGGTTCGCAAGATTCGCACAGACGATGAGCAGCACGAATCCCACGGCGGCCTGCAGAACCCAGATCGGGCGGCTGGCATTTCCAACGATCGCGTCCTGTAACGCCCGCAATTGGAGCGTGTGGTCTACTGAGCGCAGGGGACGGTTCGTGGGGACATGGTCTTTCGTGCCGGCACGGTCGCCCCAGTTTTCGAGGAATGCGCTCAGTTCCGTCTGTGCCGCCTCGGCGGTGACGCCGTCTTTCAGTCGCGCAACGACGTATAGGACGTGGGCCTCGCGTTGCCGCGCCGTGTTCGGGTGGAGCCAGAGGGGCAACCAAACCTGAATGTGGTTATCCATGACGTCGGCCCCAGGTGGCATAATGCCCACGATTTCGTGCAGCCGGCCCTCGATTTCCACCTTCTGTCCAACGAGCGGTCGTCCTCCAAATGCTGTTCGCCACAATTCGTGCGAGAGAATTGCGATCGGTGGCGGGAGCGTCCCGGTCCAACGCGCGGTTTCTTCGTCACTAAAGAAGCGCCCCTGCTCCGGCTGAATACTGAGCGCCTTGAGCAAATGTGCATCGACGGAGATCGAGCGCGCGCGCAGAGGTCGATCCCCGGCCGTGAGGTTGACCTCGCCGGTTGTGTACGCCGCGCCGCCGGTCGAATAAGCGCCAACCACCGCGAACGACTGGTTCATCTGGCGGAACTCGGTGTACTCTGGCGCCGAGAGCGCATTTCGGGTGCCCCCAACGGCCGGGGCTTCTGCCGTCAGATACATCAGCTGATCGGGTTTTGGATAGTCGAGTGGCCGCAGCAGCACTCCATGCACGATCGTAAAGATGGCAATGTTTGCTCCAATCCCAAGGGCCAGCGTGGCGACGACAACTCCTGTGAACCCTGGACTCTTCGCTAAAGATCGAATCGTGTAACGTACGTCTTGTATAAGATCCTCGACAAAGTTTACGCGGCGCATATCCCGGCACTCCTCTTTGTACTGCGCGATGCCTCCGATCATGCGCCGCGCGGCCCGGCGGGCTTCCTCGGGCGGCATACCGGATGAAATGTTCTCTTCAATGAGCTGATCCAGGTGGAAACGAAGTTCGGCGTCGAGTTCGACATCGACATTCGGACGGCGGAACAGCGACCGAAGCCGCAAACGGACTTTGTCTAAAATCCGCATTACTAAGCCTCTTGGACCACGATGTTGATGGCCGTCGACAGACGAGCCCAGTTCGCCAATTCCCTTTCCAGTTGCTTCCGTCCCGAACGTGTAAGGGAGTAGAACTTTGCCATTCGTCCGGTCTCGGTCGGGCGCCACTCGGCCTTGATCCAGGCCTGCTGCTCCAGACGGTGTAGCGCCGGGTACAGGGATCCCTGCTGGATCAGGAGAGCATCTTGGGAAACCTGTTGGATGCGCTTGGCGATCGCCCAGCCGTGTTTGGGTTCGAGCGAGATGGTTTTAAGGATCAAGAGATCGAGGGTGCCCTGGACAAGATCGGTTGGCTTTGCCATATGCCTAGATTACCAACAATTGTAGACGATCATAGCACCATTGCATTAGGGAAGATGATCCTGGAGCTGATCGGCAATCCCTAAAATGAACCGTATTGTTAGGGCATGCACGGCCCGCTCCCGGTTGGGGCCTTTCATGGTGGGACCCGGCTTGGTGGTTGTTGACAAGGTATAATTTCCGTTTTCCGGAGGCTTCCATGAGAAAAGTGCTACAAGCCACGGCCGTGGCGGCGATTATGTGCGCCGCGACGCTGGCGGCTCCGCCGGCGCCGGCCCGAATCGCTCCGCTGAAGTTCACGGACACGCGCCTTCCCAACGGGCTCAGGGTGATCATTGCGGAGGACCACTACGCTCCGCTGTACTCAATTGCCGTGACCTATGACGTGGGCTCGCGCAACGAGCGCAAGGGCCGCACCGGGTTCGCGCACCTGTTCGAGCACATGATGTTCAAGGGGTCCGAAAAGGTGGGGCCCGGCGAGCATTTCACGCTGGTATACAACAACGGCGGAAACATGAACGGCTCGACGAATACCGACCGGACGAACTACTTCGAAACCCTGCCAATAAACCAGCTTGACCTGGGGCTGTTTCTGGAATCGGACCGCATGCGCTCGCTTGCAATCACGAAGGAGAACCTGGAAAACCAGCGCGCGACGGTTCAGGAAGAGCGACGGCTGGGCGTGGACAACCAGCCCTACGGCAAGACCGAGGAGTTGGTCGAGGAGATGGTCTACGACAATTTCGCGTACAAGCACTCGGTGATCGGATCGATGGAGGATCTGAACGCCGCATCCGTCGAGGACGTGAAAAGCTTCTTCAAGACGTACTATGCGCCGAACAACGCGGCCCTCGTGCTGATTGGAGACTTCCAGACCGCGGATGTGCTCGCGCGGGTGAAGAAGTACTTCGGGGATATTCCGCGGCAGGATCCACCGCCTCCCGTGGATATGACGGACCCGCCGCAGCCGGCCGAGAGACGCGCGAAAGTGGATGACAAACTGGCGCGGCTGCCGCGCCTCGACATGGCGTTCAAGGGGCCGTTCGGCAACACGGAGGAGGCGTACTCCTTCTCGGTGCTGGCTACCGTCCTGGGCGGCGGCGAAAGTTCGCGTCTGTACCAAAAGCTGGTGAAAGAGAAAGAAGTGGCGATCTCGGTGAGGGCGTACTTCGCGCAGCGGCGCGGACCCGGGATGTTCCTGATCATGGCCACCCCGAGGCCGGGTAAGAGCCTGGATGAAGTGGAGAGCCTGATCGCGGAGGAGATCGCGAGGATACAGCAGGAGCCGCCGTCGGAGAAAGAGATGCAGAAGGCGCGGAGCAGCGCGCGGCGGATGGCCGTGCAGATGCGCGAGGCGTCGCTGTTCACGGCGGTGCGGATGGGCGAGTTCGCCCTCTATTACAACGACCCCGGTCTCATCAACACGCAGCTCGACAAGATCATGGCGGTGACGCCGACCTCGGTCGAGAGCGTCGCTAAGAAGTACTTGAATCCGGCGCAGCGCACTGTGATTCAGACGATTCCGGCCGGCGGCGGGCCGCGGGGCCAGAGAGCAGCGAACTAGAGGAGACCCACCATGAACAGGAAATCTCTGATTGCAGGATTGCCGATTGCGGGATTGATGGTTGCGTGCCTGCCGCCCTTGGCGCAGTCCGCGCCGGCGAAGGGTGTGGTCCCGAAAAAGCTGGCGCCGGTTTCGACCGAGGTATTGCGCGTCAAGCTGCCCCGTCCGGTTGAGCGGAAGCTGAAGAACGGGCTCACTGTGCTCGTCCTGGAAAACCACCGCGTTCCGGTCGTGACCATGGAACTGGTGCTGCCCGCCTCGACGCTCAGCGATCCTCCCCAGATGCCGGGCGTCGCGGAAGCCGTTGCCGAAATGCTGAAGCAGGGGACTGCAACGCGCACCTCCCGGCAAATCGCCGAAGAGCTTTCTGAAATGGGGGCATCGCTCAACATCGACGCCGCCTGGGGTGCGCGCGGAACGCGCCTGAGCGCCTCGGCGCTGACGGAGAACCTCGACTCGCTGCTTGCGCTGACTTCCGATGTTCTGCTGAACGCCTCGTTCCCGCAGGATGAGTTCGCGAAATGGAAAAACCGGAAGCTCACGTCCTTCCAGCAGCAGCGCGCCAACCCCGCATTCCT
The DNA here is from genome assembly GCA_023436715.1 of Acidobacteriota bacterium. Lineage (GTDB taxonomy): Bacteria > Acidobacteriota > Terriglobia > Bryobacterales > Bryobacteraceae > Fen-330. Next base: position 18,720 of record JAEZIJ010000092.1, read on the forward strand.
GGGTTCGGAGCGGCTGGCGCGGGTGCTCTACGCCGGCGACCAGCGCGGAAACATTTCCGGCACCGCCGCAGCCGTCGGCAAGATGACCCGCCAGGACCTGCTCGATTTCCGCAAGCGGTTCTACGTGCCGGGGAGCAGCATCATCGGCGTGACCGGGGACACCACGCCGGACGAGATCGTCGCGAAGCTGGAAAAGGCGTTCGGCGACTGGCAGCCCGGCACCGCGGCAAGCCCCACCGTCGCGCCGAAACCGCCCATCGCGGAGAAGAAAGCCTACCTGGTGAACCGTGCCGGCTCGGTGCAGACCTACCTGACGCTGGGCAACCACGCGGTTGACCGGCTCTCTCCGGATTACATCGCGTGCATGGTGCTGAACCGTATCCTGGGGAGCGGGCCGTCTTCCAGGCTGTTCATCAATATTCGCGAGGAGAAGGGCTTCACATACGGGGTCTACAGCCGGTTCCAGGCGGATAAATACCTAGACGCGTTCAGCGCGTCATCTTCCGTGCGGACCGAGGTTACCGGAGCGGCGCTCGACGAGTTCCTGAAGGAGTTCCGGAAGATTCGGGACGAGGCGGTCCCGGCGGAGGAACTGGAAAACGCCAAACGCGCCATAGTCGCCAATTTTGCGCTTTCGATCGAGCAGCAGGCCGGGGTTCTGGGCCAGGTGATGCAGATTCGCGAATTCGGTTTACCCGCGGACTACTGGGACACTTACGCCGGAAAGGTAATGGCGATCTCGGCGGCCGATGTGCAGCGTGCGGCGCGGAAGTACGTGCCGTTCGACAACGTGCAGATCGTCGCGGTCGGGGATGGGGCCAAAATCGGCGAGGTCCTGAAGAAGTACGCGCCGCTGGAGCAGTACAACACGGACGGTCAGAAGATCGATTGAGGTAGCCTGGAAGTTCACCGTATGAAGAGAACGTTGTTGCTGATGGGCTTCGCCGCGCTCGCCGTGGCGCAGATGAACGACATATCCGGCCAGCGGATGCGCGCGGATACGAGGTTCCTGTCGAGCGATCTGATGGAAGGGCGAGGCGTGGGGACGCGCGGCGGCCAGCTCGCCACCGAGTATCTGGCTGCGCAATTCGAGTTGTTAGGGGCGAAGCCGGCGGGCGACAACGGCACGTACTACCAGAAGGTGCCGCTGGTCGGCGCGGGAACACAGGCGGATTCACACCTGGCGGCGGACGGAAAGGGAAAGACGGTCGCGCTCAAATGGCTCGACGATTTCGTCGGCGCCAACGAGCGGCAGCAGGCTTCGGAGGCGATTGATGCCGAGGCGGTTTTCGTGGGCCACGGAATCGTCGCGCCGGAGTTCAACTGGGACGATTTCAAGGGCGTGGACGTGCGCGGCAAAATGCTCGTGCTGTTCACGAACGAGCCGGATTCCACCGACCCTAAGTTCTTCGGGGGCCGCGCGCTGACATACTACGGCCGCTGGACGTACAAGTACGAGGAAGCGGCACGGAAGGGTGCGCTGGGCGTCATCATCATCCACACGACGCCGACGGCGGGGTACGGCTGGGAAGTAGTGCGGAACTCCTGGGGGCGCGAGCAGTCGTTCGTGAAGGTGGAGCCCGGGCAACAGGCGCTTGGGCTGGCCGGTTGGGTCACGGAGAACGCGGGCAACCGCATCCTGGCGCTCGCCGGGCGCACCGTCGGCGAACTGCTGAAGGCATCCAACTCGCGGGATTTCCGCCCCATCCCGCTCGGCATACGGTTCCGCGGCAACATGGTATCCAAGATCCGGCAGCAGGAGACGCGCAACGTGGTGGCTGAGATTCCCGGAAGCGACCCGGAGCGCAAGGCCGAGGCTGTAGTATTCAGCGCGCACTGGGACCACCTGGGGATCGGGGCGCCCGTGAATGGCGATTCCATTTACAACGGCGCGGTGGACAACGCCACGGGGTGCGCCATGCTGCTCGAGATCGCCCGCGCGTGGGCAGCCCTGGAGCAGAAACCACGGCGCACCGCGATCTTCGTGGCGGTGACGGCGGAGGAAGCCGGGCTGCGAGGTTCGGAGTATTACGCGCAGCATCCGGTTGTGCCTGCGAAGAAGACCGCCGTTGCGCTGAATCTCGACGGCTTCTACCCGTACGGGCGGACCAAGGATGTGGTTGTAGCAGGAGCGGAACGGACTACGCTCTGGCCGATGGTGCAGGAGGCGGCGCGGCGCTACCAGTTTGAAATCAAGCCCGAATCGCATCCCGAGCAGGGGCATTTCTACCGCTCGGACCACTTCTCATTCGCGCGCGCGGGAATTCCATCCTTTACGATCGGCATGGGCTCGGAATTCCTGGGCAAGCCGGCGGATTATGGTGATGAACTGTACGGGGAGTTCAACGCGAAACACTACCACCAGCCCTCGGACGAGTTCCACGAAGACTGGGATTTCTCCGGGCTGGAGCAGATCGCGCGCTTCGGAGCGCTCATCGGGTTGAACGCCGCGAACGTGGAAGTCCTTCCGGCATGGAAGGAAGGGGACGAGTTTCGGAAGTAGACCACCAACACCGCTCCCTTGCAGTCGCGGGGGGGGGTTTTTTCGCGGACCCGCCCCCCCCCCCAAGGG
>JAEZIJ010000094.1 GCA_023436715.1 Acidobacteriota bacterium
CGGCGCGGTGTTTTCCACTGCCGCCACATGGCAGCCCGGAGTCGCAAACGGACCCAGCGGGTTAAACCGGTCAACACCTCGGGCGTTTGGCAGAAGCCGAAATAGCTGCGCCAACCCCGCATGTACGCAGGACCCGCCTCATCGGGCGTTTCTCGTCAAGGTACGTATAGGGCCGAGAGGTCCGCATTAAGATTTCGCCCGACAGCCCTTTTGACCAAGGCAAAGTTTTTTCAAACTCCGCGGCCCGAGAGTGCGTATTGTCGGTATGGCCAGCGCCGACAGAGTTCTGAGCTTGATGTTTCTTTTCCTCACAATTGCAGCCTGTGTTGTGGCGCAACCCTCGAGCGATAATCCAGGCCGACTCCCCGCGCCGACAGGCGCCTTCGGCGTTGGAAGAGTGACACTGCTGTGCGAGGACTCCTCCCGGCTTGAGCCGCTAGATTCGAGCGCCGCCCCACGTCGAATCATGGTGGACGTCTGGTACCCCGGGGAGAAATCCGCATCCGCCGGGCCCACATCGGCAGAATATCTCAATGTCGCCGCGTTCGAACGCGGGCTCGGCGCAGACGGCCTCAGGAAGCAACTTGGCGGCTCCTACGATGCCATCAAATCGGGGCGCGTCACGACGCACTCGGTCGTGCAAGCGCCATTCGCCAGTTCGTTACGACTTGCTCCCGTCTTGCTCTTCTCGCCTGGCGGCGGCATGATACGGGAACTCTACACCTCCCAGATGGAGGACCTCGCCAGCCACGGGTACATTGTTGCGGCGATGACCCACACCTACGACGGATTTCTCACAGTGTTTCCGGACGGGACTTCCATAGCGTACGACGGTAGGCGCTGGCCGAAGATACCTTCTGTTGAAGGGGAGGCGAACCTAAACCAGTTGGAATGGCACACTGCTGACATTCTCGCCGTGCTGGATTACTTCAGCCGCCTCAGCAGCGCATCCGAATCACAATCTCCGATCGCAGGTCACATTGATCTCACGCGAGTCGGGGCCTTCGGTCATTCCTTCGGAGGCATCGCGGCCGCACATGCCTGTCAGAGAGACCAGCGAATCAAAGCATGTCTCAATCAGGACGGCGCAATGGGTATGAAGCCGTTCTATCTCGACGTACGGAATTGCGGAATGGACCAGGCTTTCATGCTCATCGAACGGCCGCCGAACCGCGAGCCGCTCACGGACAGCGAGTTGTCGGCCATGAAGATGACGCGAGCGCGTGCCATGGAATTGATCGCACGACTTAATGCCGATCGAGATCGCGCGCTGCGAAGCACCGGAATGGGCAGCTATCGAATCCTGCTACGGCGCAACGTGACGACACACATGGACTTCAGCGATCTGCAGGTTGTGTCGGCCAAAAGCAGCATTGATCTCGAACACCGCATGCGGGTCTTGGCGCTCGTCAGGAGCTACACGCTCGCGTTCTTCGACAAGTATGTCCGGGCCATCAATGCGCCTCTGCTCGATCGCAGCGCGCCGGATCAAGTTCTTGAGTCCGTCGAGCGGTTTAGCCCAGCGAGGCGCCCGAACTGACGTCACGGCTGTTCGCAGCAAATTCTCTCCAGCTTGCAATAGCTCCTGCCTCGTCGGCAAATGACGAGTAATCGCAATCGCGGCCCTAGAAAGCCGTCTACTTGTTCCTTACGCCGTTACGCGGGAGAAATCACCTTGTACGATGCTACTCTGCTCGTAGAGCGTCCACGGGGTCGACCCGGGCGGCTCTTCGCGCCGGCAGATAACTGCCAACGAGCGCCGCAAAAATCAACACCGCTGATGCCGCGACATATGTCAGCGGATCGGCGGGGCTCACTTCAAAGAGTACCGATTTCATGAGACGCGTCAGTGCAAGCGCCGCTGTCAACCCGCAGATCGCCCCGATAGCGGACACCACCAGGCCATAGCGGACGAACAAGCCGGTGACCTCCTGTAGAGGAGAGCCGAGCGCGATCCGTATACCCACTTCCCGAGTCCGCTGCGCGACCGAATAAGAGATGACTCCGTAGATGCCGACCACCCCAAGAAGGAGTGCCATGCTGCCGGCGATCGCCAGCAGGACCAAGGTGAAAGAGGCACGAGCCAGCGACCGCTCATACACCGACTCCAACGTCTTCACATCTGCAACCGGAAGGTTTGCATTCACGCTTGCAACGGCCTGCTGGACCTCCTGGCGCAATCCTGCAGTTCCCGCCCGCGGCGTCTGGATGACGTACGCCACACTGCGGACTGCGACATCGCGTCCCGCCGAACTTTTCTGCAGAGTGGGCCAGTATACGATGGTCGCCGCTTTCTGATCGACGCCGTTGTCATGTAGGTCCGCCACCACCCCAATCACTTCTTTCCACTCGTCTCTCAGTGTGGTGCGAATGCGTTTGCCGATCGCGGCGCGGGGATCGCGCCAATGCTCGCGCGCCATGTTCTCCGAGATCATGACGACGTGTGTCCGGTTGTAGAGGTCGCTCCAAGTCAGATCGCGTCCGGCAACCAGATGGCTGCCGATCGCCGAAAGGTAGCCTGGAGAAACGTGCTTGAATCGCCGGATCGAAGGAACGCCGCCTTCGGGAAGCGACTGGTCCTCCGCGTACACAGGATTGTCCGAGCCGCCTTCCAGCGGAATCGCGCTCGTCATCCCGACTGTGGAGACACCCGGGACGGCCTCGATTTTTCGAAGAATAGCCTCCTGCATTCGAATGACCTGCTCGGGTTCCTTTACCTGCGTCTCCGGAATAGCGATTCGCATCGTCTCCAACTCTGCCGCGGAAGAGAAACCTGGTTCCACGTGGCGCAGCGCTCGAAACGTGCGGAACATCAGACCGGAACCGACCAGAAGGACAAGCGCAAGCGCGACTTGCACCACTACGAGAAGGCTGCGGGCGCGTTGGCGCTCCCGGCCGCCGGTGAGCGTTCGGCTCCCACCGCGCAGTGCTAGGGAGAGCTGAGGCCGCACATACTTGAAGACCGGAATCAGGCCGAAGAGCAGGCCCGCTGCGAGCGAAATGCCCAAGGTGAATGCAAGTATAGTGGGATCGATCGAAATCTCGTGGATGCGCGGCAGATTCGGCAACTCAGAGGCCACGAGCAGTTGCAGTGCGGCATAAGCAAACGTCAGCCCGAGCGCGCCTCCGGCCAGGCCCAGCAGCATGCATTCGAGCAGCAGTTCTCGCGCCAAGCGTCCGAATCCCGCTCCCAGCGCGGCGCGAATCGTGAGTTCCTGCCGGCGTCCGTCGGCCCGGACCAGGAGCAGGTTGGCGACATTGGCGCACGCGATCGACAAGACAATGCCGACCGTGCCCATCAGCACCCACAGCGTATCGCCGATATTGCCCACCAACTCGTCCTTGAGGAATCGAAGGCGGGGAGCGACACGCGCATCCGTAAACGCATTCCTGGCGAAGCCGGGATTCATCGCGAATTTCTCCGGTGCCATGGGTAGCATGCGTGCTACATCCGAGTCAGCCTGCGCGAGCGTTACCCCGGGTTTAAGCCTGGCGACGCCCTGGCAGCAGAAGCTGATGAGACGCACCTCGGCACGATTGAATCGCAGTGGCGCCAACAGCGAGACTTTTCGATCCATGAATTCAAAAGAAGCCGGCAGCACACCGATCACTTCATATGCATTGCCATCCATTTGGATGGGGCGGCCGAGAACGGAGCGATCCCCGCCGAAGCGTGATCTCCAATACCCATCCGAGAGCATCACTGTGCGTTCGCTTGCTGGGTCTTCATCGGAAACAGTGAACCCTCGCCCGAACGCGGGCTGAACGCCCAGCGTGGCGAGAAATCGACCTGACACCGACAAGCCCGGCACTTTTTCCGGCTCGGCCAGACCGGTGACGGTCCACGCGGTGTTCGTCCACATGCCGACGTCCTGAAACACGCGGCTCTCTTCCCTGTATGTGAAGTACAGCGATGCTGCAAGATCGAGTTTTTCGATCCGGATGCCCGGCGCGGTATGCGTCAGCGCGACAAGTTGCTCGGAATGCGCATACGGCAGAGGTTTCAGCAGCACCCCGCGGATGACGCTGAATATCGAAGTAGTCGCGCCAATCCCCAGTGCGAGAGTAAGCACGCTGACCGCCGTAAATCCCGGATTCGCGCGGAGGCGGCGAACCGCGTAGCGCAAATCGGAGACCAGAGTGTCTATTCCGTTTTCCCACCCGTACTCGCGCACTTGCTCCCGAATGGCAGTGGCATTGCCCAGTTCCGCCCGTACAGCCCGCCGCGCCTCATCGGGAGAGAGTCCTTTGGCCATAAGTGCAGCGGCGGCCTCGTCGAGGTAGTGGCTTACCTCATCGGCGATTGCCTCGTCCGCGGCCCGCCGATTTCCAAGCACGCGTATTCCGCGAGTTAACTGGCGCCAGAAGGACATCGACCTACCCCTCAGCCTTTAGCAGGCGCGCTATCGCAGACGCCCGACGGTTCCAATCGGCTGTCTCGACTTCAAGCTGCTTTCGACCTGTGCGAGTGAGCGCATAGAACTTCGCCCGGCGGGAGTTGTCGGTTCGGCGCCACTCGGAATCCAGCCACCCGACGCGCTCCAGCCGTTGAAACGCGGTCAGGAGCGATCCGGGATTGACTTTGAAAACGCCGCGCGAAATCTGCTCAATCCGGCGAGCGATCCCGAAGCCATGCATGGGCTCCAGGCTGAGCGTTTTGAGAATCAGCATGTCCAGCGTGCCCTGGATTACGTCTGTATTTGGTTCGTCCAGCGGTGCTCGCGAAGAACTGCGCATAGCCAATCGTAACTTTGGTGATCTTGACTGTCAAGATGTGATATCCAAGTGAGAATGAGGCGGCCGTACCCGTGAACTTCAGATTGCTCATTTGTAGTCGCCAGATCGCGAGTGATCGCACACGCAGCCCTCAAATGCTTTCTACTCGCTCCTGCGACCATCCGCTCCGAGCCAAGTAAACGCTACGCCGTCAGATCGGCATAGGGGCGGCGGTCACCCGCCGACCCCTGCCACACCACCGTACGTGCGGGTCCGTATACGGCGGTTCGAGTCGGTTACGCTAACACTCTTCGAATAATGACGGAAGCCCCAGCGAGTTGAAGTACACATTCGAGAGCCCCACAGACAGGGCCTTGGCCTTTGCGAGGTACCAA
>JAEZIJ010000096.1 GCA_023436715.1 Acidobacteriota bacterium
CGCGGCTGAGGGCTCCGCTACGGCCGAGGTCGTGCGGTGTGATTCAATACCAATGAAGGGCTGACCGGGTGGAAAACTGTTACCCATGTGCCCGGTCTAGAGTGTTACCCATGTGCCCGGCCGGTCAGGATTCGCGGAGGCGCGCCCGGTGATTTTCAACGGAGGGCGGTTTATCCGAGGGCCACCTGGCGGATCGCCCCAACAATTTCGTGCGTGGTCTCGTCGTCGCCCATCAGTACCCGGTGCGGAAACCAGAACGCGTCGCGCACGCAGGCTTCGGCTACCGGGCACGGATGCACTCTGCACCCGCCCGCCTGGTAAAGCGGGTTCCCGTAAAGCGGATGCGGGTAAAAGGGCGTGCACGGAACTCCCGCCGCCGTTACGCCACGGTGAAACTCGTCCCGCGTCATTCCGGATTTCCGCTCGTCGAGACGGCCGAGGAGCAGGTAGTGCGAGTGCACGTTCACCTGCCGTGGGACTTCCTGGAACCGCAGTCCCGGAACATCCGCCAGGGCCGAGCGGAACAGACCCTCGTTCCGCGCGCGCAGGCAGATTTGTTCGGGAAGGCGTTCCAGTTGCGCCAGCAGAACCGCGGCCTGAAGTGCGGTGATGCGGCAATTCGTCGCGAGCGTGTAATGGTAGAAAAATCCCTCGCCGGCACGCCGCCCCTGGTTGGAAAACGACCGCGCGCGCTCGGCAAAACCGTCGTCGTTGGTGGTGAGCATGCCGCCCTCACCCGCCGTCATGATTTTCGAGTTCTGGAAGCTGAACGACCCCGCAACGCCGATGCTGCCGGCCCTGCGCCCGTTCCACTCCGAGCCGTGCGCGTGCGCAGCGTCTTCGAGGAGCGGAATTCCGTGCGCGGCGGCAAGCGCCGTGAGGCGGTCCATATCAGCCAAAGGGCCGCCGAAGTGCACCGGCAGAATGGCCTTGGTCCGCGGGGTGATTGCCTCGGCGGCGCGCTCCGGGTCGATGTTGAACGTGTAAGGTTCGATATCGACGAACACCGGGAGCGCGCCCACGCGCGAGACAGCCGTAGCGGTCGAAACAAATGAGATTGCCGGGACGATCACTTCATCCCCGGGCCCGATGCCGAGCACTGCCAGCGCAGTCTCAAGGGTCAGCGTGCCGTTTGCGGAGCTGATTCCGTGGGCGCAGTGCTGAAACGCCGAGAAGTCGCGCTCCAGGCGGGCGACCATCTCGTTGAAGCCGCCCCACTGCTGGCAGTCAAGCACCTGCCGCAACAGTTCAATCTCGCGTTCGGTATGAATGGGCCAGGCGGGGATCCGCATAACCCTTCAGTGTACCTACAGTCCCCGAAGGAACGGGTTGAATTCCCGTTCGCGGCCCATGTTAGTCGTCCCGCCGTGGCCCGGTATGACGATGGTCTCTTCGGGCAGCGGGAAGAGTTTGTCGCGAATCGACAGCAGGATTTTGCGGCCATCGCCGCCCGGCAGGTCCGTGCGCCCTATGCTGTCGCGGAACAGTGTGTCGCCGGCGAGCAGCTTCTTCTCGCCTGGAATCCACAGGCTGATGCTGCCGGGCGTGTGCCCCGGCGTGTGAAGCACTTCGAGGTCCGTGCCGCCTACCCACAACCGGTCGCCCTCGCGCGCCAGGGTGTCGATTTCCGTGCGCTCCGGCACCGGCACCCCAAGCCAGGCGGCCTGCACTTCGATGCGGTCATACAGCGGGATATCATTCGCGTTCATCACAACGAGCGCTCCCGTGGCTTCCTTCAGTTGCTGGGCGCCGCCGATGTGATCGAGGTGCGCGTGCGTGATCGCGATCTCCTTCAGCCGCAGCCCGTGCCGCTCCAGGATTTGGAGGATCTCGGAGACGTTGTCGCCCGGATCGACGACGATCGCCTCTTTCGTCCGTTCGTCGCCGAGGATCGAACAGTTGCAGGCCAGCATTCCGACGGGCAGGATCTCGTGTATCATTGCGTGCTTTTATTCCTCGTATACTTTCATTATGGTTTCGATCGGTGTGGAAGTGCTTGGCGTGCTCTCCCGCTGGCTGCACATCGCATCGGCGTTGCTGCTGATCGGTGGCGCCTTTTACGCCCGCAGCGTCGCCGTGCCCGGATTGCACGCACTCCCATCCGACGACCGGTTTCAAGTCTGGTCCGTCTTCATTGCGCGCTTCCGCCCCGTGGTCTACGGCGCCATCGCAGGACTGGTGGTTTCCGGGATATACAACCTGGCGACACATCCGGGGCACACGCGGGTGTACCACATCTGGTTCGGAATCAAGATGCTTTTGTCGGCGCACGTTTTTGCGGCCGCACTGCTGGCCACCAGGGAGCCCGATGAGAAGCCGGACGAAGAGTCACGGCGCGAGCGCCGCCTTTCGGGCGTTGTCATTTCCGGGCTGATCGTCGTACTGATAGCGGCTTATTTGAGGCGCATTTACTAGTGGCAAACCACTCCACTCCCGGGTATAAAGCATTCCATGAATCGGCCGCCTGGCTCGATCTGGCGGCGCGCGGGCGGATCCGCATCACCGGCGACGACCGTGCGCGCCTGCTCCACGCCATGGTTACCAACCACGTTGAGCAGCTCCAGCCCGGGCAGGGCTGCTACGCACTCTTTCTGAACGCGCAGGGGCGTATCCTCGGCGACATGAACCTGCTGTGTTTCGAGGATTCGTTTCTGCTCGAGACCGAACCCGAGACGCGCCGCACTTCCTACGCGCACCTGGACAAGTACATCATCGCGGACGATGTCACGCTCGATGACGTCACCGATGAGACCGCGGAAATTGGCATCGAAGGACCGAAGGCGGCCCAGATGCTAAGTGCCGCCGGAGCGCCGGTTCCGGAAGCGCCGTGGTCGCATGCACGCTGGGGAGAGCGCGTGGTTGCGCGAGTGAGCATCACCGGCGCGGCGGGATTTGCAATCATCGCCGCGCGGGGAGAGCGGGACGAACTCGCGCGATTGCTCGAATCGGAAGGTGCGGTTCCAGCCACCTCCGAAGATGCGAGGCTCGTCCGGCTCGAGAACGGCCGGCCCCGCTACGGCGAGGACTTCACGGAGAAACAACTGCCGCAGGAAACGCAGTTGCTCCACGCGATTCACTTCACCAAGGGCTGCTATCTCGGGCAGGAGATCGTGGAACGCATACGCTCGCGCGGCGGCGTCCACCGGTTTCTGGTGCGGCTTGTCATCGATGCCGCGGAGCCGCCCTCGCCCGGTACGCCGCTTCAGACCGCGGGGAAGACCGTGGGGGAAATCACCTCAGCCGCGTTTTCTCCGGCGGAGGGCAGGGTGGTTGCGCTGGGCTACGTGAGGCCGGCTGAAGTTCCCCCCGGTGCGGCGATCAAGGCGGCGGGCAGCCGGGTCGAGATCAGATCGCGATAGCAGTCTGCGGCTTGCGGCCTCTGAGCGCGTCGAGAACCGAGCGCGGCACTTCAACGTTTCCGTTCATGCCGGTGCCGAGCGAGATGCCGGGTTTGTTGCCGCCGTGAAAATCCGTGCCGCCTGTAACGGCGAGGTCGTAGCGCCGGGCCAGCGCCAGATACTGCTCGACTTCACGCGGGCCGTGATCGGAGTGGTAGACCTCGATTGCCTTCAGGTCCATGTCGCGCATCTCGGCGATGAGTGTTTCCACGAACGCGGAATTTCTGGAGAGGCGCACGGGGTGCGCTACCGCGGGCAGCCCCCCCGCGTCCAGAATTCTTCGTATTCCCTCGGCCGCGCCCGGCTCCTCGCGCTCCACATAGGCGCGGGCGGATTCGCCAAGATAAACCTCGAATGCCTCATGGATCGATTTCACGTAGCCTTTGCGCAGCATCATCTGAGCGAAATGCGGGCGCCCGGCCAGGCTGCGGCCAAGTTGCTCAACTTCCTTGAGAGTCACCGCCACTCCGAGCGACTGCAAGCGTTCGGCCAGACGGACGTTGCGTTCGCGCCGGCTGCGCTGGAGATGTGAGAGCCACGCGCGGAACTCCGGCGCGGGCGGCGCGTCTATGAAGTAGCCGAGCACGTGGACGGACTTGCCCCGCGCACCGTGTCCGTACCGCAGCTTGGTGCTGAGTTCGATGCCGCAGACTAAATCCAAACCAGCGGCGCGTGCGAGCGGTGCCGCCCGGTCGAAGCCTGCGAACGTATCGTGATCGGAAATGCCCAACGCTTCCAGCTTCAGGTGGACAGCCGCCTGAACCAATTCTTCAGGCGAGGAAGTGCCATCCGATTCATCGGTATGCGTGTGCAGATCAATCATTTTTTTGTTGGGATGAGACGGCCCCCTTTGTATCCCCAGTGTAGCGCAAGCGGGCCGGGATACCGCCCTTATGCTCTTTCAAAGATACCGGCCGCTCCCTGGCCCCCGCTCACGCACATTGTCACCATCCCGTAGGCGGCATTGCTTCTCTCCATTTCGCGCAGAATGGTGGCGGTGAGCCTTGCGCCGGTACATCCCAGCGGATGTCCCAGCGCGATGCCGCCTCCGTTCGGGTTCACCTTCTCTATGTCCAGCCCGGCCAGCCGGATGACCGCCAGCGATTGTACGGCGAAGGCTTCGTTCAGCTCGATGACGTCGATATCCTCGAGTTGAAGCCCGGCGAGTTCCAGCGCCTTGGGGATCGCGACGACGGGGCCGATTCCCATGAGTTCCGGCGGCACTCCACCTACCGCATAGCTGACGAAGCGCAGCCGCGGCTTCAACCCAAGCTCCCGCGCCTTCCGGTCGGACATCACGAGCGCGACCGCCGCGCCGTCGCTCGCCAGCGCCGCGTTCCCCGCGGTCACCGTGCCTTGAGCGTCGAAAACCGGCTCGAGTTCCGTGAGTTCTTCGAGCGAAATGTCGGCACGGGGCCCTTCATCTTTCGCGAACACGAAGGAGTTGGGCTGGGGTTCGCCGTCTTCGAGCACGGTGCTTTGCACTTCGACCGGCACGATTTCATCGTCGAACCGGCCCTCTGTCTGCGCTCTGGCCGCGTTCCGATGGCTTTCGAGAGCGAACGTATCGGCATCCTCGCGGGCAATATCGTATTTGCGCCGCAACGCTTCGGCCGCCAATCCCATGCTGATGTAAATCTCCGGGCGGTGGTCGACGATCCAGGGGTTGGGCGCGACGGTCCCTTTCGGAACCAGGCTCATCGACTCGACGCCTCCGGCCACAATGATCTGGGCGGAGCCGGCGCGAATGCGGTCGGCGGCGAGCGCGATGGCCTGGAGTCCGGATGCGCAAAACCGGTTGATCGTCATCCCCGGTACGAGATCGGGTAAGCCGGCAAGCAGGGCCACATTTCGGGCCATGTTCATGCCGGATTCAGCTTCGGGAAACGCGCATCCGAGAATGAGGTCGTCAATCTCGTCCGCCGGCAACTCCGGGGACTGATCTATGAGCGCACGAACGACGGCCGCCGCCAGGTCGTCAGGCCGGGAATTCCGCAAAGCGCCCTGCGGGGCTTTGCCGATGGCGGTCCGCAAACAATCGACTATTACAGCTTCAGGCATATGATCCGGGAGCCGGGTGGCCGGTCCGTCATTTCAATGTAAACGAAAAAATCGTTCATTTTCCGAGATATTTGAAAACGCGAATACGGCCAAACTCATCTATGATGGTACTAGTGCATGCAGTTCCGCATGGGGAGATTTCAAGCAAACGTCCCAACGTGGTTGGCGCCGGCACTGGGCTACGCTGTTTCGATCATATCCTTGGCCTGGTTCCTGCACGGTGTGGATTTTAATGGGGTTGTCAGGGATTTTCAGGCTCTTCACTGGGGTTGGGTGGCAGTGGCCGTGGTGGCGGATATCGCCGTTTACGTCTTTCAGGCCTGGCGCTGGAACCTGCTTCTGGGCCCGGTGGTGCGTGTGCCGCTGTGGCGGTCGATACGGGCTATTTACGTCGGACTCTTCACTAACGAAGTTTTCCCGTTGAGGCCCGGTGAGGTTGTCCGGTCCTACCTTCAGGCGCGCTGGAGCAAAATACCATTTTCCGTCGCTCTCTCGTCGGCTATTATCGAGCGGGTGATCGATGGCATCTGGTTGATGCTGCTGTTCCTGTTGACTACTCTCTCTGTGCCTTACCCCAGGCTGATTCTCGATATCGGGAAAGGCGTTGGGCTAGTGGTCGTGGCGTTTGCGCTGGCGCTCGGGCTCGTCATGTTCTGGAAGCAGCACGCGCACGCGGCCTGCCCGAAAACGCGTTGGGGCGCGAAGTTGCGGGTGCTGATCGACGACCTGCACCTGATGGGGAACTCCAGGTCCTTCTACGCGGCGTTCGCCGCCAGCACACTGTACCTTCTGATTCAGGTGGTGCCGATCTACGCGTTGATGCGCGGCTACGATCTGGATGTCACTGTGTGGCCTGCGCTTGTGGTTCTCGTCGTTCTCCGGGTGGGCACCGCGGTCCCGCAGGCCCCCGGGAACGTGGGACCGTCCCAGTTGCTGATGGTGCTTGCGTTGGGCCTGTTCGGCGTCGATAAGACAACCGCGACGGGGCTCTCGCTCATGACATGGGCCGTGATCACGCTTCCGCTGCTCGTGGCCGGTGCAATCGCCCTGGCGATGACCGGGCTGAACCTGGGCGAGATACGCCTCCACGCGCACCGGCACATCAGCGCTCCGGTCGTAGTTCCCGAGACGAACGCCGGCAAGACAAGCTGAATCCGAGAGGTCCGTGTCAGCCGTGCTGCAAGCCCTTTCCAAGCCACGGGCGTCAGCCTCCGCCGGCCGCTGACCCAGTGGCTGACGCCCCAGGTTGACGTCCGCCCGAATTCCTGATGAAATCAACCTTTGCTGTAGTGAAAACGCTTACTTAGGAGTTTGAGGCATGAAAACGCAGATGACTGTGGGCGTGATCGTCGGCAACCGCGGCTTTTTCCCCGATCACCTCGCCAAGACGGGGCGCGAGGAGATGATCAGCGCGCTCGAGCGGAACTGCCTGAAAGCGGTCGTCCTCGGTCCGGAGGACACCAAGTACGGCGCCGTCGAGACCCGTGAGGATTCCAGGAAGTGCGCGGCGCTGTTCCGCGAGCATCGCGACAAGATCGACGGCATTGTCGTTACACTGCCGAATTTCGGCGACGAACGAGGCGTCGCGGACGCCCTGAGGATGGCGGATCTCAACGTCCCCGTGCTGATCCAGGCGACCCCGGATCAGGTGGGCCGGATGTCCATCGCCGACCGCCGCGACAGCTTCTGCGGCAAGATGTCTCTCTGCAACAACCTCAAGCAGTACGGCATTCCGTACTCGCTGACCACGCTCCACACCGAGGCCCCGGACTCCGCTCAGTTCAACAAAGATGCCCAGTGGTTCGCCGGCGTGTGCCGGGTGGTGAAGGGTCTGAGGCGCGCGCGCGTCGGCGCGATCGGGGCGCGGCCCGCGGCGTTCAACACCGTTCGGTACAGCGAGAAGCTGCTCGAAAACAACGGTATCTCCGTCGAGCCGATCGACCTTTCAGAGATTTTCGGCCGCGTTGAGCGCATGAAAGATAGCGACGGCGCGGCGCAGGCCAAACTGGCCGAAGTAAAACAGTATGTTTCGACCGATGGCGTCCCCGAAGCCGCGCTGCTGAAAATGGCGAAGTTCGGCGCGGTGGTCGATCGCTGGATGCAGGACACCGACGTGGCGTTCAGCGCGATTCAGTGCTGGACCTCGATGGAAGAGTACTTCGGCGTTGTCCCGTGCACGATCATGAGCATGATGAGCAACAACCTCGTGCCCAGCGCGTGCGAGGTGGATGTTTGCGGCGCGATCGCCATGTACGCCCTCACCCTCGCTTCGGAGACGCCGAGCGCCCTGCTCGACTGGAACAACAACTACGGCGACGATCCGGACAAGGCGGTCTGTTTCCATTGCAGCAACCTGCCGAAGCACTTCTTCCAGGATGTCCGGATGGACTACCAGGAGATCATCGCCGGCACCGTCGGCAAGGCGAACACGTTCGGAACCTGCGTGGGCCGCGTGAAGCCGGGGCCGATGAGCTACGCGCGGTTCTCTACCGACGATTTGAAGGGCGCCATCACCGGCTACGTGGGCGAAGGCGAATTCACAAACGATACTCTGAACACGTTCGGCGGGGCCGGGGTGGTCAGGATTCCGAAGATGCAGCAGTTGCTCCGCTACATATGCGAGAACGGTTTTGAGCACCACACGGCGGCGAGCCTTTCGCAGGTTGCGGGGATGGTGCATGAGGCCGCTACGCGGTACTTCGGTTGGGACGTTTACTATCACGGGAAAGCGTAGAGGTCTCGAATGGCAATCGTAGCAGGCGTTGACTTTGGCACGCTGAGCGTCCGGGTTTCGATTGTCGATAGCGAGCGCGGCAGGCTGGGTTCCGCGACCGGCGAATATCCGCTGGTCCGCAAGAAGGAGGACCCGGACCACGCAACACAATCGCACGCCGCGCACATGCAGGCGCTGGTTGAGGCTACAAGGAAGGCCGTGCGCGAGGCGGGCGTATCGGGCCAGGACGTGGCGGCGATTGCGCTGGACACCACGGGGTCAAGCGTTATCCCGGTGGGCGAAGGGCTCCAGCCACTCGACGATTACTACCTCTGGTGCGACCATCGCGCCAGCAACGAGGCGGCCGAAATCACCGCGACCGCGCACCGGGAAAAACTCGAAGCCATAGAGTGGTGCGGCGGCGTTTACTCCTCCGAATGGGGATTCTCGAAACTGCTCCACTGGCTGCGCAACAATCCGGAGCGCCGCGCGCGGATGGCGACGGCGCTGGAGCATTGCGATATGGTGGCCGCCACGCTGTGCGGCATCACGGACCCCGCGCGGGTTTCCCGCAGCATCTGCGCGATGGGGCACAAGTGGATGTGGAACGCCTCGCTCGGCGGGCTGCCGCCGGAAGACTTCCTCACCAAGGTCGATCCGCTGTTCGCGGGCGTGCGCGGCAAGCTCGACGGTTGCTATTCCACCTCGGATCGCATTGCGGGCACGCTCGTGGCGGAATGGGCAGAAAAGCTTGGGCTCCGCGCCGGGATTCCGATTCCGGTCGGAGCGTTCGATGCGCACTGGGACGCCATCGGCGCCGGCATTCGCGAGGGCGATGTCGTGAACGTGGTCGGCACATCGACCTGCATCATGGCCATCGCCAAACAGGTTGACCTGGTGCCGGGTGTGTGCGGAGTCGTAAAGGGCTCGATCCATCCCGATTACTTCGGCATTGAGGCGGGACTTTCCGCCACGGGCGATATTTTTGAGGCGATCGCCCGGCGCGCGGGATCCGACGTTGCCGCGCTCTCGAAGCAGGTGGAGAACTATCGCGCAGGGCAGACCGGGCTGCTGAGGCTGACCTGGGACAACGGCGACCGCACCGTGCTGGTGAACGCCGAACTCGGCGGCGTCACGCTCGGCTGGAACCTTACCCACACCGCGCAGGACGAACTGTTCGCAGCTATCGAGGGCACGGCGTTCCACACGCGGATCATCCTGGAGAGAATGGCCGAGCACGGCGTTCCGATCCGGCGCGTGATCAACGGCGGCGGCATCCCTCAGAGGAACGAGACTCTGAACCGGGTCTACGCGAACGTGTTCGGCAAGCCGGTATTGGTGCCGGAAAGCGAGGTCACCAGCCTCGGTTCGGCCATCTTCGCGTTCCTTGCGGCGGGCACGTTCAAGAGCATCGAGGAAGCGCAGCAGGCGCTGTGTCCGCGGTTCCGCACAGTGGAGCCCGATCCGCGAGAGAACGCCGTTTACGAGAAGCTGTTTGCGCTTTACCGCAAGGTGTATTTCGGTCTGGGCAATCCGGCGTCTGAGCCGGCGGCTATCGGCGACGTGCTGCCGCAGCTACGCAAGATTGCGGCCGGTGTGCGGGCGTAGGTTTACTTCTGTCCGTAAGAGGCGCCGGGGCCGTGCTTGCGCAGGAAGTGCTTGTCTAGCTGCGCGGGCGAGATCGGCCCGGCTGCGCTGTTGATCGTTAGCGTCTGGTAGGCGATCCGCGCGATTTCTTCGAGAAGTACGGCGTTATGCGCCGCGGCGGAGGCGGATTTGCCCCAGCAGAATGGCCCGTGGCCGGCCACGAGCACCGCCGGGACCTGCGCCGGGTCCATGCCGCGGAAACGCTCCACAATCACCTTGCCCGTGTTCTCCTCGTAGTCGCCCTGAATATGCTCGGGCCGGAGCGGATGGGTGACAGGCACCGAGCCGTAGAAGTAGTCGGCGTGTGTGGTGCCGAGGCATGGAATGTCGCGGCCCGCCTGCGCCCATGAAGTGGCGTATCGGGAGTGCGTGTGTACCACTCCGCCGGCCGAGCTGAAGCACCGGTAGAGGACGAGGTGCGTCGCCAGATCGGAAGATGGCCTCAACGAGCCTTCCACGGTGTGCCCATCGAGGTCCGTGATGACCAGGTCCTCGGGCTTCATCGTCTCGTAAGGCACGCCGCTCGGTTTGATTACTACCAGGCCGTCCTCGCGCGAAATTCCGCTCGCGTTTCCAAACGTAAAGATGGCCAGGCCGCGGCGCACCAGTTCGAGGTTGGCCTCGAGGACTTCTTGTCTCAGTGATTGTAGGAGCATGTTCGTATGTGTTGCAGTGCAGGACTCGTATCAGGGCATGGCTTCAGCCATGCCGTACGACGCCACCACCACAGGGCTTTAGCCCCCGCCGCCTTTCTCGCGGCCAGGCATTGCGCTTGGGTATTGCCATAAATGGGGGCTAAGGCCATGCCCTCTCTCGAAAATCTCTCCCCGGATTGGCTCAAGCTACCCGAGGCCTGAACCGCGTAAGCGAAGCCTCACCCCTGGGCCGGCGGCCGGCAGGGGCTGCAGCCCGCGGCTTGGCAAGGGCTTGCGGCACGGCTGAAGCCGTGCCCTGATACAAGGCCTAAGCCACGGACCTCCACTTGCCTGAAGCCGTACCCCATTTCCACCCTTGCGGCTGAGGACTGATATAGGTGCACCGCCGCAATGCTCTAGTCTATACGATAGATGAGGAAAACGACGCTGCTGAAGAAGTATGTCCACGACCCGGAAATCCTGGTGATCCCCGGCGTGCCCGATCCGCTGTGCGCGAAGGTTGCCGAACGGGTTGGGTTCAAGGCGGTCTTTGTCAGCGGGTACGCGTGCAGCGCGGCGATGCTCGGCGCCCCGGACGTAGGTCTGCTCACGATGACCGAAATGGTGGACTGCGCCTGGCGCATAGCGGACGCCACCGATCTTCCCGTTTTCGCGGACGGCGATAACGGACACGGCAACATCACCAACGTGGCGCGCACGATGAAGCAGTTCGAGAAGGCCGGAGTTGCCGCCATCTTTTTCGAGGACCAGGTTTCGCCCAAGCGTTGCGGCCACATGGCGGGCAAGCAGGTTGTCCCGGCCGAAGAGATGGTCGCGAAGATCAAGTCCGCCGTGGACGCCCGCATCGATTCCGACCTGATGATCATGGCTCGCACGGATGCCCTGGGCATCCATGGCATGGATGACGCGCTCGCGCGGATCGAGCGCTATGTCGAAGCCGGGGCGGACATGGCTTTTGTCGAAGCGCCGCAATCGGTGGAGCAGATGCGTCGCATTACTTCCGCCGTTTCCGTGCCGGGCATGGCGAACATGGTGCCGGGCGGCAGATCGCCCATGCTTACCGCAAAGGAACTCGAACAGATCGGCTTCGCGTGCGTCGCACACCCGACCGCCCTCACGTACACCATCGCGAAGGCCGCGGGCGACCTGCTGCGCTACCTCCACGCGAACGGAACGACGGCCGGTCTTGAAAACAGCATGATCGCTTTCGACGAATTCAACGAGCTTGCTGGCCTGCCCGCGCTGCGCGCCAGAGAGGCTCGGTTTTCCGGCTCCGAATAGTCCGTCCGCGCCAATGCTATCTTCATTAGTGAATGGCCCAGATCCTCGATGGTAACCGCATACGAGACCAAATCCTGAAGGAATGCGAACCGCGGATTGCCGCGCTCAAAGCCGCGCGCTGCCTGCCCGGACTGGCGGTAATCCTCGCCGGTGACAATCCGGCTTCTGAAATCTATGTCCGCAACAAGGTAAAGGCGTGCCAATCGCTCGGGATTTACAGCGAGAAGCTGACGCCGCCGGAATCGGTCACGACCGCAGAACTGATCGAGACCGTGGAGGACTTGAACAAGCGTCCCGAAATCGACGGCATTCTTGTGCAGTTGCCCCTGCCCAAACATGTGGATGCCAAGCGCGTGCTGCTGGCGGTCAGTCCCGATAAGGACGTGGACGGGTTCCATCCGCTGAATCTGGGCAAGCTGGTTACGAACTCGCCGGGACCGCGCGCCTGCACTCCCTCGGGGATCATGGAACTGCTGAAGCGGTACGGCATCCCGATCTCGGGGAAGCACGCGGTCGTGGTCGGGCGCAGCGATATCGTCGGGAAGCCGATGGCGCTGATGCTGCTGCACCAGCACGCCACCGTGACGATCTGCCACTCCCGCACGGCGAATCTTCCGGCGATGTGCCGGCTCGGGGACATCCTGGTGGCCGCCATGGGCCAGCCCGGATTCATCACGGCCGACTTCATCAAACCGGGCGCAACGGTGATCGATGTGGGCACAAACCGCCTGTCGAACCGTGCCGACGTTGCCGCGCTTTTCCGCAACTCTCCCGAGAAGCTGGCCGATTTCGACCGGAAGGGCAGCGTGCTCGTCGGAGACGTGAACCCGCTGGACGAGGCCGAGCGCGCCGGCGCGTATACTCCGGTTCCGGGCGGCGTGGGGCCGCTGACGATCGCGATGCTGATGGCGAATACCGTCGAGGCTGCCGAACGGAGACTCGGCGCATGCTCCGCGTAGGGCTTACAGGCGGACTGGCGAGCGGCAAGAGTTTTGTAGGAGAGGCGCTCGAGAATCTGGGTTGCCGCCTCATCAAGGCGGACGAACTGGGGCACGAAGCGCTCCGGCCCGGCGGTGAGGCGTACACGGGGGCGGTCCGTGAATTCGGTCCTGGAATTCTGGCGCCCGACGGCGCGATCGACCGCCGCAAGCTGGCTGCCGAAGTGTTCGACAGGCCTGAGCGCCTGGCAGTGCTGAACGGCCTCGTTCATCCTCCGGTGATCCGGCGCGAAGAGGAACTCATGGCGCAGTTCGCCGGGGAGAACCCGGACGGAATCGCCGTCGTTGAGGCTGCCATCCTCATCGAGACCGGCAACTACAAGCGATTCGATAAGCTGATCGTGGCCGTCTGCCGTCCTGAGCAGCAGGTTGAACGCGCTATGCACCGCGATGGGGTCACGCGCGAAGAGGCTTTGGCCCGGTTGGCCCGGCAGATGCCCCTGGACGAAAAGCGCAAGTACGCCGATTACATCATCGACACCTCCGGCACGAAGGAGGAAACTCTGAAGCAGGTGTGGGAGACTTTTAAGTTGGTACGGAGTTTCGTCCCATGAGATCACGGATTCTGCTGATTGCGGTCCTGCTGGTGGCCGCCTTCGTGTACGTCACCTCATTCACCGAGTGGAAGTTCGGCCGCCTTCTGCCGATGCGCACATCGGCCGAGCCGATGTGGACCGGACCGAACAGCGCAAAATCCTCCAATCTCGGCGCCGATGAATTGGAAAACATCGAGATTTATCGCAGCTCGCACTCTGCGGTCGTCAACGTCACCAGCACCGTCTACCGGCGCGGCTGGTTCCTGGAGGTGATTCCGCAGCAGGGCAGCGGGTCCGGCTTCCTGCTCGACGACACCGGGCGCATCCTGACGAACAATCACGTGATCTCCGGGTCTCAGGAACTTGAGGTGACGCTCACCGATGGCGCGAAGTACCGTGCGCGTGTTCTGGTTCGCGATCCCGGCAACGATATCGCGCTGCTGAAGATCACGCCGCGCAAGAAGTTGCCGTTTCTGAGGCTCGGCGATTCCGGACCGCTGCAGGTGGGGCAGAAGGTGCTCGCCATAGGTAACCCGTTCGGGCTCGATCTGATGGGTACGCTCACGACCGGAATCATCAGCTCGGTCGGGCGCAGTCTGCGGGACGAGACCGGCCGCACTCTCGAAGGGATGATCCAGACCGACGCCGCGATCAACCCCGGCAATAGCGGCGGGCCTCTGCTCGATTCGCACGGCAACGTCATCGGGATCAATACGGCGATCTATGGGCCGGGTTCGAATATCGGGATCGGCTTCGCGCTGCCCATCAATCGCGCCAAGCGCATGCTGACCGAGTATGCGGAGAAAGGGCGCTTCGCGCCGCCGCGCCTGGGGGTCGGTGTTCTATACGTGGCCGGCGACCTGGCCGAGGCGCTCGAACTGCCGCGCGAGGGCGGCCTGCTGGTAACGGAGGTTGAAAGGGGATCGTCAGCGGAAGCGGCCGGCATACGTGGCGCGCGCAGGATCGTCGTGGTGGGGAACTACGAGATTCCGGTGGGCGGCGATTTGATTATGGCCCTGGACGGACGCGCGGTGGAGAGCCGCAACGACCTGACGAATGCGATGAACCGCAAGCGCCCGGGAGACAAGCTGGAGGTGACGGTCTACCGGAGCGGCCGCACGCAGAAGGTCCAAGTCACCCTGGGCGAGGGATCAACGACGGTGTAGCGATTGCTGGAGTGGCACAGGCCTCCTGGCCTGTGCTGCACTCGCGTCTACCCTGCCAGAGCCACCCTGTCGTGTTCGTGCACCGGAACGTAATCGCGCCGGGGGCTGCCGAGGTAAATCTGCCGCGGCCGCGCGATTTTCTGGGCCGGGTCGCACAGCAGTTCCTGCCACTGCGCGAGCCACCCCGCCGTGCGGCCGATCGCGAACAGCACCGTGAACATTTCGGGCGGGAATCCCATCGCCTGATAAATCATGCCGGAGTAGAAGTCCACGTTGGGGTAGAGCCTGCGTTTTGCGAAGTACTCGTCCTCGAGCGCGATCCTTTCCAGTTCAAGCGCGATATCGAGTTTGGGGTTGCGGCCGGTTACGCCGAAGACTTCGGTCGCAATCTCCCTGATGAGGCGGGCGCGGGGGTCGTAGTTCTTGTACACGCGGTGCCCGAAGCCCATCAGCTTGCACTCGCCCGCCTTCACCTTCCTGATGAACGAGCCGATGTTCGCCTTTGACCCGATTTCGTCGAGCATTCGCAGCACTTCCTCATTCGCACCGCCGTGGAGCGGTCCGGAGAGCGCGGCGATTGCGCCCGCGGTCGAAAGGTAGGGGTCGGCAAGGGAACTGCCGATGCTGCGCATGGCGTTGGCCGAGCAATTCTGCTCGTGATCGGCATGCAGAATGAACAGAACGTCCAGCGCGCGCGCCAGGACGGGGTTGACGTCAAACCTCGCCTCCGGCTTGCGCCAGAGCATGTTCATGAAGTTCCCGGCGTAGCTCAGATCGCTATTCGCGGATACGTAAGGCAATCCCCGGCTGTGCCGGTATGCGTATGCGGCGATGGACGGCATTTTCCCGAGCAGGCGGCAAATCTGACGCTGGCGCACGGCCGGGTCGTGGACGTCCTTCGCTTCCGGATAGAACGTGGAGAGGGCCGCGACCATGCTGGCCAGCACTCCCATGGGGTGGGCATCATGGTGGAAACCTTCCATGAGCCGCCTGGTGTTCTCGTGGAGCACGGCGTGGTTTCCGATTGCGTGCGTCCACTCATCGAGCTGCTGTTCGGACGGCAGTTCCCCGTTCAGAATCAGGTAGGCCACCTCGAGGAACGTACAGTTTTCGGCCAATTGCTCGATCGGGTAGCCGCGATAGAGCAGGATACCCTTGTCGCCGTCGATGAAGGTGATCCGGCTTTCGCAGCAGGCCGTGTTCGTAAACGCCGGATCGTAGGTGACTAACCCGAAGTCCTCGGGCGAGGTCTTGATTTGGCGCAAATCCATGGCACGGATCGCGCCGTTCTTCACCGGGATTGTATAGGAGGTCGCGGTACGGTTGTCCGTAACACTGATTGTCTCTTCCGGCATGAGCTGTCTCCGTTGTTGAATTCTGCTACAGCGAACACTATCACTGCCTTTCAGGGATTATAATCCCAATACCGAAAAAGGACAAATGATCTTAATGTCTTCTAATTTGCTCCCTCTACCACTCTACCCCTCGAGCCTTCAACTCCCGCTCGATCTGCCCGGCCGATTCGAACACCACGGCATCCATTCCGGCCGCCCTGGCCCCTTCCACGTAGAGTGGGATGTCGTCCGTAAAAAAGCACTCCGCGGCCGGGCACTGCGCGCGCCCGATCGCTTCTTTATAGATGCGTTCGGAAGGCTTCATGGCGCCAACTTTGTACGACAGGATGTAATCGTCGAAATGGCCGAGGAGCGAGTACCGCTCGCGGATCATGGCGAAGTGTATGGCGTTCGTGTTGGAGAGCAGGAGCAGGCGGTAGCGGCTGTGCAGCGCGGCGAGAAACGGCTCGGGCAGCAGCGTATGGGGAAGGAAGATGCTGCTCCACAGTTCGCAGAAACGATCGTAATCGACGCAAAGCCCCAGTAGTCTCGAGAGTCGCTCGACGAATTCCTCCGGCGAAACCTCGCCCGATTCAAAGCGCGTGACCAGGTCCGTCGAGGAGATGCGCCGCGGGATCTCTTCGGCGGGGTACGGGCAGTGCGGGCGGAGAGCCTCATAACCGCGCTTCAGGTCGAAAGGGACGATAACTTTTCCCAGATCGAAAATGATGGTCCGGATCAAGAGAGGAATGCCTCCGATTGAGATTTATTAATTCCCAGTGTACGTGCTCGGCGGCTCCAGCGCCATGGCTGGAGAGCTATTGCCGGCCGGCGTCCGGCAGCAGGTCGATATCGTCGATGATTCCGAGCACTGCCGCATCGATGGGGTTCGAGGGCCAGCGGTCCACGGAACTCATCGCGCAGAACCCTTCACTTGTGAGGAGTACGCGGTCGCCCACGCCGGCACCCACGGAGTCCACGGCGACCACGGCGTCGCCGCGCTCGCTGCCGTCGAGGTCGAGCGGCTGCACAAGCAGCAGCTTCAATCCTTCATGGCTCGGGTGCTTGCGGGTGGCGACCACTGTGCCTATGACGCGCGCGATCTGCATGGATCAGGTCCTCTTGACGTCCAGATGGTCGATGATGCCGACGATGGTGCCGTCGGTGACCACTTCTCCGGGCTGCAGCGCGAAGCTGGCTTCGCGCGCGCGGACCCAATAGATGAGCTCGCCGGCTCCGGATCCCGTAGCATCCGTGCAAACGATGCGCTTGCCCGACGGCTTCATTTCGGGCGTGACGGGCTGAACGATAAGGAGCCGCTGCCCCGTCAGGGTTTCATTCTTGACCGTAGACCAGACGCGGCCGATCACGCGGCCGAGAAACATCGGCGCCTATCCTTTCTCGTCGAGGCTGACGGCATCCACGATTCCGATAATGGCGGTATCCACGGGCTTGTCTTTGCAGCCTTCGGCCATGCGGGCCGAACTGCCGGAGACGGCGAGCACTTTCTCGCGCGCGCCGGCGCCGACGGTATCCACGGCGACGACATAGCCCGCTTCGTCCTTCCCGTCCGGCGTGACCGGTTTGAGGATGAGCAGTTTCTTGCCCTCAAGGCGGGGATCTTTCCGTGTGGCGACGACCGTGCCCACAACGCGGGCCAGAA
Source organism: Acidobacteriota bacterium (assembly GCA_023436715.1). GTDB lineage: Bacteria > Acidobacteriota > Terriglobia > Bryobacterales > Bryobacteraceae > Fen-330. Next base: position 17,454 of record JAEZIJ010000096.1, read on the forward strand.
TCATAATGACCTACCCCTGCCGCGCGCGCACCGCTTCGTCGATGAGCGCGATCAGCTCTTCCCGGGTCACCTCGATTTTCCCGGTTTCCACGTCTTCGGCCGCCAGCGGGCAGCCGGCTTCGAGTCCGCCCTGCGTTTTCACTCCGTAGCGCGCGCGCGATTCCAGAAGCTTGTTCACTTCCTGTTTCGGAAGCACCTGAGCGCCTCCGAGCAGTTCGGCCACGAGGGAGATTCGCGCGAAATGTTCGACCGTTTCCATGCGGAAGAACGCCTTATACACGTCCTCGCCGTAGCAGACCGCGCCGTGGTTGCCCATTAAGAGGGCCTCATATTTCGGGATGAGCGGCAGCATGGGGTCGGTCAGTTCGGGCGTTCCCGGCAGACCGTAGCCGGCCAGCGGCACGCAGCCGAGTCCTATGACAACCTCCGGCAGCAGCGCCAGGTTCAGCGAGCGGCCGGCGGTGGCATAGCCCGTTGCCACCGGCGGATGCGCGTGGAGCACGGACTTGATGTCCGGCCGGAGATTGTACACCGTGAGGTGCATCATGAACTCCGACGTGCGCTCCTTCGTGCCGGCGATCTTGTTTCCCTTTGCGTCTACGAGGATCAGGTCCTCGGGTTTCATCAGACCCTTGCAAACTTGGGTCGGCGTACACAGAAACCGGTCCGGATCGAGCTTGACGCTGATGTTGCCGTCATTGGCGGCCACCCAGCCTTTTTCCCAGACCATGCGGCCTACGTGTACGATCTCTTCGCGATGTTCACGCTCGGTTTTCATCGAAAGAGAAAATTGTACCAAAGGGCGCGTGAGTGCCGAGCCCCCGCTACAATATAAGTTACATGGAAACCCGCCGCATGTGCCCGCACTGCCGGGCGTTTATCAAGACGAGCGACCGCGTGTGCCCGTATTGCGAAACGGAGGTCGGGCCGCGCGCGGTTGAACGGCGCCAGTCCGGGCCGGTGCTCGGCGGGTTCATTCCCCACGCGTATTTCACCACGACGATGATCCTGTTGATCAACTTCGGCCTGTTCGCGGCCACGGTGATCTACAGCATGCGAGCGGGCAACGGCGACGCCATCATGGGGATCGACAACCGCACGCTGTTCGACTTCGGCGCCAAACTGCGCGACGCGCTCCATCACGGGCAGTGGTGGCGGCTGGTCACGGCAGGATTTCTCCACGGCGGGCTGATTCACATCCTCATGAATTCGTGGGTGTTGTTCGATGTTGGTGCTCAGGTGGAGCAGATCTACGGTTCGGCGCGGCTGATCGTGATCTACTTCCTTGCGACGGTGCTCGGATTCTATGCGAGCGCGGTCTGGAACGCGGGGCTTTCCGTGGGCGCATCGGCGGGGCTCATGGGCTTGATCGGCGCCATGATCGCTTTGGGCGTGAGGCACCGCACGCCGCTGGGAGCCGAAATCCGCGGGCTCTACATACGCTGGGTCATCTACATCCTGATCATCGGGTTCATAGTATCCGGCATAGATAACGCCGCGCACATCGGCGGCTTGGTGGCTGGTTTCGCCGCGGCGTACGTCGCCGGCACCCCGAAACTGATGGACGCCTGGACCGAGCGCGCATGGCGTGCGGCCGCCTACCTCTGTGTGTTCATCACGGGCTTCTGCTTCTACCAGATGTACCGGTGGTTCTCCGCCGCCGCCTGACGGCACAATTCACCATCCAATCGCCCGGCCGTTGAATCTATAGAAGCATGGCCGGGAAGAAGATCATAGCTGTGACCGGCGCGACTGGCGCGCAGGGCGGGGGATTGGTCCGCGCGATTCTTTCCGATCCGGACGGCGGCTTTGCCGTGCGGGCGCTTACCAGGGACATCAAATCCCCGAAGGCGCGGGAACTGGCGAACGCGGGGGCGCAAGTCGTCGCGGCCAATGTTGACGACCCGGAGAGCCTGAAACGCGCTTTCCAGGGAGCCTACGGGGCCTACTGCGTGACGTTCTACTGGGAGCACATGTCTCCTGAAAGAGAGCAGGCCCAGGCTGCCAACGCGGCGAACGCCGTCAAGAAGGCCGGTGTGGGGCATGTGATCTGGTCAACGCTCGAAGACACACGCCGCTGGGTTCCGCTGAGCGATAACCGCATGCCGACCCTGATGAGCAAGTACAAGGTGCCGCACTTCGACGCGAAGGGCGAATCGGATCACTTCTTCTCGGACCTTGATTTACCCGTCACGTTCCTGCTCGCTTCGTTTTACTGGGATAATTTCATCAATTTCGGGATGGGCCCGCGGAAGGGACCGGACGGAAAACTGGCGCTTACTATGCCGATGGGAGACCGGAAGCTGCCTGGTATCGCCGCCGAGGACATCGGCAAGTGCGCGTACGGCATTTTCAAAGGGAACGGGAAGTACACGGGCAGAACGCTCGGCATCGCCGGCGAGCACCTGACCGGACGGGCCATGGCGGCTGCGCTCACAAAGGCACTGGGCATGGAAGTGGTCTATAACGACGTGCCTCCGGAGGTCTACCGCGCGCTGGGCTTTCCGGGAGCCGACGACCTTGCGAACATGTTCCAGTTCTATCGCGATTTCGAGGCCGATTTCTGTGGGGCGCGCAATCCTGAGGTCGCGCGAGCGCTCAACCCGGAGATCCAGAGCTTCGAGACCTGGCTGGCGCGCAACGCGAACAGGATCCCGATCGGGTAGGAATCAATCAATCAGCTCAAGCAGTTGCCGCGAGCGGACAGGCTTGGTGAGGCAGCTATCGACCAGCGTATTTTCCGGTAGTGCCGCCAGATCCGATGCCCAGCCGGAAAGCACGATAATCCGCACGTCCCGGGAACGTTCCCGCAGGCGGCGAATCAGGGCGAGGCCGTCTTCGGTCCGCGGCAAACGCAAGTCCATTACAACGACATCCGGCTCGGAAGCGCAGAACGCTTCGAAAGCGGCGCCGGCGTTCGCCGCGGCCGCCACTCTATGTCCGGCTGCTTCGAGCAGCATGGAACGGACTTCCCGTTGATCGCGGTCGTCCTCGACAAGCAATACCGAACGCATTCATATCAGTGTAGTGCCTGGAGGCTAATGTTTCGCCGGCCTCCGGCCGATACGTAAAGAGGCGGAGGCCGGTCAATGAAAGTTAACGAGAATCTGCTGGGTCAGGCGGCTGCATCGCAGCTTGGCAGGACGCAGGGAACCGCGGCGCCCGGGGCGGGCGGGCCACGGGAGGGGAGAGCCGTTCAGGCGCAGGATGGAGACCAGGTGAGTCTTTCAAACCTCTCGGGCAGGCTGCTCGAACTGTTAGCCGATCCCCCGGGCAGGCAGGCGCATGTCGAGCGGCTGGCAGCCGATTACAAGGCGGGCCGGTACCAGCCCGACGCTATGGCCGTGAGCCAGGGAATCATCGGCGACGCGCTGCGGGCATGAGCCGCGAAGCCGAGGTCGATCAACTCGGGCACGTGAGCAGGGCGCGCGCCAGCGTTTGCGAAGCCCGGCGGCTCCTGGCGCGCCCGACCGCGAAAGCGGTTGAGGAGAGCGCGGCCTGCATCGGCTCGGCTGTCGAGTCATTTCAGCACGTCAGGCGGAGTTTCCGGGGCGATCCGGCGGTAGCCGCGGAGGTGGGCGCGCTCCGCAAGGAGTTGGCGCTTGCAGCGGCGCTGCTGGAGGGGGCCGCGTCGTTCTATTTGGGTTGGGCGCGGCTAATGTACACGGCCACGGGCGGCTATACGGTGCGCGGCGAACCGGCTTCGCCGGGCCCGGCGCGAAGGGTTTCGGTGGAGGGATAGCGTCATGTCGGGACTTTTTGGCGCACTGATCGCTTCGGCGAACTCGCTCCGTGTTTTCGACAAGGCTCTTGCCACCACGCAGAATAACGTCAATAACGCCAAGACTCCCGGATTCGCGAAGCAGCGGTTGTCTACCATGCCGGCGGCATTCATTCCCGAGCATGGCCTGCCGGGCGGAATTGTGCCCGGGCAAATGGAAAGCCTGCGCAGCGAGTATGCCGAGCAGGCGGTGCGGCAGGAACAACATCTGTTCGGCCGTTTCCAGCAGACGGCGAGCGACCTGACGCGGGTGGAGTTGCTGTTCAACATCAACGGTCAGGCCGGCGTTCCCGGCGCCCTCAACAAGTTGCTTCAGAGCTTCTCGGCATGGAGCCTGACGCCGAACGATACGGGCCCGAGACGGCAAGTGATCGATCGCGCCACTGAGGTTGCCGCGCGCTTTTCCGAGACTGCCACCTCCCTGGGTAGCGCGTCCACCGTGATGGACCAGCAGATCCGCGGCGCGGTGGGGACAATCAACAGCCTGGCAACCTCCATTCGCGACCTGAACATCCAAATGCAGCGCGATTTCTCGGCCAGGAGCGATCCCAGTCTGGATGCCCGCCTGCACGCCACGCTCGAAGACCTCGCGCAATACACTGATTTCACGGCGCTCCGGCAGCCGGACGGCACGGTAACGGTCCTGATGGGCGGCCAGGTTCCGCTGGTCATCGGCGACCGCCAGTACGAGATCCAGGCGGAGTCTATGGGTAGCACTGCGCGGATACTGGACTCCAACGGGCAGGATGTAACAGCGCAATCGGTTACGGGGAGTCTGGGCGCCATGCTCGAGATGAAGAATACGACGCTTCCCTCGTACCTGAGCGAGCTGAACCGGCTCGCAAAGGGGTTTGCGGACGACGTGAACGCCATACTGGCGGCCGGACTGGACTTGAACGGCAACCCGGGCGCGCCTCTGTTCACCTACAACACGGCAAACGACGCGGCGGCCACGCTCCGGACGACGGACATCACCCCGGACCAGCTCGCTGCGGCGGCCGTGGGTGCGCCGGCCGGGAATGCGAACGCCCTGACTCTCGCCGGACTCGCTAATACTCCGCAGCTTGACGGCCTGACTTACACCGCCTTCTACGGCCGGCTTGCGACGCGCCTCGGCCAGACGCTCGAAGCGGCACGGAGCGACAGGGACACGCACGCACAACTGCTGTTTCAGTCGCGCTCCATCCGGGACGATATCTCGGCGGTATCGGAGGATGAGGAGGCGGCACGGCTGATTGAATTCCAGCGCGCTTACGAGGCTACGGCTCGCATAATCAGCGTACTCAACGAGCTGACCAAAACGACGATCGACATGATGCGGTAGGAGACATGATCACAGGACTGAATGCCTCGGCTGAGAGATTTCTGGTGGCGCTGGCCCGTATCAGTGAGCGCGTGAGCCGTGCCGAGCGCCAGATCACCTCCGGTCGAAGAATCGAGAGCGCGTCGGATGAGCCCGACCAGGTGAGCGGGCTGCTGATCGCTCGTGCGCAGCTCGAGCAGACGATACAGATCAGGACGAACCTGGGAAGGGCCAAAGCGGAGGCGGACACCGCCGAACAGGCCGTTGCGACGGCGGCAAAGCTGCTGCAGCGGGTGAACACGCTGGCCGTGCAGGGCGCCACGTCCTCGCAGACCCCCACGCAACGGATGATCATCGCACAGGAAGTAGGCGCGGCTCTGGACCAGATGGTGAACATCGCTTCCACCCAGGTCGAAGGACGGTACATATTCAGCGGCGACGATTACCGCAACGCCCCGTATTCCGCGGACCCGGCCGGTCCGCACGGCGTCAGCGCTTACGCCGGGAGCCCGGCCACACGGGAGATTATGCATCCGAGCGGGACCCGGTTCGTGATCTCGAGGTCGGCCGACGCGATCTTCGACAATCCGGCGCCCGGGGCAAGCGTGTTTGCGGCAATGAACAACCTGCGGATAGCGCTCGAAGCGGTTCCTACCGCCTCCGAAGGCGATCCCGCGTATAACGTGCAGTTCGAGGCTCAGACCGCTGCGATTAGAGACGCGCTTGCGGGTGTCCGGAGCGCGCAGGATCACCTCGGCAGCGAACTGAGCCATTACGGCACGATCCAGAACCGCATTGCGGAGGCCGTGGAGACCGCGCGCAAACTGGAACTGCGCCAGAAGTCCGAGTTGAGCGCAATCGAGGACACCGACGTCACCCAGGCTGCCCTCGAACTGAGCCAGGCCAGCGCCCACAAGGAAGTGGTCCTGGCGTCGCATGCCCGAACGGCCGGCAGGAGCCTGTTCGATTATCTGGGCTGAGCCGGCGTACTTACCTTTTGGAGGTTTACCTCGCAAGCTCTTTGGTATCATGTGCCTTGCGAGGATTGCCTCGATATGCAAACAAAACAGCGTTCCTATGTTCCCGAAAAGACGGAAATGCGGGAATTCACGTTCCGGGCCGTCATCATCGGCCTGGTGATGACCGTGGTTCTCGGCGCGGCCAATGCCTACCTGGGCTTGCGCGCCGGGATGACGATCGCCGCCACCTACCCGGCCGCGGTGATCGGCATGGCGGTCCTCAGGCTCCGCAAGGGCTCGATTCTCGAAGAAAACATCGCCCGGACCGTGGGTTCGATTGGTGAATCCGTCGCGGCAGGAGCAATCTTCACGATTCCCGCCTTTGTGATTTCCGGGGCCTGGGCGACGTTTGATTCCGCCGACGCGTACTGGAAATCGACGGCGCTGATGTTCGTCGGGGGCATCCTTGGCATCCTGTTCGTAACGCTGCTCAGGCGCGTGATGGTGGAAGACCCGGAACTGCCGTTCCCGGAATCGGTGGCGGCCTCCCAGATTCACATCGCGGGCCAGCAGGGGTCGCAAGCCGCGAAGCTGCTGTTCTACAACATGGGCGGCGGCGCGCTGCTTTACTTTTTGGGGGCGCTCAACATTTTTTCGCCGAGCAACTCCTTCCTGGTGAGGATCGGCGACCTGGGCCGAAGCGTAGTCCGGCTGACGACCCGAGGATATGAGCAGCCCATCAACGTAGGCGCGGCAAGCGTGGTGACGGCGCCGGCAGTCAGTCCGGCCTACGTGGGTGTGGGATACATTATCGGCCCGCGGCTCGCGGCGCTGAATTTCTCCGGTGGCGTGCTGGCTTGGGGCCTGCTGGTTCCGCTGCTCGCTTACATCCTCGGGCCGCAGATATCGGCGGCCGGCAACCCGGAATGGGAGACGGTGAACGACGCTATCTGGCGTTCGATTGTGCGCCCGATCGCAGTCGGAGGGATGCTGGTCGGGGCTTGTTACACGCTCTTCCGCATGCGCAAGAGCCTTGCGTCGGGCATAGGACGGGCCGTATCGGACCTCAAGAAGGCCAGTTCGCAGACGGCGGCAACCAACCGGCTGGATCTGGATCTGAGCGCGCGGACGGTGTTTTTGGGGCTGTTTGCGACGCTGATCTCGATGGTCATGCTGTACTTCTACTTTTCCGGGACGCTGCCGGGCGGCATCGTCGCGGCGGTCGTTATGATCGTCCTGGGCTTCTTCTTCGCGGCCGTTTCCGGGAACCTTGTGGGCATGATCGGCTCCTCAAACAATCCGATTTCAGGATTGACTCTGGCCACGCTGATTGTGGCGGCGCTGCTGATGGTTTCTATAGGCGTTTCGGGAGTAAGCGGCGTGGCGGCTGTGCTCGGCGTGGCGGCGGTGGTCTGCGTCTCCTCCGCCGTGGCGGGTGAGATGCTCCAGGACCTCAAGGTCGGCCACATTCTCGGCGGCACTCCGCGCAGCATGCAGATCGGCGACATTCTGGGCATTCTGGTTGCCAGCGCCGCCCTCTATTTCCCGCTTCTCGTGCTGCACAAGGCGGATATCGTCGCGGGCGGAATCGGCTTTGGCGGCAAGTCGCTGCCGGCGCCGCAGGCCGGGTTGATGGCTTCGCTGGCGCAGGGAATCGTCGGCGGAGTAATGCCGTGGCCGCTGGTCGGTGTTGGAATTTTGATGGGCTTCGCGCTGATCATGGTGCAGGTCCGCAGCCCGATGCTGTTCGCGGTCGGCATGTACCTGCCGCTTGAAACGACGTTCGCGATATTCCTCGGCGGAATCTTCCGATGGATTACGGATGCCTTGAGGAACCGGCGCAACTTCAACGATGCCCAGAAGGCGCGGGTGGAGAACGCCGGCGTGCTCACGGCTTCCGGACTGATCGCCGGGGAGGCGATGACCGGACTCATTATTGCGGCTTTCCGTTTCTTCGAGATCTCGATGCCGCAGGTTCTGCCCGCGGGATCGGGTGTCGCGCGCGCCCTCGCGGCGGTCGCGATGCTGGCTATCGCCATGGTCATGATCAAGGTTCCGCTGGCCAATGCCGGACGGCCGGATGAGCCCGCGCCGCCTACGGCAATCATGTAGGAGCGCCCGTGTACGTGTCGCTGATGGATCTGATCCGGGCGTATGATGTGCCCGAGCGTTCGGTGGCGGTCTGGTGGCTCGGGCAGAGCGGGTACATCTTCAAGACTCCCGCGGGCACGCTCGCGGGAGTCGACCTCTATCTCACCGATAGCTGCGCCGCGGCTCACCCGGGGATGGACCTGACGCGGCGCGTGCCGGTGATGATTGCTCCTGAGGAACTGCGAATCGACCTGTTCGCCTGCACTCATAATCACGCGGACCACACGGATGTCGAAACGATTCGCGGCATTTCGAAAGGCGAGATGACCTTTGCCGGCCCGGCGCCGAGCTGCGAAGTTTTCCGGCGGGAAGGCGTTTCGCCCGACCGCATTCTCATGACCTGGCCGGATTGCGATGTGCGGTTTCGCGATATTCGGATTCGCGGCACGTTCGCGCTCCCTACCGACGACACCGACCTCAACCACATGGGCTTCGTGTTCGAGTTCGGCGAGGGCCCGAAGATCTACATCACGGGCGACACGGACGCTTGCGACCTGGTCTATTCGGCCGCGAAGCACGCGCCGGACGTCATGATCGCGGTCATAAACGGAGGGTTCAACAACCTGTCGCACTGGGAAGCGGCGCAGCTTGCGGCGAAGGTCAAGCCGGGAATCGCCATTCCGAGCCACTACGACATGTTTCCGGACAACGCGGCTGATCCGCGCCAGTTCCAGGCGGCGCTGAAGGTGCTTGCGCCCGAGGTCGTCTATCGGGAACTGGAACACGGCAAGCCGGCTCTGTTCAGCCGTTAACGCCGTGAGGCGACAGGCGGCGTTGGCGTCCGAACGCATCTACCGTCTTCCGAACAACGCCGGCTACGACGTCCAGTTTTACCACTACATGGCGCATGACGGGCCTCCGCTGCCGGAGGATTCTGGTTCCGGGCCTGGCCTAACTCGCGGCTGGAGGCCGTTTCCGGCTTATAGATCCCGCGTACTTCGGGGTGATGCTGGGCTTTTTGTTTCTCGGGGTGCACTGGATGAGCGCGCTGGCGCAGTCTTGCGGTCGGCATCCCGTGCTTGCGCCGCTGGCACGCGAGACGGGATTGCTGGTCGTGGCGGCGTTCGTCCTGGCCGCGACGTGGAGGCGGGAGTGGAAGCACGCGGTGCTTTTCGCGGCGGCGGCAGTACCGGCGATTGCCTGGCAGTTGTTCGTTTTCGCGCGCACTGGCCCGGTGAAGTACGAGACTTCGCTCGTGCCGTTCGCGGCCGTCTGGCGGGCGATCGTCGAGCCGGTCCGGTATCAGGGGTATCCGACTGCACTTGCGTGGACCGGAATGGCTTTGCAGTATGTCGCGCTCGCGGGCGCGGTGATCGCGATCATGCTGGCGTTTTCCTCGTTTGAGAAGGGCAAACCGGCCGGCGGCGCGGCGATCACGGCCATGCTGTTCGCTTTTCTCAACTGGCGGGCATACTGGGCCGCCCTTTTTGACGAAGGAAAGCAGTTGTACAACAAGCGAGGCTCCATGCTACGATAAATGAGTCCGCAAGAGCGGGGACGTAGTTCAGTTGGTTAGAACGCCGGCCTGTCACGTCGGAGGTCGCGGGTTCGAGCCCCGTCGTCCCCGCCATCTAACCTCTTTTGTTTCCTACCAAAACCAGTTTCTGAGGGCCTTCCGTGCAGTAGTGTGCAGTAGTCTCGGGCGGTTCCGGTTTCTTGCTGGATTCAATTACGTCTCCCAACGCGTCGTCCCACACCTTCGCAGCGGCCCGATCATCGACCGGCATGGCGTGGCTGTAAATCGAAAGCGTGATGTTCTGATCCGCGTGCCCGAGCCTGCGGGAGACTTCCGCGAGCGGGACTCCGTTCCGCAGGGACTCGGTGGCGTTCGTGTGCCGCAGGCTGTGCAGGCTTACGCCCTCCAGTCCGACCGCCTTCATCAGCTCCTTCACGCGGGCGCCCACGCGATCCGGCGAGTAGTAGGCGCCGTTCGGCTGGCAGAAGACCAATCCGTGGTCCTGGTAGTCGGGACCATACAGCCGCTTGTCCTCGTCCTGCTGCGCGCGATGTGCAGCCAGAAGAGGAAGCACCGATGGCGGCAGCACGAACCGGCGCGGCTCCCCGGATTTCGTGGACTTCACCCGCAGGCCTGCCTTGGTCTGTTCGAGACTCTTTGAGACGATCAACTCGCCTGTGGTCGTGTCCAGATCGGGCCATTGCAGTGCGAGCAGTTCCCCGCGCCTGCATCCGCTGCCGGTTGCTGTGGCAATGAAGGCGTGATATCTGGTGGTCGCAGCCCGATCGAGCAAGGCCTTGAACTTCTCCTTCACGACGACGCTGGGCTTGCGCTTCGGCAACTTCGGCAGCCTCACGCGCTTATTGGCCATCGGATGCCGAATCGTAAGGATACCCAGACGGTCGGCCTCCGCAAGCGACGTGTAGAGCATCGTTCCGATGTGCCTCACGGTTTTGGGCGCGAGCGGACGCCCGTTTGGTTGATCTTTCGTCACCATGCCGCCGCAGTCCTCAAGCCGGTGAATCATTTTCTGGATCTGCGCGGTCGTGAGATCGTTGATACGGGTCTCGCCGATGTAGCGATTTAGATACCGGGCGAAGTCGGTGTAGCGCTCGTAGGTCTTTGGAGATGTGTTCCGGCTGGCATGCTTTTCGAGCCAGTACTTCACGAAGTCCGCGTATTTCGGGTTCGTCCGGTCCTCCCCGTTGGCAGCCTGAATGGTCGCCTCGGCAGCCGCCTGTTCCGCGGCCGCGCGGCGCCTGATCGCATCGGCGAGGGCTGCGCGAGCATCTGCCGCCTCAGGGAATCCGTTCTTGTTTTCGTCAGCAAGAACGTACCCCCACGTTATGGTCCCGAGGGCACCCCGGTAGTGCGTGATCTTCCCGTGCGTCCTCTCGTACTCCGTGATCGCATCTCGCTTCGCTGTCGATGCCGCGCCCTTCGTCTCGAAGCCGCCCTTCATCAGGTTGATAGGCTTCCCTTTCTCGTCGCGGCCCGCGTAGAAGGAATAGCACCAGACCGTCGCGCCGGACTTCAGTTTGCGCTTGAATACGCTGCCGTTCATTTCTTCTCCTTCGGAGGATGGGTGGTAAGAGTCGGTGGAAACGTGAGAATGGTGTTCCGGAACTTGTGGGTCATCGTCAGCGAGATGGCATCCAAAGCCTTAATCGCCTGCTCGATCTTCACTTCTTGAGCGGTGCTCTCGTCCTTAAGCGCGCTCGATATTTGGGCCACCTCGTCTCGGATACGAGGGACCACCACGTAGGCAACTCCGCCGAGATGGGCAAAATGGCCGGCGGTGCCCAACTCAGCGATGAGCGCATCCTTGAAAATGTTCGCCAGTTTCTGGTGCCCCGTATCGGTCGCAACCTGCTGAAGTTCTGCCAATGCCCTGCCTTTCGGGGGCCTCACCGTCTCGTACCTCGCGATTGTCCTGATAGCGGTCTTCATCCGGTACGCGAACGCCTGCTGCGATTCGCCGAGCGCGGTTCGCAGTTCGCGTACCGCCTGCCCCACCGGATTCTTCGGTTGCTGTTCGTCACTTTTCTTTTTCATGCGATCTTCTCCGGACCATATTGACCGGACCAGTCGGTCCTGTTACAGTTGAAATCAGTCCCGGTTGACCGGACCAGTTGGTCCGGTCCCCATTGGCAAGTATGAATGGACCGGGCAGGGTTGTCAAGACCAGGGAGAACTACATGGACGAAAAGGACGCCACGCTGACCGTCGATGAGGCCCACGCGCTCATCGGTAAGAAGAAAATCTCCAGGGGCGGGCTGTACGCCGCCATCAACCGCAAAGAGGTGCCGCACCTGCGCCTCGGCCACCGCATTTTGATTCCGCGCCACGCTTTCATGCTGTGGCTGGGATCTGCCGAGCAGCCTAAGGATGGGGAGGCGGCATAGGATGACCGCCAGCACCATCACCGGCCCGGAGGCGACATTCTCCGCGCCCGGCACGCCGCCGGCCGAGAGCGCGGCACCAAAGGGACGGCGAGCGCGCGCCCGCTGGCATTACACGATCGGGCAGAAACTCGTGCTCATCCTGCAGGATGGCTTGATCAAGCCCGCCACCGCAGGCGTCCCCCCGGGCGAGAAGCCCATCGTCTGGTTCTCCAGCAACCCCAATTGGGAGCCGACCGCGTGTAAAGCGACCTTCGACGAGAACGGCGTCTTCTCCCGCCTGACCATGGCTGAGACTGCGGACTTGGGCGGCGGGTTGGTGCGGTTCGCTGTCGCGCCCGAAACCGCGCCGCATGACTGGCGGGCATTGAAGGACCTGAGCGGGATGGCTGGCTGGATGGCGCAGCACCTGTACCGCGAGGGCATCACCCAAGGCGCAAGACCGGGTGACTGGTGGGGCACGTTCGATCCGGTCCCGCGTTCGAAGTGGATCGCTGTTCAGGTCTACGACTCGGGGAGGTGGGTGGATGTCCCCTTCGACAAGTAGGCTGATCGCGCCCGCCGCGCCGCCGGCCGAGAGCGCGGAGGTGCCCGAGTTCGCTCTGTTCGCCGCCGCGCAGGTGTTCCTGCTGGACGATGTGCCGTACTCCGCGCCCGCAGCCATTCAGATCCTCGACGGGTTCATCGGGCGCGTGCCCGACTCCCCCGCCAGGCGCCGCGCGATGCGGATCGCGGCTTGGATCGAGTTTTGGACGCAGGTTGCCTACATGGAGCGATTCCTCGGGTGTGAGAGCGAGCAGAGCGGAGCCACGCAATCCGATGAGGTGGCGCTGGACCCCGCCGAGGTCGAGCGGCACCTGATCTTGACCGCCTCCCTCGCCGTACACCTCAACGATGACAGTCACATCGGGATCGCGTCCGGTTGGCTCGGGGTCGACGCTTCGGACCGGACGCAGGCCACCTTCCGGAACTGCCTCGCGTCCGACCTTACCGTGATGAGCGCGGTGGCGGCGCGCTCCCCCGCGATGTACCTGCGCGTGGCAGTCCGCGACCGGCAGGCCGAGGCCGATCGCGTGCGCGCCCAGCAGGGCGGCGGTCGGCCCGTCCTGTCGCTTGACGCCATGGACGTGCGTGCCCGCGCGGAGGTTGTCTGCGTAGAACCGAACCCGCAGGCTGGCCTTGAGCGACTCATCGAGACATTGAGGGCCTCCGACGACCCGCTCAACGTGCGCCTCGCCGGTGAGATCGAAGCCGTCCTGGACGGCAGCAAGAAGCGCGGGATGGGCGATGCAGGATATCAGCATCTTCGATACCATCTTCCCCGGCTTCGCGATCTGGCGCTGGAGATGGGGGTACTGCCTCCGGGCGCGACTGCACGCGCTCCGAACAGGCGCCGCAGGAAGCGGCGGTACACGGTCCTGGCCCCTCCTACGTGGTTCCGGCGCAACCGGCGGCACGACAGCGTCGAGCATCGCTACGGCGGGGCCGACCTGGAGGTGTACGGCGAGATGTCGCTCGCCGCCCTGCCGCTTGCGGGCGCCGCTTGCCTCCGAAAAATAACTTCGACGGCTTCTTCCAAAACGCGCGTTTGGTCGCCGGTAGTTGTGGAGGTCCAAAAATGAAACGGACGCAAGGCGTTGAACTGGCTGTCGTCGTGCGCGTTGGCGACCGGCGCGTGCCGGTGATCGTCGCGTCCATCACGGACCAGGAGATGCTGCGTGCCACGCTGCGCCGCGCCATTGCCGCCGCCGCGATCCAAGCCGACATCGAGGGGCCAATCCCCGGCGCGCCGCTGACGTGCCCGACGAGGGTTATGTGACGAGAACGGCGCGCAAAGCCCGCCAGCGATGCGCGCCGAGATGGTAATTGCCCATGAATATTGTAAACGAGAAACGGATTGCCTGCGAGAAGCTCATCGTGGCCGTCCTTGACCGAATCATCGAAGCCCGCGGGTTGGATGGCGAGATGCTGTTTCTCCCGCAACGGGACCTGCGGGCGCGCGATCTTCTGCGCGACGGGCGTGTTCCGGATGAGGTCTTGGACGATGTCGTCGCGATGGTCGCGAACGCGATTATCAGCGCCGCAGCAGTCGCCGCGCACGATTTCGGAAAGGCTGCGGCGTGAGCGTGGCCTTGAGCATCATGCGGCCCGCCGCGAATGTCGTGCTGGAGGCCGCACTGGACTACGCGCGGCGGGGCCTCCGCGTCATCCCGCTCCACGTTGTCCGGAAGGGTGGGACGTGCAGTTGCGGCCATGCCGACTGTAAAACGCCGGGCAAGCATCCGCTCATCCCCGACTGGACGGACAGGGCGACGACCGACGCGGGGTGCATTACCATCTGGTTCGGCCATACGTTCAAGGGTGCGAACGTTGGTATCGTGACCGGCGCCAAGTCGGGCGTTATCGTTCTGGACGTGGACCCGCGTCACGGCGGGGACGACAGCCTCGATTCGTTGATCTATCTCCACGGTCGGCCGGACACCCTGACGGCGTTCACTGGAGGGGGTGGCGCGCATTACTACTTCAGGCACCCTGGCGTGCCGGTCGCCGACAAGACCGCGATCATGGATGGCCTCGACCTCAAGGGCGACGGAGGTATGGTAGTTGCGCCGCCATCGATTCACGAGAGCGGGGGAGCGTACGATTGGGACGGCATCGAGGGATTCGAGACGCCTATCGCCCCGGCGCCCGACTGGCTGGTGAACCTCGTCCGCGCCGACCGTGGCGACGGCAGCAGGGAGCGTCAGAACACCGGCACGTCTCGCACGGTTGGCAAGGTGATTCCGGAAGGAGAGCGCAACGGCGCGTTGGCCAGCATCGCCGGTTACCTCCGGAGGCTGGGCGCACCCCGGGAGACGATCCTGGCGGCGCTGACGGCCATCAACGAAGCGCAGTGCAACCCGCCGCTGCCAGCCCGCGAGGTGCAGACCATCGCCAAGAGCGTGGCGCGGTACGCGCCGGTCGTGAATGACCTCGACCAGATGCCCGCCGACTTCAGCGATCTGAGCCTGGCCATCGCCGCGATGCCGCGCTCCGTTGTAGAGATGTGCGCGGCATTGCGGTGCAACGTGCCTGGGTTCGCGCAGGTCTGGAACCGGCACAAGAAGATGGCTACCGATGGCTGGTTCCCGTATGCCTTGGCAATCGCCGGTTATTGCACGCGCGCCGGGTTGTCCACTGGACAGACGGCTTCGATCCTCGCGCAGCACCAGCGCGAGTTCGGCCAGGATCATGAATGCCTCACCGTGGCCGAGGCAATCCGTTTGCTTGCGAGGGCGCGGGTCAAGAGGGACCAACGGCGCGGAAAGGACGGTGGGCAATGAGCGCAGTCGTGGAGATGAACATCGCGCCGCCGAACCTCCTCTTGCTCGGGCATCACGACTCGGGTAATGCCCAGCGGCTGCTGGAAATGCACGGGCGCAACATCCGGTACTGTCACCCGATGAAGAAGTTCCTCGTCTTCAACGGGAAGTACTGGGAAATCGATGAGGCGGGGCGCATCGAGAAACTCGCCAAGACCTGCATGGTGGACTTCCTGGCGCAGGCCGTGGAGCACGGGAACGAAGCCGCACAGAAGTTCGCGACGACATCTTTGGAGGCGAAGCGGATCAACGGCATGCTGGCCATGCTGAAGTGCGAGGTCCCGGTTTTGCCCGACGAACTCGACGTGAATCCGTTCCTGCTGAATTTCCAGAACGGCACGGTCGATCTGGCCACCGGCAACCTCGGGCCGCACTGCCGCGAGCACCTGATCACCAAGATGATCGAGCACGAATACCGCCCGCAGGCGCGGTGCCCCGTGTTTACGAGCTTTCTGATGCGGATCATGGGCGCCGGGCCGAACGCAACTCCTGCGGAGCGCAGGCGCGCGGTCCGCAGGGTCGCTTGGCTTCGGAGGGCGTTGGGTTACTCGTTGACGGGCACCACGCGCGAGAAAGCCGTGTTCTTCGCATGGGGCGGAGGAAATAACGGTAAGACCACTCTGCTCGCCACGATCCTCACGATCTTGGGCCCGTACGCAACTCTCATCCAGGTGGACTCGTTGATGGTGAAGCAGTTCGGGGAGAGCAACAACTCCATGGCCGATCTCGCGGACCTGCGGGGCGCGCGGTTCGTCATGACCAGCGAGACGGAGGAAGGCCAGCGTCTCGCCGAAGGAAAACTGAAGCGCCTCTCGCAAGGCATGGGCAGGATCAAGACCTGCCGCAAGTACGAAAACCCGTTCGACTTCCCCGAAACGCACAAGCTCTGGATGGACGCGAATCACAAGCCCGTGATTAGGGGCTCGGATAACGCGATCTGGGACAGGCTTTACTTGATCCCGTTCGGTGAGACGATCCCAAAGAACGAGATCGACCCCGAACTCCCTTCGAAGCTCCTGGCCGAAGCGGAGGGCATCTTGGCGTGGCTGGTTCGTGGCTGCGCGCGATGGCAGCAGAGAGGGCTGGGCAAACCTCCGGAAGTCGAGGCGGCACGGAGGGTGTGGCGGGAGGAATCGGACCCGCTGAACGATTTTCTGGATGATGAATGCGTGCTGGACCCCGATCTGTTCTGCCGTACAACCTCCTTGTGGGAGCAGTACGTCCGCTGGGCTGACCGTCAGAAGATCCGCGATCCGCTGAAGAGGAAAGACTTCAACGAACGCATTCGGGCACGAGGCTTCAAGGAGAGGAGCCACCGCTTCGCTGACGGCGAAGCCAAGGATTGGGGGGAGCGAGCCTGGAGCGGGATCGCTTTGCGGGTGGCTTTGTAGTCCGTAGTCAGTTGTAGTCAGCATTTTTACGGAATCTTTTCCCATACGCGCGTTGAGAAAAGTTTCAGTAGAAAACGTGACTACAACTGACTGCCGACTACAACGGCGGCACGGTCGGTAGTACTCCGGGCAAAAAGGTACTACGGGGCCAAGAACTCCCGCGCGTTCCGCGACTACACGCCCGCGCTAGCGCCAGCGGAATTTTGAGGTGGTCGGGAGGTCGGGAGCGATCAGGCACCCGTAGGTGCCCCGGCCTGGCGGTTGGTAGCGCGCGCCGACCGCCTGCCAGACAACGCGGCGGTGGCCATGTGTGGCGCACGGGGCCGGCGGCTCCGGTCGCCGCGCATGGTGACCACCTGCTGCCGCAGTCGGTCGCCCACGCGCGCCCCGTGCGCGAACGGGACGGCGGTGTGGCTGGCGTGGAGGGGACAGGATGATCTACTTCCCGGCGATGTGGTACACGCGCTCGCCCGCGTCGTTCTTGCTGGACTCGACCTTCAGGCCCATGCGCTTGCTCACGGTTCCGGAGATGAAACCTCGGATCGAGTGCTGCTGCCACTCCGTGGCCTTCGCGATCTCGCCCATGGTGGCGCCGTCCTTCCGGCGCAGCAGGTCCAGGACGATGGCCTTCTTGCTGAACTCGCGGGGCACGCTGGCGCTCTTGTTGGCCTTGCTGGTCGCGGGCTTCGATGCTTTGGTCGCGGCGGGCTTCGCCGTTTTCCGTGCGCCCTTGGCTTTGTGCGCGGCCTTCTTCTGGCTGGCCTTCCTGGTCGAGGTGGCCTTGGACGGCGCGTTGTTCGTGCCCTGCGTGGCAGCAGTGGCGTTCGTGGTGGTGGCGGTGATCTCGGTAGTGTTCGTCATGGTGGTGATCCTTTCTGCGCTTCGCGCATGACGATTCATCACTCCTGGCCCGCCCGACCTCAAGTGGAATGTCGCATCGCGGCGCAGAAAGACCCGATGACAAGGCGATGCTGCCGCAGGCTTACGACTTTGTAGTTCAAACCAACGAAGGAGATGTAGATGAACGAGAACGTGAACGGATCGGCGTTGGCGAAGACCGCGCCGGAGCTTCCCGCCTCGATGAAGGCGGCGATCGAACGCACCGAGAATGTCCTCGCGGAGCAGCAGAACGCGGAGCGTGCGCTCCAGACGGCCCGTACCGCGTTGCGCCAGGCCGAGGATGAACTCAAGGAGGCGCAGGACAAGTTGGCCGTGGCCGAGGCGGGCGCGGCAGTCGGCGGGGGTGATGTGGACAAGGCCGCGCGCAAGCGGTTGCTGGGCGCCCGCGACGAGGCCGACTTCGCCCGCGCTCGGGTCACTGGCCTCGAAGAACACCTGCGCGCAGCGACGGCGGCGGCGACCGAAGCGCAGCGTGATCTCGCAGTGCAGGTGCGGGATTGGAAACGCGAGCAGGCGGCGACCATCGTCACGGAGGTTTACCTGCCGACCATCGACGCGGTGCTCGACGCGATGCGCATGCTGGTGGCGACCGGCACGGCGCTGGGCATCAACCGCCTGCTGGCCATTCCGCGGCAGGCGTTCATCTGCGACCCCGACGACCCGGTTCGCAACCTCGCCAGTCGGCACCGGCTGGCGTGGCGCGAGCATCCCGAGGCTGCCGCGATGTACGAGAGGCTGGCCGCGCTGATGGGCGAGATCCGGCCGCTGCTCGGGGAGTTCGCGGACGGGCCGATCCCGAAGTTGGAGTCGGACGATGCGGCGGCGTAGTTTACAGGAACAACTCCAGCAGTCCTTCGATCCGCTCGCGGGCCGGAGGCTGCTGGACGAGATGGAATTCGGCGGCGTGCGGCGGGGCAGTCGGTCCCGCCGCCGCATCTCCGCGCGGCTGGTGCCGCCCGGAGAGAGCTTTCAGCATTGGGCACAGCGCCAGGGCTACGGCGATCTCGCCGCCCGCCTTCGAGATCGCGCACAGCAGTAGGAGGAGAACATCATGTACGACGAGTACCCCGACGAGTTTTGCGATCTGGTCGATCAGTACGTCGCTTCCGGACGCTACGGTGGCCGTCCGGAAGCCGCCGACGCCGTTCGGCGGGCGCGCCCTGACCTGTGCCCGACCCAGAGGAGCAAGAACACCATGACGACACTCAGCAGCAGCATCGCCAGCGGCGGCGCCGAGTCCCAGTTGAACGCGCTGGCCAAGAAGATCGCGGCAGAGAGGCGCGTCACCTTCGCGCAGGCGTATGTGGAGGCGTTGAACGGCGACCCGCACCTGTACCTCGCATACCTGAAGGAGCAGGAGGCCAAACTCGGTGCCGGTGCGCGCCGTGGCTGAGTTCGAATCGCCCACGTGCACGCCGGGATGGAGCAAGTACGCGGGCGCGCGGTTGTCGGATCTGACGGTCGATGACCTGCGCGATCTCCATCGCATGGCTCGGGCGCCGTCCATGCGCCAGGCCGTCGAGTTCGAACTGCGCCGCCGCGCCCGCCGCCAAGCCGCACGACAGCCCCGCCGCCCGCGCGTCTTCGCGTGACCCGGTTCCCTGCGGGTTTCCACTCTCCTTCACCGCAGGCGTGGCGGTCGTCGCTTTGAACACGGCGACCGCCATCTGCCTATACGTCCTCAGGCGATCAGTTCGGCGAGGTTCTTCACCACCTTGAAGCTCACCTGCTCGAACTGGTCGAAATGCCGCTTCCCGCACTCGATCTTGAGTTGCTCCAGAGGCCGGAGGAGCGAGAGATTCACCGGACCCTTGCCGCCCGTATCCTTGGTTTCGGCTACAAAGTAGAGCGTCTGGTCGTTCTTGTAGACGAGGGCCCAATCCGGAATGTATGGGCCGACCGGCGTTTCAATCTCGAACCACCGAGGCAACTTGATGTAGAAATGAACGTCGTCGTTGTTCTCGCAAGCCTGAGCAAAAGCCTTCTCCGGCCCGGACCCGGCGTCGATGGCGATGTGGCTGAAGAGCGTCTTCTCCTGTTTCTGCACGGCCATCACGTTCGACTCGAACAACTCCATCAGGTCGGAGTCTGCAAACCGGTGCATCTCGTAGACGAGTCCGTCCACCTTCACGTACTCGACACCCTCGACCAGCAGCGCGCGTTTGGTGTCGTTGATGGCGCCGGATATCTGGTCGATAAACGCCTGCGGGTTGTTGACGGCGTCTTGCAGTCGGCCGCACTTCAGCAAAATGGAGGCAACCGTGGACTTCGAGAGCGATGTCTTGGCCTGAATCTGTGACACGAAGTCGGGCATGGTGTAATGCACGTCGGCCACCTGCGTGCGCCTCCCAACTTCAACGCTGCTCACGCCCTGCCCAGTGATTTGAATATTCGCCCGAGCGATGACCACTTTCGGGCGTTCTATGGCGGGCAGTTTGCCAATTGCCGCGACAGCGTCGTCCACCAGTTTGGCTGTCGCGTACTTCACACGGTATCGCGTGCGCTGGCGAATCCGATTCCACAGAGCCAGAAAGTTCTGGTCCGTCTCGTAGCCCTTTTTCAATCGAACGGTGACCGTCTTGCGCTCGTTGTGGACCATCTCCTTCTTGAAGGCGATCCCCTGTTCTTCCATTTCCGTCTGGAGCGTCTTGGCGAAGTCCTCGTAGCTCTCGTTGGCCACGATGGTCAGCCGGTTGATACTGCTGTCGAAAACGCGCTCGCCCTTGTCGTTTACGGCGAGCCGCAGTCCGCGGCCGATCTCCTGCCGCTTTTTCATCTCGGACTCGGTTTCGGCCAGAGTGCAAATCTGGAACACGTTGGGGTTATCCCATCCCTCGCGCAATGCGGAGTGACTGAAGATAAACCGCAGCGGCACGGCGGGGTCCAGCAACTCCTCCTTCTTGCTCATGATGAGCGCGTAGGTGTCGTTGTCGTCCTGACTGCCCTTCTCCGTAGAATCCTTGAAATGACCCTGTTTGTCCTGTGAAAAGTAGCCGTTGTGCGCTTGGTCCGCGCTGAATGGATACAGCCCCGCATACTCCGGTTTCGCGCGGTATCCCTCGAAGATCTCCTCAAACCAAAGTGCGAACTTGCCTTTCACCGACGAGCCGTCCGGCGCGTACGTGCGGTAGTTCGCCACACGATCAATAAAGAGCACGGAGAGCACCTTGATCCCAAGGGGCTTCAACCGCGCTTCTTTCTCGAAATGCCGCCGCACGGTGGATTCGATCTGCAACCGGAGGACAGCTTCCGTAAGCGTGCCGTGCGGGTGCCCCATGCGAACCGAAACGTCATTCGCAAAGCGGACAATTTCCTCGCCGGCGTCGATCTCGTTCACGATGAAGCCGTCCTTGTACATCTCGCGCGTGTTCGACAACCTGTACAGGTCGTCGCCGTTCTTCACAACGAGCGCCTTCTTCGCGGGACCACTGACGGTATTGACCCAAATCTTGATCCGCGCGGACACGGACCTCTTGCCCGTCCGGAAGCCTTCCACTTCAACGAACGCCTGGTTCGCATCCGAGTCTTCAGTCACCGAGTCCACGCCGATCTGCTTCACCAGGCCAAGTTCGTAAGCCCGGATCGGATCGAGCCGGTAGACCATGTCGTAGGCGTTTCGTGGCGTGGCCGAGTACCGGAGCGTGCAGAGAGGATTGAGGCGGGCCAGCGCCTGCTTGCGGATATCGGTCTCAAAATTCTGCGGCTCGTCCACAATCACGATCGGGCATGTCGCCTGAATGAATTCAATGGGCCGCAACCCCGTCTCTCGGATCTGATTTATGACGTTGCCCTTCGACTTCTTCTGTTTCTTCTCCCCGCCGTTCGCACCATTGCCGTTCCCGCCATTTCCGTTCCCGTTCGCCCCGCTGCTGTCCTTCGAGAAGGAATCGATGTTGATGACCAGGATCTCGATGGCGTTGGACAGCGCAAAATTCCGCAGTTCGTTCACTGTGCCGGAGTCGTACACCGAGAACGAGCAGGGCTCGTGGTTATACAAGCCCTGGAAATGCGAGTGCGTGATTTTGAGGTTCTTGAGCACTCCCTCGCGGATCGCCACGCTGGGCACCACGATGACGAACTTCTTGAACCCGTACTGCTCATGCAACCTGTAGATGGTGCGCAGGTAGACATAGGTCTTGCCGGTACCCGTCTCCATCTCGACCGTAAAGTTCGGGAATGGAAATGCTTCCCCGTTTTCCAGGGTGAGTGGAACCAACGCATTGGATTGGGGCAGACCATTCGCCGCCTGGACCTTGCGGCAGTTCTCCAGCAATTGCTCTTCTGTTAGCAGGAGGCGGTTGGCCAGCCCCTTTTCCGTAAGAGTGAGGCCGAACAGCGAGTCTTCCAGTGCCGTCGCGCCACCGGCCTGGGGCTGGCCTTCGAACAAATCCACGACCGTTCTGATCGCGTCCAGTTGGTACTGCTGGTTGGCAGAGAATTGCAGTTCCATGGGGAGCTTCTAGATACAGGTGAACCGCACTTCGGCATCGCGGCACTGCAAATCCAAATTGGTTTTCAACTCGTCGCTGTCATGGAAAATGGCGTCAATGGCGACCACCTCTCGGGGCTTCAGCGCGAGAAGCGGTTCGATCATCTCGATGGTGAACTTCTCCAGCATGAAAAATATGGCCCTATTATTGATGGCGTAAACATTCGCGCCGCCGACGTCGAGCCGTTCAATCGGAACCGTGAGCGGCTGGCCGAATTTCAAGAGAAGCTCGAACAGCATGTCCTCCGGCGCGGCGCCCGGCTTTTCTCCGCTGACGAACATCTGAAGTTGTGCGGCCAACGCGTCGGCATCTTCGAGGCCGTCGCCGCGCCACTGTTTAAAGTTGGATGGGGCAAGAAGAAACGATTTGAAGCCAACGTTCCCGACACTTGGGTCGGTCAATGCGAATTGCACCTTCAAGGCATCAAGAACGCGACGAATTCGCTCACGGCACACGTCGGCGATAGTCGCAAATCCGGCCTTCGCTGCCGCACTGTCTTTTTCGCAGGGCTCCGGCAATTGCACGACGACCGCGCGCAGCGCGGTGCCTTCGCTCTGATTCAGCGATAGAACGGCCTCTACCGTGCTGCCTGATCCGGCGAAGAAATCCATTACAATCCCGGCTTGATCCTCTCCCATGCAATAGTGAATCAGCCGTGCGAGTATCTCGTGGTCTTTAGGATTGTTGAACACTTTCCCGCCGAGCAACTTCCTGAGATACTTGACGGCCACCTGCGACTGCTTATAGAGGACGCTGCCCATTACCTGGAGACCAACTTGCTCCTCTTCAGTCTCCTCTTGCTCTGATTCCAGCGCCTCGGCAAGTGCAGTGTCGTCCTCCTCATCCAACTCTTCGGGAACCGGAAGCAGGTGCGCTTTGCGAAATGGCGGCTCAGTATGATCCGCCCGAAATTCTACCAGGCCGAGTTTAATCTGCCGCTGCATTGCCTCCGGGGTTGAGAAACGCCAGCCCGCTTCCGGAACCTTGCACGGCTGTTTGGTTTTATCATGCAGCACGTCGTAACGTGGCCCGCCGCCACCGGGCCAGGAGATATCGCGATCTCGCCACGGCCCCCATTTATCTACCCACTTATAGCGGCTGAGCTTCTTAGAAGGATCGTTGGCCGGGAGCGATGCGTACCATTCTCTGAGGGCTGTCTGCTGAGCTTCGTAGTTCTGCTCACCGTGTTGCTTCTTAAGCTCACGCCACTTGGCGATGATCTCTTTGGCGCCAGGCTTCGGCTCCCGCCAGACGATTTTGTCCTCTCTGAGAGTGACAAGGCTCCGTGCGTACACGAGCATGTACTCGTGTCCCACAGAAAAGAGCTTTGCGTCATTCTTTCGTCCCTTCTCCCAGACAAGCTGCGCAATGAAGTTCTCGGGGCCGAATACCTCGTCCATCAGGAGTTTCAGGTCGGCGGCTTCGTTGTCGTCGATGGAGACCAGGATTACGCCGTGGTCGTTCATCAGGTTTCGCGCGACGTACAGCCGGGGAAGCATCATCGAGAGCCAATTGCTGTGGTAGCGCCCGCTCTCTTTGGCGTTCTTCCGGAAGAAGCCTTCACGCATGAGGCTCCCGTCATCCGTGAGTTCGTTGATTCGCTTGAGGTACTCCTCCCTGGTCTCCTGAAACCGATCCGGGTAGATGAATCTATCGGACCCGGTGTTGTAGGGAGGATCGATATAGATAAGCTTCACCTTACCGAAATACGCCTTCTGTAGGCTCTTCAGCACTTCGAGGTTTTCGCCCTCAATGAAAACGTGTTGGGCGTCATCGAAATTGACGGAGAGGTCACGCTGCGGTCGAAGAGTAGCCGTCGTGGGCGTCTGAAGGACTCTGTAGGCATCGGCCTTGCCCGCCCACGTTAGGGCGTACCGTTCCCCGCCTTCTACCACGCTCTCGTCTCCAAGAGCCAAACGCAGCGCGGCGACGTCGATTTTGCCTTCCGTGAACGCCTCCGGCACGACGGCCATCAACTGGCGGCGCTTTTCGGCCGCAACATCCAGGGACTGTCCGATTTCAGTGTTGTCGCTCATTCTTCAAGTACTTGCCCGCTGTGGACGTTCGACTCTCAGTGCAGCATTTGGGCTGCTCACTCCGGTACAATCTGTCCACCGCAATCCCTGATTGTAGCCGCTTGCCAGAGTTTCCGTTCGGCAGTTTTGGCGTCGTATGGCAATCGAGGACGTGCGCTATAACAGATGGTCTCCGGGGCTGGCTTGTCAACTTGTCTCACGATCGAGGAATCGAAGGCGCTGCTGGCGATTTGCCGCGCCGGAAAGCTCTACGACGTTGAACGTTGGATCGCGTCCGGAAAATCAATCTGTACTCCACCTTCCATTAAGAAGGCGCCGTTACAGGTCGCCGTCGATACAGGCTTCCACAGCCTCGTTGAATTGCTCGCCCGAAACGAACCTCGGCAGGAGCAGAAGGACCGAGCCCTTCAGGAGGCGGTGGATAGTAAGCGTCTGGATATGGTCGAAGCTCTGGTCGGGAACGGCGCACGGATTCAGGCCGTACTACTGGTCGATGTGCTGCTCACTTGGGACCGAGAACTGATGCAGTTCTTCTTCGATCGTGGCGCCGATCCGGTGACCGGCAACCCTTTCCTGGTCGCCTTCCACAACAAAGTTCAGCGTGCGCTCCGGCCTTTCGTTGACTATAAGAAGGCTCACCCCGAGTTCGCGGATGCGCTCCAGGCACAAGCCGACCGCGCTCTGCGGCATTTCGCGAGCCAGGCCGACCTGAAGTGGATCAGCCTCATGATGTGGGCCGGGGCGAATCCGCGCAGCCTCGGGCCGGATCTCGATGACAAGTACGCCGATGATCCCGACTGCCATACGACGGCACTGCGGGAGGCGTGCAGCAAAGGAAGTCTCGATGCCCTGAAGAAGCTCAAGCCGGACCCGCGTCTCGACAATTTATCCGACCTGCTTCAGGCCGCTGCTCTCTCGGACTCGAAAGAATTGATCGACTACCTGCTCCATCTCGGGGCGCAGCCGAACGACAAACCGAATGGCGGCTCTTCCGCGTTGGATCGCTGCCTATGGCATCTGCCGTGGGAAGACCGCAATACGTTCATATCGAAGCAACTTGCATCGAAGTATGCACTGGCGGGCGGCTTCGCTCGAATCGAACGGCTG
Organism: Acidobacteriota bacterium; assembly: GCA_023436715.1. GTDB lineage: Bacteria > Acidobacteriota > Terriglobia > Bryobacterales > Bryobacteraceae > Fen-330. The sequence continues at coordinate 42,792 of JAEZIJ010000096.1, forward strand.
TTGGAGGCGGGCGCGCAATGGCGACCGAGTGATCCGGATGATGGAATGAAATCCGTGCGGCAGATGCTGTGCAAGTGCGAGCCGGCCGTAACGGTCGCGCTCATGAAATTGTTCGCGAAGTACAAGGCGGCGCCGGAGGATCTCCTGGAGGAGTTGCTGGACACGCCTCGGATGCGCGGGCATCTCTCGACCATCGGAATGAAACTGTGACGGAGGAACGATGAGCTACGAGTTCTGGGACCGCGATTCGCTGTACGAAGAGGTCTGGGCGACTCCGATGGCGAAACTGGCAAAGAAGTACGGGATTTCGGATGTCGGCCTTGCGAAGGTCTGCCGCAAGCTTGCCATTCCCGTTCCCGGTCGGGGGTACTGGGCGAAGAAAGAGGCGGGCCAGGAAGTTCAGAAACTCCCCCTTCCCGCGTTGAAGGAACCAGTTAGGCTTTACAAACCGACGCCGAGGCCCGAGCCGCCGAAGATCGAGGAGTACACTACGCCGGATGAGCGCGCGCAGGTTGCCAAAGTCACCGGGCGCGACGCGGAGGCGATCCTGAAGCGGGGGAACATGTCCAATCCGTTGATCGTCCAGACGCGCGAGATTCTCGGGCGGTCGAATCGAGACGGCCACGAACTTCTCTGGTCCGAGGAGGCGTGTTTGGACATTTCCGTGTCGAAGGCCGCGCTCCCACGCGCGCTGAAGCTTGCGGCTGGGCTTATAACCGCCCTCGAAGAGGAAGGATTCAAAATCGCGGTAAAGAAGGGCTACAAGGAGAAGACCACCGCGACGCTCCACAATCAGGCGATTGGCTTCACCTTCGTGGAGAAGATCGACGACATTCCGCTTGCAACTCCTCCGAAGGGCGGCGTTCTTCAACGGGTACTCACCTACGCGGGCACGCCCCACGAGCATAAGCCATCCGGCCGGCTGGGCCTCAAGATTTGGCAACCGTGGAACGCTTTACCGAAGAGTTGGAACGACGGAAAGACCCGAACGCTTGAGGACTTGCTGCCAGAGATAGTGGCCGGGTTCCTGCGGATCGCTTTGGCGGGAAAGGCCGCGGATGAGAAGCGCGCGGTGGAGAAGGCAGAGGCCGAACGGCTCGAAGCGGAGCGGGCGCGCAAGGCTGCACTGATCAAAAAGGAAGAGTCCCGCGTGCGCGCTCTCCACCGGGTGGCGGCGAACTGGGAACGTGCTCGCCGGATTCGCGATCTGGTGGCGGCAGCGTCCGAAGGCGCGCAGCGTGACGGCGTGTCGGTCGAACCCGGGACGCCGTTCGGAGATTGGCTGATCTGGGCTGTGCAGCAGGCTGATCGGATCGATCCACTGAAGGTGAGTCCCTCGTCAATTATTGATTCGAAGCCCGCCCCGGCGCCGCAACCGAGCTACTACGGATACCAGAAGCCCGACCCGCCGATTCGGTTTCCTAAACCGCTGTGGAAGTGAACGCGCGGCGAGTGCGACCGCCCGCCTCCTGGCCACGTACTACCAGGCGGCGCGTCCGGACGCAACGTGGGGCGATGGGGCGCGAAGGGCGGCATGTGGGCTACGGCGGGAGGGGGGACGACGGGGCAATCTGGCTCGTGCAACGGCCCGGAATTGACGGGACAAGCGACGATAACCGCCTGAAGAACGAGGAGCTTCCGTGCAGTAGTCGTGCAGTAGTCCTGGGGAAATAGGCCGGAATTGGCTGGACGACGGAGCGTGGCGCGCACTGAAAACACAACTACTTAGCACGCGCCGACACCCGTCAATATGGCCTTGTTCGGGTTCGAGCCCCGTCGTCCCCGCCATCCCCTTCCTTCCTTTTTCCGGCTTTGAGGCGATTACAGGCAGGCCCGCAGCACGCCGGATGAAATGCCACAATGAATTCCATGAACCCATCCGACTTGAACGAGCAGGCACCGGACACATACCGGGCTCAATTTGAAACTACTAAGGGCAACTTCACGATCGAGGTTACGCGCGAATGGGCGCCGCTCGGCGCGGACCGCTTCTACAACCTCATCAGGAACGGCTTCTACGATGGCGCGCGGTTCTTCCGCGTTCTGCCCGGATTTGTCGTGCAGTTCGGTATTCCGGCTGATCCGGCCGTCGCACGCGTGTGGCGAACGGCACGCATCTCCGACGACGACGTACGCGAGACGAATGCGCGCGGCACGGTAACTTTTGCCACGGCCGGGCCGAACACACGCACGACGCAGGTATTCATCAACCTGGCGGATAACGCCAACCTCGACGGCATGGGTTTCGCACCGTTTGGTCGCGTGGTTGAGGGCGGCGACGTGGTCGGGCAGTTGTACAGCGGCTACGGGGAAGGCGCGCCGCACGGGCGAGGACCCGATCAGGGCCGCATACAGACCGAGGGCAACGCCTATCTGGAGAAGCAGTTTCCGCAGCTCGATTATATCAAGAGCGCGAAGATTGCCTGATGCGCGCGCCTCGCGGCTGAGCGCCTCACTTCGCCGCTCGCCGATCTGGTGATACAATCCGGAGTTGTCTAAAACTGCCTTTCGAAGGAGACACTCGATGATTCGCCCACGATCTTTGGTGCTGCTGTTCCAAGCGTCCTTGCTGGCCGCTGCTTATACGATCCCCGCCGCCGCGCAGGACACGGCGGATAAGGCCGGCTGCCATGATCATCCTCTCTTCACCCGCATGAAGAACATGAAGATCATCCATTGCCCGACGTCGGATTTCGACAGCTTCGCGTTCCCGACCGGCAAGGGAAATAAGAAAACTCCGGTCGAGGGAAAACGTTTTGAAATCAGGTATTTTGAATTTCCCGGGACCACGGCCCCCAGCCGCCTGGCGACTATCCGCAATTACCAGCAGGCGATCAAAGGGATCGGTGGAACCGTTCTGTACGAAGACGAGCGCTACACGACGCTGAAGGTATCCAAGGATGGCAAGGAAATCTGGACTCAGGTCGATACAGCCTGGGGTGGAGGCTTCGTCCTGACGATTGTCGAGAAGGAGGCAATGGTTCAGGAGGTGGCCGCGAATGCCGAGATGTTTCGGTCGGGCCTGCAGGCGACCGGCCATGTGGAAGTGCCGGGCATCTTCTTCGATACCGGCAAGTCCGAGCTCAAACCCGAATCGGATCCCGCCGTGGCTGAAGTTGCCAAACTGCTGAAAGCGGATCCGGCGCTGAAGGTCTACGTGGTGGGACACACGGATAACGTCGCTTCCCTGGATCTGAACCTTAAGCTGTCTCAGGCCCGCGCGGACTCTGTCGTGCAGGCACTGGCTAGCAAACACGGGATTGCCGCGGCTCGCCTGATCGGACGCGGGGTCGGCCCCCTCACGCCGGTTGCAAGCAACGACGGCGAAGACGGCCGGGCGCGCAACCGCCGTGTGGAACTGGTAAAGCAGTAGGGGACGGCACCTCTTCGGCCCTGATTCCGAGCCGCGCGCGTCAGCAAAGCGGTCTTCATCGGCTGTTGGCGGCCTGCAGGACCGGCCGCGGGCCACGCATGCGTGGCCCCTACAGGAAGCATCGTTTTCGGCGCATTGCGCCACTGGACTTGCTGCGTCATGTAGGGGCGACGCATGCGTCGCCCGTGGCCGGAGTACGCGCCGCGCCAATCGCAAAACGCAATTTGGACAAGCCTGGGGGCCCGCTCCCGGTTGCGCCGAGCGTAGCCGTACGCTCGGACTTGTCGCACACCCCACCTTTTCTGCGGCGGGATTCGGCCTCCGCTATGATGTTGACGTGGAGTTCCAGCTTGCCCCTGTCGAGGTGCGCATCCTCGGCTCATTGATCGAAAAAGAAATCGCGACGCCCGAGTACTATCCGCTCACATTGAACGCGCTGGTGAACGCGTGCAATCAGAAGTCGAACCGTGAACCGCTGGTCGAATACGATGACGAGACCGTTGAAGACGCGCTCGACGGGCTGAGGAAGAAGGGTCTCGCGGCCATGCTCAGCGGCGCCGGTATGCGCGTTCCGAAGCACCGCCAGTTGCTATCCGAGGCGCTGAACCTGGGCCGCCGTGAGTTGGCTCTGCTCTGTGTGCTGATGTTGCGCGGGCCGCAGACCGCCGGCGAGCTGCACTCGCGCACGGAACGCCTCCATCACTTCGCCGATCTCGAGGAAGTCGAGTCATGCGCGCAGAAGCTGATGGAGTGGCAGCCCGGCCCGCTCGTCGTGCGGCTGCCGGTGCAGCCCGGGAGAAAAGAACCACGCTACGTGCAACTGCTTTCGGGAGAGGTTCCGGTGGAAGCCGCCGCCGAGCCTGTGCGCCCGCGAGAGGATCGCTTCAGCGCTCTAGAAGCTGAGATCGGAGCGCTGCGCCGCGACGTCGAGCAGCTCAGGCAGCAGTTTGCCGAGTTTCGCCGGCAGTTCGAGTAAGCGGCCCGATCATCCCGCGGCGCCGCGAGTCGGAGCTCGTGAGGGCACGTCCAACTCGCCCGTGATCAGCCGCGCGCGCCGGTTGAATGTGAAGTACTGGAAGGCCCACTGAACGAAAACCACGACACGGTTTTCGAATCCCACCAGGTACATGAGATGCACGAACACCCAAATGAGCCACGCGATGTGGCCCTCGAAGCGGGCTTTTCCAAACTGCGCGACGGCCTTTCCCCTTCCTATGGTCGCGAGACTGCCCTTCTCTATGTAGTGGAACTTCGGCTCTTCCCTGTGCGCCAGCCGCGCTTCAATCACCTTTGCCACATACCGTCCCTGCTGCATAGCGACAGGCGCCAGGCCCGGCAGCGGCGAGCCCGTCTGGTGCGGGTAGTTCGCGAGGTCGCCGATCACGAAGATTTCCGGATGCCCTTCGACGCTTAGATCCGGCTGTACGGGTAGCCGGCCGCCGCGGTCCGGCTTCACACCGGCCTGCTCCGCGAGGAGCCGGCCCAAACCGGATGCATCCACGCCCGCGGCCCACAGCACCGTGCGAGCGGGCAGCCTGTCCGTCCTGCCGTCGATGTTGAGCGTGAGGCCGGTCGCGTCGATGGAAGTGACCATCACACCGGTCCGGGGGCGGACGCCGAGTTTGACCAGATCCCGTTCCGCCACCGCCGAGAGGTCCGGAGGGAAGGACGGCAGGACCCGGGGGCCGGCCTCGATGAGCAGAATGCGGGCGTCGCGCGGGTTGATGACGCGGAAGTCGCCCTTTAGTGAGTCATTCGCGATCTCGCTCAATGCGCCCGCGAGTTCCACTCCGGTCGGCCCTGCGCCTACGATCGCGAATGTCAGCCATTCGCGGCGGACCTCCGGATCGGGCTCCCGTTCGGCCGACTCGAACGCGAGGAAGATGCGCTTGCGAATCGTGGTCGCGTCCTCCACGCTCTTGAGACTCGGCGCGAGTCTCTCCCACTCCGGTTTGCCGAAGTAATGCGACGCGGAACCGGCCGCGACAATGAGACTGTCGTATTCGACCTCTCCATCGCGCAGGATGACTTTCCTGTTCCTCACGTCGAAGCCGACCACTTCGGCCAGCAGCGTCTCCGTGTTCTTTTGTTTGCGCAAAATCGACCGGAGCGAGGCCGCGATGTCTCCCGGCGACAGGGCGCCGGTTGCCACCTGATAGAGCAGCGGCTGAAACAGGAAAAAATTGCGGCGGTCTACGAGCGTCACCCGAACGGGCGCGCGGCCCAGGGCTTTCGCGGCTTCCAGCCCTCCGAAGCCGCCTCCGATAATCACAACGCGATGCTCTGCCGGTGGTTTCATTCCGCCTCTACTTAGTGCAATTATCCGCCTTTCAGCGGCGGCAGGTCCAAAATCGGAGTCGTCCTGCACGATTCGACGGGTGTAACGTCAGAATTGTGAGTTCCAGGAGGAACCATGCCAAACCGCAGCAGCGCCCTTCGAAGAACTGCCGGGCTCGCGACAGCCGCTCTCTTTGTTTCCGCGTTTTTCGGACAGGCCGCCGGCGAACAGGCGACGGAACGCACCTTCCCGCTCGTTTACACCCAGTCCACACAGGATTTTCAGGAGATTGCCACCACAGTCCGGACCATTGCCCTTCTTCGTGAGATGCCGGTTGACGCCGAACGGAAATCCCTCACGGTGCGCGGCGAAGCGGACCGGATCGCGCTGGCCCAGTGGCTGATCAGCGAACTCGATAAACCTGCCGGCGACCAACCGGGCAAGCGGGTGGAGATGCGCGAGTACCGGATGCCGGGGAGTAACGGCGACCTGGTGCGGGTGGTTTACCTGGGCTTTGTACAGACTTCACGGGATCTCCAGGAGATCGCCACCGTACTTCGCACGAATGCCGACATCCGGCTGCTATATATTTGCAACGCGAGAAAGGCGCTGACGCTGCGGGGGTCAGCCGACGAGGTTGAACTCGCCCAATGGATGATTGATGGATTGGGCAAGCCGGCGGGCGCGCAGAACCATGCAGTCCGCGAATACCGCCCGGCTGGGCGCGCCCTGGAGGTCGCACAAGTCTCCTGCCTCCGGTACGCGGAAACGCCGTACGACATCCAGGAGTTCAATACCCTGCTTCGTACGGTGGCACACGTTCGGCATCTCTTCACTTACGACTCCAAAAAGGCGCTGGTCATGCGGGGTTCTCCCGAGGAGATGGCGGCCTCGCGTTGGCTTGTGGACGAACTGGACAAGGACGGCGCGCAGCGGGGCGTAAGTCCGCGCGCGAGCGAATACCGGCCGGGCGGTGATGGGGAGGTCGTTCGGGTTATCTACTTCGGCAAAAGCGCGACCGCGCAGGACCTCCAGCAGTTCGCGGCCATAGTGCGCCAGAAAACGCCCATTAGAAAAATGTTCACCTACAGTGCGAGCAAAGCTCTGATCTTACGGGATACAGCCGATCAAGTCGCTCTCGCTGAGTCGCTTGTCCAAGCACCGGCCAAGCCCTAATCGGCGTGTCCTCAGACCGTGCCCCAGAGGAACGGTTTGACGCGCGCGTCCACCAGTTCCACGCCGAGGCCCGGCCTGTCGGGGATCGGCATGTAGCCATCCCGGATATCCAGTTCCGGAGCGTGGTCAACCACCGCGAAGTGCTCCGGTATGCGGTAGGGGTAGAGTTCCTGGATGTAGAAGTTTGCGATCGCGGCGTCCACTTGCAGGGAGGCGGCGGTACACACGGGGCTGGAGCAGTTATGCGGCTGGATGCGCATGCTGTACGTCTCCGCCATCGCCGCGATCTTCTTGGTCTCCATGATGCCTCCGGTGTTGCCGACATCCGGCTGGAGAATGTCCGCCGCGCGCGTCTCCATGATGCGGCGGAAGCCATAGCGCGTGTATATCCGCTCGCCGGTCGCGATCGGGATCTTCACTTGCGCGGAAACCTTCTTGAGCGCCTCCACGTCGGAGGGGTCCACCGGCTCTTCGAAAAACGCGATGTTCCAGTCTTCGAACTTGCGTCCGAGGCGGATAACGGCGTCAGTTGTTAATTCGGCGCTCATGTCCAGGAATAGGTCCACTTTCGGACCAATGGAGTCGCGCACCGCCTTCACGCTGGCCACCGCCCGCTCTTCCGCAGCCGCATCCACACTGCGCAAAGCCACATGCCGGATATGGCCGTCCGCATCCAACTCGGGCGTCGCCAGGGGGTACATTTTGATCGCAGTGTAGCCGTCTTTTACGACTTTCAGCGCTTCGCGCGCGAAGTCCTCGGGCTTGAGGCAACGGAAGGACCAACCGTTCGCGTATACGCGCACCTTATCACGCATTTTCCCGCCGAGCAGCTCATAGACGGGCACGCCGAGGCATTTCCCCTTGATGTCCCAGAGCGCCTGCTCGATGGCGCTGATTCCGGCGAAGACAATGGTGCCTCCGCCTTTGGCCCAGAAGGTGCCATCGTACATGGCGCTCCATAGGGCCTCTATCGCGAACGGGTCCTTGCCCACAACGAATTGCTGAACGAGTTCTTTGACCATCGCTGCGGTGGACGCCGAACCGGTCCCGTAAGCCACGGCCGCATCGCCTACGCCGGTGACTCCCTGATCCGTCAGCAATTGAACCAGGATCGGGGAGCGCCCACCGATGGCGACGATGTAGATCCTGCAGCCGGTCACCTTTAAGGGCTTGATCCCTCGCGCCGGGGTCTGCGGTTCCGCCCGGCCTGCCATCTGAGTCGCCGCGCCCGCGCCGAACAAGAATCCTCTTCGATTCACGTCAGCATTATACTTCGCTACATGACCCGGTCCGCTTGAGGGCAGGTCCCGCGCATCGCAGCCTGTTGCTTAAACTGTTTTGTTTTGTGTGGGATAGGTGGTGGGCCCGACAGAACTCGAATCTGTGACCTCTACCGTGTCAAGGTAGCGCTCTAACCAACTGAGCTACGGGCCCCTGAACTTGCTGTGGCACCATGAATTGTAGCACACACGCCGGTCGCGCCGTCTTGTTTACCACTTCCCCCTTGAAATTGAGGTCCGTTCACGTTAATATTTATTAACCGTAAACGGGAGAGCGATTTCGGAGTGAACGCTCGCTGTGCTCTTTGCCCGGAGCGATGCCGTCGGCGGACTCGCAGTGCCATGCCTTCGTCAGCATCCTACCGGCGGTAATGGCTAACGTCGCAAACAGAGGAGGGCGATTCGAGACATGGCATGCATGTTTGAACACAACTGGAGCTGGCCGCGCAAGAGGGGCGGCAAGGATGTGCAGGTTTGTCTGACTTGCGGCACGGAACGCGAATCCAGGGTCCGGTTCGACGGCCCGCGATACAAGAAGACCCAGGACGGCATACCAAACTTTTCCACCACCAACCGCTATCCGGAAGCGCTCAGGACCCTTCCGGCGACGGCCGGCTGAGTTCCCGCGTGCGGCTGTGCGATGCCCGTGGCGCAGCGCGCGCAAACGCCGACTTTGCGTGGCGCACCTTCGGTGGCCTCCGAAGAGCTCCGCGGGCATCGCAATGCGGGTCTCTTCATAACTGCGAGGAGGCCCGCCTTAACGGAATTTAAGAACGAATCCCGTCCAACTTGCGTCACAATGATAGCGGGCGATGCCATCCTCGCCCCTTTTATGTTGGGCACCCCCAAACGCATCCCGGCCGCCGCACTGTGCGTGCTTCTCGGCCTGGCTGCGCCGGTCGTGGCGCAGGATGAGACGGTTTTCCGCAGCGATACGCGCCTGGTGGTCCTTCACGCCACCGTCCTGGACAAGGACGGCAACCGGGTGACCGACCTGCCCGGAAGCGCCTTCCGCATTTTCGAGAACGGAGTGGAGCAGCAGCTTAAGGTCTTTCGCAGAGAGGACGCCCCAGTCTCGCTCGGTTTCCTGATTGACGACAGCGGCAGCATGATCAACAGGCGCGACAAAGTGGCCGCCGCGGCCATGTCGCTGCTCCATGCTTCGCGCTCCGACGACGAAGTTTTTGTGCTTCATTTCAACGAGAAGGCTTACCTCGACACGGAGTTCACCACGGACCGGGCGAGCCTCGAACGGGGGCTGAACACGTTCGACTCCCGCGGAGCCACCGCGATGCGGGATGCGCTTCGTCTCGCAATCGAGCATATGGAGCGAAAGGCCTCGGAGGACAAGAAGGTGCTCGTTGTGGTGACCGACGGCGAGGACAACTCGAGCCGCGTCGACCGCGACTTTATCGTCCGGTCGGCTCAGCAGAGCGGCGTGATTGTCTACGCCATCGGGTTGCTGACGGATATCGACGATGACCGCAGCCAGGCGGCGAGGCGCGAACTCGATGCCCTCACCCGCGCGACGGGCGGGAGAGCCTTCTACTTGAACAATGCCAGTGAAACGGATGGCGCGGCACGGGAGATTGCGCGCGAAATCCGGAACCAGTACACGCTGGCGTACTCGCCTACGGATGAACAACTGGACGGCACGTACCGCAAGATCCAGGTTCAGGCCGGCGGCAGCCTTACGGTACGGACTCGCAGCGGATATTACGCCGGCGGCAAGGCTTCGGCCGAACTGAACAAGCCGGCCGAGACGGCGCGATAGGGCGGGTCAGCTCCTTCTTGAATACCTCCTGAATACGTCGTCGGCCCAGCGGACGGCTTCCAGGTAGAGGTCCGCGATTCGTTGTGATGGTACCGACAACCGCCGCGCCGCTGCTACCAGCGCGTCCCATTCCGCCTGCTCATTGGCCCGCACCAGCGCGTAGACATCCGCAATCGCGCCTCCTGCGGGCGTATCGCCGAGCAGCGCCGCGCGTACGTCGTCGGCCACGCTGAGCTGCTCCAGCAGAGCGTCGAGCGGCTGGTCCATCATGACGTCCAGCAGTGAAAACAGGCCCATCAGGAACAATTCCGACGCGCGTCTACCCAATCCCGCCGGGTGGGCGATCAGCTCGCAAAAGTGCGCCCGCACTACCGCCGTCAGCGCCAGTTCGCCGGGCTTGTTCCCGGCCAACTGGGGCAGCACCACCACCGAGAGCCACTTCCGGACTTCGCTTTCGCCCACCAGCACCAGCGCTTCCTTGATCGACTCTATCCGCCGGTTGAACCCGAACACCGCCGAGTTTACGTACCTCAGAAGCTTGTATGTGAGCGAGACCTCGAGCTTCAGCAACGCCTCCAGCCGCCCGTAGTCCAGCTCCGGGCGATGGACTTCCTGGAGGATGCGCAGATAGTTCAGCTTGAACCCTGGGATCTCGCGCCCCTGCACGATCACAGGCCGTGCAAAGAAGTATCCCTGGAAAAAGCTGTAGCCCATTTTCCGGGCGCGCTCGAACTCGGGCTGCGTCTCGACTTTTTCCGCGAGCATCCGGATGCCGCGCCGCCCATAGCGACGCATGAGCGCTTCCTGTTCGGCAGGGTCGGTCGCACGGAAATCCACCTTGATGATGTCCGCCATCCGGGTGAGAGCGGCCATCTCCTCCCGGTCCGAGAAGTCGTCGAGCGCCAGTAGGTACCCACGCCGCCGCAGCGCCGCGCAGGCCTCCAGCACCTCCGGGTCCGCGATCACCGATTCCAGAATTTCGATCACTGCCACTTCTCGCGGAAGCAGTGACGCGAAGTCCTCCACCAGCAATTTGCGGGGGAAATTGATGAACGCGCGCTTTCCTCCCAGAATGTTCTCAACCCCGATGGAGTAAAAGCTGGTCGAGATCACCTGGGAGCTTGCCAGTGCCCCGTCTGTGCCGTCGTACGCGTCGTTCAGGCACGAACGGAACAACAACTCGTACCCAAACACGCCCAGGCGGCGGTCGAAAATCGCCTGTCGTGCGACGAAGACATCCACGTTGATCTTATCGGCGGCAATCACCGCCGCCTGTAGACAACCGAAAACTCCGTCCCCCCCACCCGCTCATAATCCGCCAGCCAGGGCTGCAAGTCCGCATAGGACTCAATCGCGAGCCGCGGGTTGTATCTTCCCAATCCGTCGACGATGAAGCTCGGCCGGGAACGCACCAACTCTTGTCGATTCGAACGAGCCCAGCCGGGAGCCACCGAGTCCGATTCGAACAGGTGGCGGTCCGCCAGCACGCCGTTGAGCGGCTGCGATTCCAGGAACCGCGCCGCGGCCGGCAGGCGCGTGTAGATGTACAGGTCGGGGCGGTAGCCCCAGACGAACAGCGTATCCCCGGGCCGGGCCTGCTCGTTGACAACACGCGCCGCTTCCCGGCTGTCGCGATCCATCGCCACATCGCGCCAATCCGAGGGACGCCCGGCTGCCGCATCCCGCGCCAGCAATATGTACCGCGGGCCGAACCGCGCCAGCGGAATCGCCAGCGCCAGCGCGAGCACCACCGCCGCGCGCCGCCGGGGCATCAGCGTGAAGCCTCGTGACGCGGCCAGTACCATCACCGGCAGAAGCAGGAAATAGTAGCGCGGGAAAAACCTCCAACCCGCCGCCGCACCCGCCAGTGACAGCGCGGCCCACATCGCCAGGCGCCTGCGTTCCGGCTTCCGCTCCCGCAGCCAACACCATCCGGCGCCGATCGCGAGTGCGACGTGGAACCCCAACCAATTGCCCGTGCGTTTCAAGCCGGCCACGAACGGGTTTTCGACGAACGTGTTCCCGGCATACAGGAAACCCAACCGCCACACCTGCTCGTAGTAGTCGCCGAGTGCGCCTCGCGCCCAAAGCCAGCCGAGGGCCGCCGCGTTCGGAACCAGGAAGCCCATTGCAAGCCGCGGGAGCGCGCGGTACTGCCAGAGCGCGCACGCGGCCAGCACAAAGATGGCTTTGCTGCTGAACAGGAACGCCACGCCCGCCAGCGCGCCACTGAGGAACGGGCGGCCTCGCCACGCCAGATATACGGCCGCGATGTGCGGCGCCAGCATCAAGAGGTCCGACGCGAGCGGCACTGCCGCAGCCGGGATTCCAAAAGTCAGGAAGAACCCGAGCAGCCCCGCCGCCAGCATCCCCTCCCGCTCGCTCCACATGCGGCTCGCGAAGCGGTAAATGAGCACGCACGCGGCAAACGCATAGAGCGCGCCGGCCAGCCGCAACATCCAGCCCGCCTGCGCTCCCCACAGCAGGTAAATGGCAGGCACCAGCGGCGGCTTGTCGAACCACACGTCGCGGTACAGCATCTTGCCGCCGAGCATCTGGATGGCGGCCGCCAGCGGCAGGTCTTCTTCGGTCCAGAGAACGGCGATGTGGCACAGACGGGTTGCCGCGAGCCCCGCAAGCAGCGCCGCGAAGAACAGCCGTTTCATTCAGAACTTCTGAAGCATGCGCTCGAGCGACGCGCGGAGGCAGGGGCCGTGGACCGGGTCCGCCAGCGCGAACTCGACGAACGTTTCGAAGTAACTGGGAAAATTCCCGATGTCGTACCGGCGCTCGCCCGGCGGCAGTTTCACCGCCAGCACGCGCTTGCCTTCTTCGCACATGAGCTGAATGGCGTCGGTGAGTTGGATCTCGCCCTTGCGGTCCGGCTGCACACGCCGGATCATGTCGAAGATCACCGGAGAGAACACGTACCGGCCGGCGATCGCGAGATTGCTCGGTGCTTCACCCGGTTTCGGCTTCTCCACCAGGTTCGCGATGCGGAAGCAATCTCCGTTTTCACCAGCCTCCGCCGGCCGCACGATGCCATAGTGCACCGTCTGCTCGGGCGGCACTTCCTCGACGGCTATGATGCAACTCGCCCGCCTGTCCTCGAAGATCGCCGTCATTCGCGCGACGGTCTGCGAATTCGCGTGAAGCCCGAGAATGGAATCGCCCAGCGCTACCACGAACGGTTCCTCGCCCGCGAAGTTCTGGCCGCACAGGATCGCGTCGCCCAGCCCGCGCTGGAAGCTCTGCCGGGTGTAGAAGAAGTGCGTTTTCAAATCCTCGAACGCCAGTTCCTCCAGCAGTTCCCGCTTGTTTGCCGCGTTGAGCGCGCGGAGCAGTTCGGGGTCGATGTCGAAATGATCTTCGATGGAAGTCTTGTTCCGGCCGGTGACGAACAATACCTGGTCCAGGCCGTTGGCCGCCAGTTCCTCCACGACGTACTGCACGATGGGTTTGCGCGCCACCGGAAGCATCTCTTTCGGCTGCGACTTCGTGGCGGGCAGCAGCCGGGTACCGAGACCGGCCACCGGGACGATTGCGCTTCGGATCACCATTTGAATATAACAGGACATACCGATGCGATCCGCACTGTTTGCCGCAGTCTTCACGCTCGCCTTCGCGAGCGCCCAGGAAGACATTTCCCGTCACGTCGCCCCACTGGAGCGCGCGCTCAAGACTTCCGCCGACCCTGGCCTGGTTATGTACGGCATCGCCCGCACCTACGCCGCAGCGGGACAGAGCGCGCCCGCGCTCGAATGGCTGTGCCAGATCGTCGCTCTCAACCAGGACTTCGACCCCAGCGGCGACGATGCCTTCGACGCGACGCGCTCCACGCCGGAATTCCGCGGCCTCGTTAAGCAAATCGAGAAAGCGACGCCTCCGGTGCGCCGCAGCAGCCCCGCATTCACCATCGCCGATCCCGATCTCATCTCCGAAGGCATGGCCTACGACCCCGTAGGGCGCAGGTTCTTCCTGGGGAGCCTGTCCACGCACAAAATTCTCGAGATCACGCCCGAGGGCAAATGGCGCGACTTCGCGGCCGAGGGACTTCATCAGGTACTCGGCATGAAAGTAGACCCGGCCACGAACACCCTCTGGGTAGCAGACAACGGCGACAACGAATCGGCGGTGCTCTGTTACGACCTGCGCCCGCGAAAGCTCGTCAAGAGGTACGCCGTGCCGGGGACTCACACCCTGAACGACCTCGTAGTGAGCCCGCGCGGAGACGTGTACATCACCGATACGAAAACCAGCGTCATCTATCGAATCGCAGGCGAAACCGCCACGGAGTTTCTGAAAGGGCTAGAGTACCCGAACGGCATCGCCATCTCCGAGGACGGGAGCAAGCTCTTCATCGCTCACTTCGGCGACGGCATCTCCTTAGTCGATGTCGAGACCCGTGCAGATCCTGAAAGCAAGGCTTCCATGAAGCCGCTGCGCCGCCCTCTACGGGCGCTCGGCGGGGCTCTTCGGTGGTACAACCGATTTGGCGATTGCCGGAATCTGCTTCTCGTGTTCCGGCAAAGCCTCGGCGGGAACCAGATAGTGTTGCGTCAAGCCTTCCTTCAGAATTTCGAACGCGGTCTGGGGGTCGTCGGCGTACTGGAACAGATCCAGGTCCTCCTTCGCTATCGTCCCGAACTCCACCAGCGCGTCGAAGTTCACCACCCGCTTCCAATACTCGCTCCCGTAGAGCACAACCACGATTTTCTTCGCCAGCTTGCGGGTTTGGGTGAGCGTCAGCAACTCCATTAGCTCGTCCATCGTCCCGAAGCCGCCCGGGAACACCACCAGCGCCTTTGCCAGGTACGCAAACCAGAACTTGCGCATGAAGAAATAGTGGAATTCAAAGCACAGCTCGGGCGTGATATACGGGTTCGGGTACTGCTCGAACGGCAGCCCGATATTCAATCCCACGGTCTTCCCGCCGGCGTCGGCCGCCCCGCGGTTGGCCGCCTCCATGATGCCGGGCCCCCCGCCGCTGCACACCACGAAGCGCCTGCTGGAGTTCTTCAGCTCTTCGCTCCACTGGGTGATCAGCCGCGCCAGCGTGCGGGCCTCGCCGTAATAGCGGGCCAAAGGCCCCTGGCACTCTTCCACGCGGGCCGACCCGAAGAAAACAACAGTATCCCGAATCTTTTCCCGCCGGAAATGAGATAGCGGTTCGAGATACTCCGACAGGATGCGCAACGCGCGCGCGTCTGGGCTGTCCAGGAACTCCTCGTTCTTGTACGCGACTTCACACTGTTGATTGTTAGGCATCGCTCTGAAAACCATCCCCTTTCGTCTTTTCGAGCTGTTCCACTCTTTTCCTGAGATCCCTCACGGTCTTCACCATATCGGCCAACTTAGGGAAGGCGGTTACCGCGCGCAGCCATTCCCGCGCATCGAATGCAGGCGACCCTGCAACCACGCTCCCCTCCTTCACGTCGCCGCCGATGCCGCTCTGAGCGTAAACAACCGCGTTGTCATGTATGGTCAGGTGCCCGGAAACGCCGACCTGCCCGGTCAATACCACATTCCGCCCCAGAACCGAACTGCCCGCCAGCCCCACCTGCGCGCAGATGATGTTGTTTTCGCCAACCACGCAGGCGTGCCCTATCTGGACAAGGCTGTCGATCTTCGCGCCCCGCTTGACCCTGCTTTCCCCGATCGTAGCCCGGTCGACGGATGTAAGCGTCTGGATCTCCACGTCGTCCTCGATCACCGTCACACCCGACTGCACGATCTTGTAGTGCGACCCGTCCGCGTTATGGGCGAACCCGAAACCGTCGCCCCCCACTACCACACCGTTGCCCAGCACTACGCGGTTGCCGATGCGGCAGAACTCCCGGACCACGGCGTGCGAGTGCGCGTAAAAGTCATCGCCGATCTCAGCGCCCTCGTAAATCACAACGTGCGGGTGAATCACGGCGTTCCGCCCGATCTTCACGCGCTCGCCCACAACCGCAAACGCGCCGATCGACGCGCCCTCGCCGATCTCGGCCGATGCCGCCACGGACGCCATGGGGTGAATGCCGGGGCATGGCCGCGGCGGCTGGTAGAACATCGCGAGCGCCCGGGCGAAATCCAGGTAGGGATTTTTCGATACGAGAGACGCGATCGGCATGTCGGGCACCGCCGCGTTTATCAGAATCGCGCCCGCTTTCGTGTGTTTCACCTTGTGCGCGTACTTGGGATTCGCGAGAAAGGTCAACTCCGACGGTCCCGCCTGCTCCATCGGCGCTATCCCGCTGATTTCCAGCCCGCCATCACCCACCAGCTCGCAGCCTAACGCCGCGGCGATGTCCTGCAATTTCACAGCTACCTCCGGCCGCTTTTTAAGACTCGGCACTTTCCAGGGTACACTTGGATGATGATCCGCGCCACGATGGTGGCTATGGTTGTACTCGGATGCGCGGAATGCTTGCTTTTGCACGCCCAGACCGAGTCCAAAGCCTCCCAGACCCCAATCCGTCGCGGAACTCCCCAACCCCCTGCTACGGAGATGGACAAGGCCGTGGAGGAGTTCAAGCAGATCACTCGCGAGTTGGGCCTGCGCGCGGACAGCCCAAAGCGAAAAGGGCGAAACGGCGGGTCGAGACCGGCCTGGCATGGACGCATTTTTGAGAACTTCCGCAACGATATTCTCGACGCCGTTCCGCACGAAGTCCGCCAGCGCGGCGCCGACAAATCCACGTTGCGGCGCAACCAGTTCGGGTTCAATGTCGCCGGGCCCGTGTTCATCCCGCATCTCTACGACGGTAAGCGGAATACGTACTTTTCCCTGTCCTATGAGGGCGTTCGGGAAAACGTAGCCCGCTCCTCCCTCCAGACCGTCCCCACGCTTCCAGAGCGCGCGGGCGACTGGTCCGCTACTGTGGATGCCGCGGGCAATTCGCTGCCTGTTTACGACCCTCTCACGACGCGCGCCAATCCGAACTTCGACCCCAAGCAGGCCGTCTCGGCGGAGAACCTCGAGTACATCCGCGACACGTTTCCGGATAATCGGATTCCAGTCAGCCGCCTCGACCCGGTGACACAGAAGGCGCTTGCGCTTTATCCCGCCCCAAACACGGCCGTGGGACCGTTTTTCCGCAACAACTATTACATCCACTCGCCGGAAACCAATGTGGCGAACGGCATGATCGGCAAACTGGACCACACGGTGAAGGAGCGCCACCGGCTCAGCCTTGGCCTCTCCTTCTCCAATGGACTGGTGGGAGCGGCCAAGTGGTTTCAAAACGGCGCGAATCCCGGACCGGTGGACCGCAAGTACAACAACCGCCGCGGCTCGCTCGAATACGTTTTCACCGCGTCGGCGCGCACCGTCAATACGTTTACGTTCGAGGCATCCACCGACGGCTCCGAGACAGGGCAGGAAGACGACACGGACTACCCCGCGCTCATCGGCCTTTCGGGCTCCCCGGAGAAGGACTTCCCCGTGTTCCGGATATCGCCCTATCTGGCAATGGGGCGCTACAACCCGACCTCGAAGAATGTCCGCAATTCCTTCGTGTGGACGGACGCTTTCTCCACCCGGCGGGGTAAGCACGGCTTTCGCGCGGTACTTCAGTACGCAGCCAGCCAGGTGAACACCTTCGGCTCCGGCAGCCCGTCCGGCGCCTTTTCTTTCTCCTCCGGGCTGACCAGTCTGCCCGGCATCGTCAATACCGGCCATGCCTTCGCCTCGTTCCTGCTGGGCCTCTCGGATTTCGCCGACCTGAGCATCGTCCGCTCGCCCTCCTACTTCCGGACCGGCTCCTCCCTACTCGCGCTGCGCCATTCCTACGAGGCAACCAAGGGTTTGAACTTCTCATTCGGACTCAACATCCAGAACTACCGCCCGCGCACGGAGAAGTACGACCGGCAGTCCACCGTCGATCTCAGCGCGATCAACCCGGCCAATGGCCGTCCCGGTGCGCTGATCGTGGCGGGCCGCAACGGCGTCGGGCGAGCGTTCAAGCCTTCGGTCACGAATTTCGACCCGAGCGCCAGTTTTTCCTGGAATCCCGGCGGCAATACGAAGACCGTGCTCCGCGGTTCATTTTCCCGGAGCCACAGTGGGATACCGGTGCATTTCGGCCAGTGGGGCACTCAGGGCTTTGTCGGGACGCCTACTTTCATTTCGCCCAACGTGCAACTCCAGCCGGCCCTCGTCGTTTCTCAGGGCTTGCCCCCGTACACCCGGACTGAACCCGACCTGCGCCCGGAGGCGGCCAACGACACCATCGCCGACCTTGTCGACAGAAGCAGCATCGTTCCCGCGTACCAGAGCGCCTCCGTTACGCTGGAGCGCGAGGTCCCGGGCGGCGTAGTCGTCAGCGCCGGCGCCGCATACGCCGGTGGACGGAACCTGTACATCAGCAACGGCTCGGTCAACCCCAACGCAATTCCGCTCGATGCGCTCAAGTACCGCGACGAGCTCAACAACGAACACTTCAACCGTTCCCTGCGCCCGTTCCCTCAATACAAGGGCTTCGACGTGTACAGTTCCTGGCCGCGTGGCCGGTACAAGCGCGATGCGGGCTTTGTCCGCCTGGAGAAACGCGCTTCGAAGGGCCTCACGCTCAGCATGTACTACGAATTCTCCAAGCAGTTGGACGACTACTCCGGACCGTACGGCACCCAGAACTACTTCGATAACAAGAGCGAGTGGTCGCTCACGCCGTACAACGCCCCGCAGCGGCTCTCGCTGACGTACGTGTACGAACTTCCGTTCGGGTCCGGCAAGCCCCTGTTTTCGTATTCCGACTGGAGACGGCACCTGGTGGACGGCTGGTCGATCAGCGGCGTCACAAGCTACTACACCGGCGATCCGATCGCTCTTCGTCCGATGTTCAACAATACCGGTGGCGTGATCTCCGCTCTCCACGTCAACGTCGTTCCGGGTGTCGATCCCCGCGTGGCCAACCCTTCTCCGGACCTCTGGTTCAATCCCGCGGCGTTCGAGCAGCCCGCCGATTTCACCATGGGCACCGCCTCCCGAACCCATCCTACGTTGCGCAATCCCAACAACCAGAACCACGACCTCTCGCTGGTCAAGCGCTTTTCGCTCGCCGCGGACCGGGCCGTGGAGTTCAGCGCCGTCGGCCTCAACTTCGTCAATCACGCCAACTGGGGCGATCCCGACACGATGATCGGGCCGGAGTCATCCCCCAACGTAAACGCCGGTAAGATTATCGGCTCGTATGGAGGGCGTATCATTCAACTAGGCTTGAGGTTCACGTTCTAGTGCATGACCTTGAAAATCACGGTGGCACAGGCCTCCTGGCCTGTGCAGCACAGGCCAGGAGGCCTGTGCTGCACTCTGCCACCGGGCGTGCCCCCGCGTTTCTGCTGCTATTGATACTTCTTTGCGCCCCGTCGTGGGCTGCGCCTCCCGCCTCGCGTCAGCAATTACTTCGGGTGCCGGTGTGGGTGGCCGCCAAAGAGGGCGATGGCGCCGCCAAGGATTTCGACGCGAAAGTAGACGGAGCCGAGGCGCCTGTCGTCGCTACCCGCGGGCCCGGCGACGACCTTGTGATACTGCTCGTACTCGATTGGACGGAGGACCTCGGGTTGGTGGATACCGCGCGGAACGCCCTTATCGCCGCCATCGAAAAGCTCCCGCCCAACGCGAACATCGCGCTCCTGCGTGCGCAGGACGGCCTTCACGTGCTGTCCGATCCCACGAGCGACCGTGCCGCGCTTGCCGCCGCGATCCGCGGAGTGCCCGTGAGCGGCAAGGCCGGTTTCCTCGATACTGTCGAAGTAGCCGCCCGTATCTCCGATTCTCTGCTTGTCAAAGCCGGCGTTCGTGTCGGCCTCGTTTACGTCACCGACAGCGATGTCTACAACTATCGCGAGGATTTCATCAATCCCGTAATCAACTCGAGCGATTCGCACGACATGAGCCGCCGCTTCCCGGAAGGGCTTGTCCGTGAGAAAGCCACCAAGCTCCAGAACAAGCTGGCCGCTTTCGAGGCGCCGCTGTTTATCGTTCACCTGGCCTACCGCAACGACCGCGTAAACGAGGCCTACCAGGGCGGCATGATGCAAATGGCCTCAGGCAGCGGAGGCGCCAGCACGTTCTGCCGCTCCCGCGCCGAGATTCCCGATGCGATCGCCGGCATCTTTCGCACCATCGGTTCGCATTACAGTGTCGTCCTGCGCGTACCCGAGCGCCGGTCGAAAACCGCTCAGGTGGAATTGGCCAACGAAGGCCATACCTTGACGTACAGAAACCGCTTCGTTTTTGAAAAGTGATTAGGATTCCCCATGTCTAAGTCCCGCCAGATCCCGCTTTGGCCTGTCGTCGCGGTCACGCTTGCCGGCCTGGCCGCCGCAACCTTCATCGCCACCCGGTACATCCGTGCCAGCACCGAGCAGGTTGCGAGGGTGGCCAGCCTGGAGCGCGAGAACCGCGAACTGCGTGCCGCCTCTGAACGGTCGGCGCGCGAGACGGACGCGCTCCGGCAGGGTTTGGCCGCCGCCGAGCGCGGTCCCGGCCAGACCGAGGCCCGCGAGCCGCACATGACGCCGCCCATCGATGCCGTCGAACAAGCCAAACTCCTCTTTCAGTTCCGGGATAAGCTTGCGAGCGCCAATTCGGCCATCGCCGGACTTCAGGATCGCATCCGCGAGTTGGAAACGGCCATGGAGCGCAGCGCCGAGGAAAACAAGCGTCTTGCCGCGTCCGAGGCCGACCTGAAAGAGCGCATCGCAAGCTCGAATCGCCTGTTGACGGCCATCAAGGACGAACTCAAGGGGAAGGACCAGCGCTTCGAACAGCTCGAGAGCGCCAATCTGAAACTACGCGAGGAAAATCGCGGGAATGCGGATAAGCTCTCCCAGATCACACGCATGCTGCGCGACCTTGACGAGATCAACCGCCGGCGCGAGAACTACCTGACCAGCACGCTACGCCGGTACAAGGACGTCACCGAGCAGTACCGCGCATTGTCGGCGCGTCTCGATAATCCGCCCGACATGTCGCGCATCCAGGACAGCATCGCCCTGGCCGAGGAGGATTTGCGCCAACTCGCAAGCCTCAATGCCCAGGCGTCGCGCCTGCAACAGCGCATCGGAAAATAGGCGCGCTCCGCCGCGCCGCCGGCGCTCCGCTGAACTTTTCCGGAACCCAAATATCCCCAACTGAATCCAATGTAGCGGGAGTCCACTACAGGTGGGGAAATTATGAAGAGCATTCGATCTCGTGTAGCTACCGTCTGGTGCCAGTTGATGCATCCGGCTCCCATGTGGCCCGTGAATGGCCAGTACCAGTGCCCGGCCTGCTTGCGCGCCTACCCTGTGCCATGGGAGCAGGGCGGACGTTCCAGAGACGCGGCCGGCCAGCGGGTCCTGGGCAACGATCCTGCCGAGGCGGTCGCGTCGCGCACCGCCGTCGCCGCACTCGCCTCCAGGTAGAGGCGCGCCTCTCAATCCCCGTACAGGGTTTCAACAAGGAAAACGCGACCGGGTGCTCGCGGTCGTGGCTTGGAACCGGCACGAAACCGAGCCGCGACCGCGAGGGAGTTCGGGCATGACCCGTTCCGAGCCGCAACCAAGGAATGAAAATCAGTAGCGCGCGCCGTGAGAAATCGGCGTTCATCGGTGTTGATCGGCGGCTAGAATGAATTGAATTGGCCGCCGATGAACAC